>CANDNO010000001.1 GCA_947386115.1 uncultured Muribaculaceae bacterium
ACCGAATTCTTCAAACAAATCGCTAATTTTGCACTTGCCAGTTGAACCTGCACTAAATCGAAGACCTCGTGAAAAACTGAAGTTTTCTACGCCAACTGTTGAATTTTTTAAACATTTTCGCTAATATTGCATTTGCCCTTGGACTCTACACTCAGTCAGAATTATAATTCGATATTAATAATAGAATGGATAAGAGTTGAAAATTACGTTTTTTTGTTTAATTTTGTAGATGGATTGAGAATTCTCATTCTAAGACATATATAAAAGGGAGCGTTATGCTTATCTTGTGAATTGAAAACCTGAGAAACTTTCAAAATTTAGCACGAGAGATGGCATAGTGGTTCTCACGCTTCAGCGTGGGCTGCTATCATCATATTCGTGCTAAAGGTTTTCTCAGGACCTTCAATTCAATCGTGGTGGCAATGCAGTTCCACGCTTCTTGTTTAATAAAAAGCACTTATGGTAACTGGAGTGTGCGATTAGACTTTATGAATAAGATTTTATTAAACTTGTTTTGTGTTTTTATTGCTTTAAATGTTAGTGCACAAAAAGATGTTACTCAATTTCTGGGAATTCCAGTTGATGGTAAAAAATCAGAGATGATTAAGAAAATTAGAGCTAAAGGATTTGCTCCATATTCATTCAATAAAGAAATCTTGCATGGTGAATTCAACGGAGAAGAAGTCAATGTATATGTCGTAACCGAAAATGATAAAGTTTATCGAATCATGATTTGTGACGATAATACCAGAGACGAACGATCAATTCGATTAAGATTCAATAGACTGTGCCATCAATTTGAAAATAATTCCAAATATATAGAGGCTGAAGATCAGTCAATACCAGAGGAAGAGGATATAAGCTATGAAATGTCGGTTAATAATAAACGCTATGAAGCTATATATTATCAGCGACCAGATACATTGTTGGTTCAAAAATCGATTGAGCAAAGTTTAGCAGAGCGATTTACTCCTGAAGAACTTGCAAATCCAACGGAAGATATAAGTTTAGAAGTATTAAAGACTGAATTTAAATATTATTTAGAATCAAATTTTATGAAAAATGTATGGTTTATGATTTCTGAGAAGTACGGTAAATATTATATAGTAATGTTTTATGATAATGAATATAATCGTGCAAATGGTGAAGATTTATAAAATCATCCATACATGCATATTTTCTTAATTGGTAGCATGTGTGTTAGAGGGATACTCCATTCAGGTTATTGGGGGTTAGCGAAATTTGTAGGTCAACAGGAGGTAGTCGTCGGGATCAAGCGGGGCGAGTATGCTGTCGGCAGCAGCTTTACCCATAAGGAGTTGTGGATTTTGTGTGATGAATTCTTTGCGATGAAAGACGTATGCGTATTCTTCGTCAAGGTCGTTGATTACCGGGAAGCTGTAGCCTTCATCTCCTCCAATTTTTATTTTTAAATTTTTGCCGCTTTTTCGATCAGTTACAATGCAATAGAAATTACTGAGCTGTTGCCCTATTTTGATTGTTGTTATGATTTTGCGCGAGTTAACAAGTTGTGATATAGGTATTTCTTTATTGGATTGAAACAGATATTGGCCTATCTCTGCACGATCAGAATTAAACTTCTCTAAATCGTTTTTTGAAATAGTGTTATCGCTATATTTTAATTCGATCAGTCTGCTGATGCTATTTGTTTGAGTATTAATTTGATAGATGTAGTTGGAAAATGCGGGAGGGCAAAATAGAATTTCGCCATTAGGCAAAGCAAAGAAATACTTGTTTTGGATATTCATCGGAGCTATTACATCGTTGCTGTAATCTATATTCTTCAGAATCTTTTCGGCAGCATGATCGTATAGCGCTAACTGGTATGGTTTATTGCTTACAATGGTTGGTGTCAATAATGATTGAGTGCTTGATATTGCTATGCCATTGTCGTATATCATGCCGTCTTTACCTACGACTGTCGGTATTTTGCGGGAGTTTTGTACATTGCAGTTGTAATCGAAAAACAGACAATTGTTTGGAGTCAATGCTTGGATGCCATTACAGTAATTATTATAGAAAAAGCCCATCAACACAGTGTAATCATTTGGTCCGAGGCCTAAGTGTTTATCGGAACATGATATATAGTGGCCGTCTTTTGCGAATACATGAATCAGACTATGATCATCGCTTACAATAATCACATCATCAGTAACGCGACCATTGAAAACAGTCGACGGATAAGTGTCTCGTTCAAAACGTAATGGCGTTACTTCGACATCGGAAAATATGCTGTCGATTGAAACGTCGGTTGTTACGCTCAGGTCGTGTTGCTCGATTGGGTGTGCGCTGTCGTGGTTACTGCTGCACGATGACAACAGTAGGGCTGATAGATATAATGTAAGTTGACTTTTCATGGTAGTTTATTGGGGTGAGTGGGTCATTCGCGGTAGTAGATGCGTTTGACGCGCGGGGCTACCCAGGTGAGGACTTCGTAGGGGATGGTGCCGAGGGTGCGGGCTACGGTGGTTACGGGCATGGTTTCGCCGAATATTTCCACGCGGTCGCCACAGGCGGCGTTGGCGGGGGTTACGTCGATCATGCAGATGTCCATGCAGATGTTTCCTACTGTGGGACATTCTACTCCGTTGACAATCATCGAGGTGTTGCCACAGCCGAGGTGGCGGTTAAGGCCGTCGGCATAGCCTATGGGGAGTGTGGCTACGATGGTGTCGCCGGTGATTTTTCCACGTCGGCTATAACCCACGGTTTCGCCTGAATGGCGGTGCTGCAGGGCGCTGATGGTGGTTGTGAGTCGCGATACGGGGCGTAGGTTGCTATCGGTATCACCGAGTGGTGAGATTCCGTATAGTCCGATACCGAGGCGCACCAAATCATATTGATACTGAGGATATCTCATGATGCCGGCAGTGTTGAGCACATGTCGCTTGACGGGATAGCCGAGATGCGATAAAAGATATGCACTCATGCGGTCGAAGTTGGCAAGCTGATACTCGGTGTAATCGTCCATATCAAGGCAGTCGGCAGTGGCAAGATGAGAGAACACCGAGGCAATGCGGAACTGTGGATATCGCTTTATTTCCTCGATAAATCGGGGAAGCTCGGACTCGTTGAGTCCGAAACGGTGCATGCCGGTATCAAGTTTTACATGTATAGGGTAGGGGTTGACTGTGTCTTTTGGCGCGAAGCTACTCAAAAGCTCGAGTTCACGCAGCGAGAATACTGTCGGTTCCAATCGCTTGTCAAACAGAGCGGTATAGTTGCTTGCGATAGGGTTCAGAACCATAATAGGCATGGTTATGCCGGCTCGGCGCAGGGTGAGGCCTTCCTCAACCACTGCTACGGCAAGATAGTCGGCACCCTGGCTTTGGAGCGTGCGCGACACCTCGACGGCTCCGGCTCCGTAAGCATCGGCTTTGACCATGCCTACCATTCCGGTTGTCGGCTTCACGAGCGAACGGTAGTAGTTGAAGTTGTCGACGAGAGCATCGAGGTTTACTTCAAGGCACGTATCGTGGCGGGTGTCTTCAAGCCATGATTTGATGCGCTCGAAGCCTTGCCCCGGCTTCCCTTTTATGAGCAGTGCCGAGTGGGGAAAGTTGTAGGTGTTGAAGCGGCGGTTGAAGTCATCGGGATCAGAGGCGTGGTCTTTGATGAGCATTGACGAGAAGTGTGATGCATACTCGTCAATCTCCCGACCTACGGTTACGATACCGTCAACTTTACGCGCCAATAGCATCTCTTCGAGTCGTTTATAAGCCTCGGCCGGCGCCATTCCGCGCAGCTGCATATCTCCAAGAACCGCGATGAGCGGAGTGCCCTGTGGCAGTCGTCGTGAAACCTGATCGAGAGCGGTCTCGATGCCTCCGAGGTCATTCGAGAAATGATCATAGGCGAATATGTTGCCCTCCTGGCCCTCGCTGAAATCAATGCGGGTTGAGATTGGAGCTATGTCGGTTACCGCCGTGTCGGCGTAACCTAAAAGCCGCTTTACCGTTGAGACGATTTGGGTATAATCCACGGCTCGGTGAAGCGTGGCTTTGGGGCATATTTCTCTTAGGGTGGGCTCAATTATGGGGTCGTTGTCGATGAAAACGATGTCACGACAGTTGACAAACAGGGCTGCTTTCTCACGACATTTCTGCTCCGGGCTGTCAAAGTCGCGGGCATGCTCGTCGGTAAGGCCGGTGAAAATGCCTATTGTGGGCCTGATGATGCGTTCGAGTTTTTTCATCTCGCCGGGGCGGGATATTCCTGCCTCGAACACAGCAAGTTGTGTGTCGCCCTCGAGTCGCCATACCGACAGGGGTACACCTATCTGTGAGTTCCAGCTACGGGGCGATGTGGTCACGCGGCGATCGGAACAAGCCTCGGCAATCATTTCTTTTACAATCGTTTTGCCTCGGCTGCCGGTAATGCCGATGACAGGGCAATCAACCTGCGAACGTATGTAGCAGGCCGATTGTTGCAGAAATTCTGTTACCGTACAATCGGGCACAAAGTAGACCGCATCGTCAAATGTCTCGGTTTTGAGCAGTACATCATTGCTGATGACAAAATTACGCACACCGTTGCGGTACAGATCGCGTATATACCGGTGACCGTCGTTGCATGATGTGGTCAAGGCAAAGAAGATTGTCTCGGCCGGGTCGAGCAGCGAGCGACTGTCGGTGAGAGGTGAGGATATGATTGTATCGGTGTTGGCTCCAATGGGGGGTACACCGGTGGCTTTGCTTAGCTGTGATATAGTCAGTTTCATTTCAGTATGGGACGGTGGGCGGCCCTGAGCGAAGCTTTTCGGGCTTCTTTGGCAGCCTGTAGTGTGGATGGCGTGAAATATGTCTCGGCGAATTTCTCGTATATGTAGTCGACTGCCACATCGCCGGGATGCTTCATGTCGGCTGCATAAAAGCGGTAGTCGCGCAGGTCGTCAAGTACAATTTCGTAGGATGGAAAATACTCGACATTGTCAAGCTTCTCGGTGGCAAGCAACAGCGTGGCTTTGCTTATCTGGTTGCCGTGCAGACCGTCGGAGATGTGGCGTATGGGGCTGACTGTCAAGATAACACGGCGGCCATGAACGAGCGGTTGCCAGCGTTCGGCAATCTCGTCGACTGTCATGAGGCGTCGGGTAAACATGTAGCCCGGGAGTTTATGGCAATTGCCCACAATGCCGCGGCCTTCAAACTCGTAGACGCGGGCTGTGCCGAATGTGATGATCCACGTGTCGGCTTTTTCGAGCCGTTCGGCCAACGCTGTGATGTCAGTGTTAAGCCGGTCGACCAGCTCGGTGGCATCGGCTCCTTGATACTGAGTAGGAAAATCGAGGCAATGATACGTGCCGTTGTACTCGGTGAGGTCTTGAACAGTGTATGGCCGGCGGGCAAGGGCGCGTTCTATTGCCGATGCTATCGTCGCGGGATTGTAGAGAGCTCCCATAGGGTTGACGGCGACATCAAATCCGTCTCTCTCGAGGCGTGAGCCCACCTCGGTAGTGAAGCAGGAGCCGAGCATCACTATCGACGATGAATGGTCGATGGGTTTACGTCCGGTGACAGGTTCGATGGGAGTGCGGAATTCCATACTCTAATACATTTGATAGTCAATCGAAAGGACCTGGAACTCGGTGCGACGGTTAATCTGGTCGGCAATCTCCTGATTGGCCTCGTCGAGCGTTTCGATAAACTCGGGGGTGAGTATCGTACCCTCTTCAAACTGAGGATATTCGCGAGCGAGTTTTTTGGTTATTGTTTTCGGGCGTGACTTGCCATATCCTTGGGCCTGCAGGCGGTCGGCTCTGATTCCAGACTCTATGAGATAGTCGATGACCGACTGTGCGCGGCGCTGTGATAGTTTGATGTTGTACTCTTCTGAGCCTTTGCGGTCGGTGTGGGCGGCCATCTCGATTGTGATATTGGGGTTGTCGCGCATGATCTGGGCCATCTCGTCGAGAGCTGTCTTTGACTCGGGACGTAGCGTGGCTTTGTCGAAGTCGTAAAAAATATTGTCGATTACAACCGGCTTGTTGATCGAAGCGAGAATGAAGTCGACGTTATACTCGGCATCTTCCTCGGCATCGTCGGCCTGGAATTCCTGCTTGGCATTGAGATAGCCTTTGGCTCCGGCGAGCATGACATACTTGACGCCACGTTGCAGCGGGAACTGGAACGTTCCGTCGGTGCGGGCAACCTCCTTACGGTTGGAACCGTCATTGCCCACGATGCGTATTACGGCGTTCGGAACCGGCTCCTCGTCTTTGTCGAGGACATATCCCGAGATGAGTATCTTAAGGGCGGGCAGTTCAAACGAGAATATGTGGTCATAGCCGCGGGCATCGCCACGGTTGGAACTGAAGAAGCCACTCTCGCCCTGGCCGAACGTTATGCCGAAGTCGTCGGCCGCCGAGTTGACCGGCTGTCCCATATTCTCAACCCGCCAGCCTCCCGAGGGTGTCAGCGTGGCCTTGAACAGGTCGAGACCGCCGAAGCCGGGATGTCCGTTGGAGGCAAAATATAGAATCGAGTCGGTGCGCATGTAGGGGAACATCTCGTCGCCCGGGGTGTTGATGAACTCACCCATGTTTTCAAGCGAGCCTGCACGCTCCTTGAGGTTGATGCGCCACAAGTCGCGACCTCCCATGCCGCCCGGCATGTCGCTGGTGAAGTAGAGCCATTGCCCGTCGGGCGATACTGCGGGATGACCGTAATTGGAGAGGGTATCGGCTGTGATTTCGAGTTTTACGGGTGCGCTCCATTTTGCATCGGAGCGTGAAGAGGTGTATATTTCTACGCCTGTATTGCTCGAGGGGGAGCGGCGTGCTTTGGTCAGATACATCGTTGAGCCGTCGGGCGAAAAGGATATTATGCCCTCGTCCATGTCGGTGTTGAGTTCACCTTCAACGGGTTCGGGTTTAAGCCATTCGCCGCGCTCGTTTTTGCGTGACATCCATATATCGCCCTTTTTCATGCCGGTGATCTCGCTGCGATGGTCTCCGGTAACCTTTTCATTGGTAGTGGTGAAATACAGCTGGTCGAGCGACGAGTCGAAATACATAGGCGAGAAGTCGGCGCGGCGCGAGTTGAATATCTTGTTGGTCTTCACAACATATCGCGTAGGGGAGCCTTTGGCGGCTATGGCCATGCGGCAGCCTGCTGCTCCATTTAGTGCGATTTTGTTATCGGGGTCGACTTTGAGATAGTCCTCAAATGATTTCAATGCAGCCGGATACTTGCCTTCGGCCTGTTGAGAGCATGCCAGACGCAGCAGTGTAGTTGAATCGGGGTAGGCATATCTGATGGCGTTCTGGTATGCGGCCGATGCTCGGGCGTTCATGTTGAGGCGGCTGTAACACTCGCCCATCTTGAACGCAATCTCGCCACGCAAAGGGCGGTCCTCGCGTTTAGTGAGCTTGTTGTACACCTTGCGGTAGGTTTTTGACGCGTCAAAATATTCGCCGCGTTCCATCTGCTCATTGGCGGTAGCGAGTTTTGCGCCGCCACACGAAGAGAGTGCGATCGAGAGCAATAGCGTCAGTATGTATAGTGTCTTTTTCATATCATTCAAGAATTAGGTAGCCGAAAAATTCGGGGCGGTGAAAGTCGGGCGACGGAGTTTCGATTGGACTCCACGACAGGTAATAAGGAGTCGCGAGAGCCGACGCGCAGCTGTAGAAATTACCCTCAAGGAGTACGGACCCTTTGTCACATGATACACCTAATTGCTCGAGAGGTATTGATACAAGCAGCCACTCGGTGGCAATGCCGCGGGTGATTTCACGCGGAGTCTTACAGCTTGATATTCTCTCAATGGCTTGTAGTCCGTCGCGGCTGAATCGGACCGGATTCTTGCGCTCGATCCGTGAAGAAACGTTGGCCGTGCCGAGAATGTTGAACTCATAGTTCCAGTAGCGTGGCGTGCCGGGATGCTTGAGGAATATCTCGAAACAGGTATCATCGGCCACGGGACCGAGATCATCGGTAATCAAAGCACGTGTCTCGGTAGCGGTAACTGAGAATAGCGCGTGCAGGAACTGCCCGCTGTGAGCTATTGCGACAGTCGAGGTGGGGCATGATGGGTACTTGTCGGGCCAGTTGGCTATGTTTATAGTAGCTTTTGCTCCCGATTGCATCAGGGCGTTGGCCTTGGACTCGGCCGAGAGCGAGTCAAGACCTGTAATACGCGGTATGATAAGAGACTTCTTGTTGTTCATTGCGGTCGTTGTAGTAGTCGCGCAGACCGCTGAATATACCATAGGCGGCCATGAGCAGGATTAATATGCCTATAATGCGATTGATCAGCCACATGGAGCGTACGTTGAAGTGGGCGCGGACTTTGTTGACGAAAAAAGTGATTACATACCACCACACGAGCGCTCCCAACAGTATGCCCGAGTAGCCTGCAACGTAGTGGTACTCACGATATTCGGGCATGAGGAAGTTGAAGCGTCCGAACAAACTTATGATGAAAAACAGAATGAACGGATTGGATATGGTGAAAAAGAATCCGGTAACCATGTCGGCCCAGAATGTATTCTTCGTATGCTCGGGACGTTTAAGTGATGCTGCAGGATTCTTGCGGAAAAGGTAGATACTGAAGCCGATAAGGGCAAAGCTGCCTACGATCTGCAGGACAAGCGAATTTTTTTCGATAAAGCCTTGGACGAATGAGAGGCCGAGACCGGTCAACAGGCAGTAAAACAGATCGCTGAATCCGGCACCGACACCTGTAAAAAAGCCTGGCCAGCGCCCTTTGTTAAGAGTGCGCTGTATGCAGAGCATTCCCACCGGACCCATTGGTGCCGATACCAATATGCCTATGAGGAATCCGCTTAACAGTATGTCGATAAATGGCTGCATAGATTACACAAAGTTAAGCGATATATTCAACTTTCGCAAAAATATTTTGTATAATCACATGCAATGCGCGCAGGTAAAAAATAGATTTTCAATTTTAGTGGGTTGTGAGATATTCTCGTGTGCTCTCGAGGAGGACGCTGCCCATGATTTGCCAGATGTTGGGGTCGGGGCTGCGTTTCAGCTTTAAATTGGGGGCCTGCGGAGCTTCGGTGCGGTATTTTTCTATTGTTGCTGAGAGGGATGCCGGCGCCTTGACGTTGAAGTAGGCGGGGCTTAGGGTTATGGGCGTGATACCCGGTGTGCCGATGTTACCTTTAATACGACAAGCCGATGCCAAAATGTTGGACGGGATGTATAGGGGTGATTCCGGGTCGAGCGAGTTGACTTTGACCCGGCCCGACGAATGGACATACAGCCCGTCGTGATCGTAGATACCCACATGAACTATGTTGCCCTTCGTAGCACTTTTGAAGAATACAAGGTCACCTTTTTGGTACTCGTGATAATCGGAGCCGAGAATCAATCCGGTTCGTGCTTGCTGGCTGGCGTCGCGCAGCAGGATAATGCCCTGGTTGAGGTAGCATATTTTGGCAAGGCCCGAGCAGTCCATGGCGACCGGTGTCGTTCCGCCCCACAGGTATGAAACGCCCATAAGGCGTCGCGCCATATTGATGACGGCATCGGTATCGGGGTCGGTAAGCCCCATCGAGCCGAGCGGGGATACTGATTTAGAGGCAAGACGCCCGGTGCGTCCATCGGGCAGTTTTACATCAATACTGTCCTGCACGCTGTAACCTGTTACTTCGAGCACCGACCCTGAGTGTATGTCGGAGACAGGAGTTCCTCGGCCATCGGTCGAAACGATACGGCCGGTATACACGTCGGTAAACATTACGCGGGCCGACTCGCGCCAGCGGTGCATGCCAAGCGAATCGACAGGTTGTATCGACGTAGATATCATGTAGCCTTGGTAACCCTCGGGCGTTTCGACCAGCCACCAGCCGTTCTCGTTGTCGAGCAGTCGCAGCGGTGTTCCCATGACAGCTTGCGAGACGAGTTCGCTCGAATGTCCGGGCGTTGCGCGCATGCATCCGGTAGCAATCTTAACAAGGCCCTCGCCGGCATGAAGCGAGGTGACCGAGGACAGTAATGCGAATAACTGAATAAACAGGCGTTTCATTGGGTTAAAGATGAAAAAAAGGACGCAGAGTAAATGTAAATTTACGCTGCGTCCGTAGAAATTCAATATTGAGTCTTATTACTTGACGAGCGTTGCTATGACCTCCTTGATTGACTGAGCGAGAGCATCGGCTTTCTCGGTAGTGGCAGCCTCGGAGTAGATGCGGATGATGGGCTCGGTGTTGCTCTTGCGCAGGTGAACCCAAGAGTCCTCGAAGTCGATTTTCACACCGTCGATGTCGGTGATCTGTTCGCCTGCAAATTTCTCTTTAACAGCTAAGAGGAGAGCGTCGACATCAATGTCGGGTGTAAGCTCGATTTTGTTCTTCGAGATAGAGTAGGCGGGATAGGTTTTCTTGAGCTCGGTTACCTTTTTGCCCGACTTGGCAAGCAGGGTGAGGAAAAGGGCTACGCCCACGAGTGCGTCGCGGCCATAGTGTGAGGCGGGGTAGATGACGCCGCCGTTACCCTCGCCGCCAATCACGGCTCCGGTCTCTTTCATTTTGGTAACTACGTTGACCTCGCCTACAGCTGCGGCGTTGTATTCACAGCCATGGCTGCGTGTAACATCGCGAAGGGCGCGCGACGAGCTGAGGTTTGACACGGTCGAGCCGGGAGTGTGTGACAGCACATAGTCGGCAACTGCCACGAGGGTGTATTCCTCGACAAACATCTCGCCGTTTTCCATCACGATTGCAAGGCGGTCAACGTCGGGGTCAACGACGAAACCTACGTCGGCAATGCCTTTCTTCATGAGGTCAGATATCTGGGTGAGGTTCTCGGGGATGGGCTCGGGGGTGTGGGCAAATTTACCGTTGGCCTCACAGTTGAGCTCGATGACATTCTTAACGCCCAGCGCACGGAGCAATTGAGGTATTACGATGCCGCCCACCGAGTTAACGGCGTCAACTGCTACGGTGAAATTGACTTTGGCGATAGCGTCGGTGTCGACAAGGTCGAGAGCCAGCACGCTGTCGATATGTTTCTTATTGTAGGTCTCGTTGAGGAATTCGTGACCAAGTTCTGTTACCTGAGCGAAGTCGAAGTTGTCGTCGGCAGCTATGGCGAGCACTTCCTTACCCTCGGCGTCGTTGAGGAACTCGCCGTTGTGGTTAAGGAGTTTGAGCGCGTTCCACTGCATGGGGTTGTGAGAGGCGGTGAGGATGATGCCGCCACAGGCGCCTTCCATCGTCACGGCAATCTCGGTCGTGGGGGTAGAGGCCAGGCCTATGTTCACCACGTCATATCCCATGGCTGTAAGAGTGCCGGCTACGAGGTTGTAAACCATGTGGCCCGACAGGCGTGCGTCGCGTCCCACTACGATGGTGTTGCTCTTGAGGGGGCATGTGCGACGTATGAATGTAGCATAAGCTGCTGTAAATTTTACGATGTCAACAGGGCTGAGTCCGTCGCCCGGGCGGCCGCCGATAGTGCCGCGAATACCTGAAATTGATTTGATGAGTGACATGATCTATGTGTGAATTTGGAATGTGTTGTTGTAGTATTTATTGGGCTGTATTAATTGCTCAAAGGCTTGAAATAGCGCAGGTTGTAGAGGTAAGGGCTCACGGTTGAAATCTCGCTCGTAAGTCCATACTGTGATTTTACGATGAGGTTGACTTCACAGTCGATACCAAGATAATTAAGAGGCATCTGGATGCCCGAGCCCCATTGGGTCGACGATGACAACGTTGTGTTGTTGAAACGGAACGATGTAGGCACATTGTTCATGTCGAGCGCGTTGCCCTCGCCAATCAGCTCGCCGTAGTTATAGTAATACAGCAGGTTGTAGCGGGTGAAACGGAAGAAAATGAGCTGGTCGTCGGTGGCCATGTTGTTTTCACGGTCGCCGGTGCGAAGTACCTGCATGAACACGTTGCCTTCCTCGTCGAGGCGATAATAGGGTGCATCTTCGCCCACAAGGAAGTTGTTGTCCTCGGGAATCTCATTCTCGACTTTGTAGTCGCTGAGGTATAGGTTTATTGCTTTGTTTTCATCGACGAGGCGCTCGGCGTAGCTCTTGGTGTCGCTACACGATGAAAGTGATAATACAGCTATGGCCGAGATGATTACTGTCTTGCCGATGTGCTTGAATATATTCATTGTGTGTATGATTGATTACTAATTGTATGTTGTTATTTCTTGTTGGGCAACAGGGCATCGTTGGCTTCGAGGGTCGATTCGAAAAGTGCGATGCACTCGTCCATTGTGCCGTAGAACTCTCCGCCGGCGGCGTTGCGATGGCCTCCGCCATTGAAGTGCTGCTCGCAGAGTTTGTTGACCGGGAAATTTCCTTTCGAGCGGCACGATACTTTGATATAGTCGGTTTCTTCTCTCAGGAAAATCGAGTAGACAACGTCGGGCAACTGCAGCGGTACGTTTACAAGACTCTCTGTATCACCTTTTTTATAATCAAAACGGTTGAGCTCATCGCGAGTGAGGGTGATAAGCGCCGCTTTATGGTCGGGGTAAATCGTCATCTTCTCGCTTACCGCATAGCCGTTTATGCGCAGCCGTGACAGTGTCGAGGTGTTGATGATGTGGGTATAGAGCTTGTCTTTGTCGATGCCGCTTTCTACCAGTCGTGCGATGATGCGGTAAAGGTCGGCATTGTTGGAGTTGTATGAGAAGTTGCCTGTGTCGGTCATCATGCCTGCATAGATGCAGGATCCTATCTTTTTGTCGATAAGCGGTACGAGACCGAGCGCGCAGAACACCTTGAACAATAATACCGATGTCGATGATTCCTCGGGGTGGGAAATGATGAGGTTGGGGAACTTCTCGGGGCCCAGGTGGTGGTCGATCATCACTTTGATGGCCTTGGAGTCGAGAATATATTTCCCAACCTGGTCAACACGTTTTATTGAATTGTAGTCGAGACAGAAAATGAGATCGGCCTCGCTTATGATCTGTTTGGCAAATTCTTCGTAACGGGTATATACGACAATGTCGCGGGCGCCCGGCAGGTAATAGAGGTTCTGGGCAAACATGTCTGGGGTAACGACATGAACTTCCTTGCCAAGATCCGTGAGCATGTGGCAAAGTGCCAGTGATGAGCCTATTGCATCGCCGTCGGGTGCTATGTGACAGGTTATGACGACGCGATTGCAACCGGCTATCAGCCGACTCAATTCCTTGATTTTGTTGCGATCGAGTATCTGTGCTATCATTTTTATCAGCAATTTGGAAACAAAGATACTACAAAGCGGCGTGTTTTTCAACATATTTGTAGTATTTGCCCTTCACATTTAATTTAATTTAGCATGAAAAACGGGTGCAGTGATGCACCCGTCGGTATGGATTTATATGTCTGTGTCAGAATTAGCGCACGATTACTTTTGCTACCACATCGTCGGCTTTCACGATATAGAGGCCGGGTGAAACGGTGAGCGTGTTGTATGTGCGGCCAGATAGGTCGGTAATAGTGAGTGTGTTATACTCGCCTTCGATGATGATTCGGCCCTGTCCGCCAAGGATGTTGACTTTTTCGACCGTGTCGTCTACCACCGAGTCGATGCCGCTCTCGACATTCTTGCTCACGAACACAGCGTAGCAGTTGGGGGGTAGGGTGACGTTTACCTGCGACCCCGAGCCGGCTGTCAGGACGGGTGTCGTTCCGGTAGCGTTGTGGCTCGCGAGAACGTTGTTTGATGCGTTGATGATTGACGCGTTGGCTGTTACGGTCATAGTCGCGGTGTTTGCAACGCCGGGATTGATGAAAACAAGAATCTCTTTCTTGCCGTCGGTTAGCTGCATGGAACGCCCGTAAGTAAGGCCGTCCTGGAAGTTAAGCGTGTTGAATGTGGCATCGGCCGTGAACAGCTCGGGGTTGTCGCGGCGTAGCCATATTAGCTCCGAGTAGTTGTCATATAGCGCTTTGCGCTCGGGGATGTCGAGATAGTTCCAGCATACGTTTTTGGCGTCGGTAATATTGCTGTTGTCGGCGTTCTTAGTGTTTTCGTCGGCACAAAGTTCGGCAAACTGCCATATCATCTTCGGGCCGGGCGTCATGATGAGTTGGGCGGCCATCGAGCCTTGACGTTTGCAGCGGGTAGCGAGCGAGCGCTTGAGGCTTGACGAGCCTGAGCCCTGGGTTGAGAGCGATTGGAGATAGCCTACGCGCTGCTCGTCATGGCTCTCGGCGTATGCTACGGTTGAGCCCCATGTGCGGCCGGCATCGGCTGTCGACAGGTAAGATGCAAGATTGTCTTTCGAGCCAACGGCTGTTGCAAAGTTGGCCGAGATTGTATTTTTGTTGGCCCAGTTGAGCTGCCCGTCGGCTGCCATAGCGTTTTCTTCTTCGGTGCCCGCGAGGTTCTCGTTGATGTGGATTCCCTTTGGATTGACAGCTTTGATGGCTGCGTGAAGCGCCTTCATGTTGTCGACGCGCGACTGGTTGTATTTCTCTGTGTCGCCGCCGTAGCTGTTGCTGTCGCCAAGTCCTTTGACGAGGTCAAATCTGAATCCGTCGACTTTGTAGGCGGTCATCCAGTAGGTGATGGCATCAACCCACTGCTGGCGCACGAGTACGTTCTCCTGCTTCCAGTCGTTCAGTACGCTGTAGGCATGGGGTGCTGTGGCGTTATAGAAAGGGTTGGACGACGCGGGATACATCTGGTACCATGGGTGGAGACCGTCGCTCTGATTGAACACGATATCGAGAATCACTGCAATACCCTCCATGTGGCAGCGGTCAATGAACTCCTTGTAATCGTCGGGCGATCCGTAGGCTTTGTCGGGTGCCATATAGAAGTTGGTGTTGTAGCCCCATGAGTTGTTGCCGTTGAATTCCATTATCGGCATAAGCTCAACGGCGTTTACGCCAAGTGATTTCAGATAGGGTATCTTGTCGATGGCTGCGCGCACGGTGCCGTCGTCGGTCTTATCTGTGCCGGTGAAGTCACGTAAAAGCATCTCGTAGATAATGAGATCATGGTGCTCGGGAATATCAAAATTGTCGACATTCCAGTCGTAGTCATCAAGATTTCCCTGATACACGGCCATCATGGTGTCGTCGGTCACGTCGTAGGGGTAGGCCGGGCGCTCGGGATATACGTTGGCTCTGAGCCATTTGTCACTGTAGCAGTCGAGTATGAGATGGGCGTATGGGTCGGCTACCTTTATGTTGCCGTCGATAAGATAGTAGTATGGATATGGGGTTGAGTTGTCAAGACCCTTGATGGTGATCCAGAAGTAGCGCTGCCCGTTATAGTCCTGATATGACATTACGCGGTCGTTGAGCATGCGGTATTCGTCCCACGAGCCTACGATCATAGCCGACGATTTTCCGGGTGCTGCCAGGCAGAATGTCACGCTGCCGTCGTTGTTCTTCACTGCGCTCATTTTGGGAATGCCGCCCGGATAGGTCGCTGCGGGCGATGCGAGCGGATAGCTTACCTCGAGAGTCTTCTCGATGATTTCGGTTCCGGCTTTTGCCCGGCCGGTTATGGTCCATGAGCCACCGGCTGTATTAAATTGGTATTCGCCTGATACTGTGGTTGCATTGGTTGCTTTCGCAATGCCGGTGCCGTTGACGCTTATCTCGATATCAGCCTTTTGGGTGGTATTCATGGTGAATGTCATCGTTGTGGGCTCGGTGATTACGAGGCTTGATGCGTCAGATGTAAGAGAAGCCTGGAATCCGCCCTCTACAACATCGATGAAGTAGTCTTTTGTCTGAGAGTTGGCCGAGCTGTTGCGCGCAAGGATACATATCTTGGTTACCGTTTCCGATGGATCGGTGATGCCGAAATAAGAACGAATGTCACCAATCGACAGCGTGTAGGTATTGGCGGCAGTCTGCTTCATCTCGGTCGCTGGCGAGTTGACTCCCCATTCGGTTTTTACGTACGCCCATGTGTTGGGTGAGAGATTGGTGTACACTCCTATGTGGGCGTAGAGCGATGTGCCTGTTGGCAAGCCTTTAAGGGCTGCGACATTACTGCGGTCGGCATGGAACGTTATTGTCACGTCCCTGCTTTCCTGCTGTAGTGGCGAAGGCGAAGTGGTGAAAACCTGGGCGGTAAGGCCCAGAGCGGTAAATACCGCTATAACAAATGTGAGTAAAAGTTTATTCATGAATAGGTTGGTTTGTTATCGGTTGCAAAAATAACGAGAAATATGATACTAACATTATATGGCAATCGATTATTTATGAATAATTATCAAATTTATAGGTTGGCAGCTATGTACATGCAGAAAGTCACCGCAAAGAGCCTGTTGTGGCATCTTGGCGGCGACAGTCTATATCGGCTTATTTAAGTGACTTTCAAAGAGTAATGAAAAGGCACTTGCAAGCTTAAGCTAATTACTTGCTTGCGATAGAGTCAGAAACGGTGAGGCGAGCGCGACCCTTTGCACGACGACGAGCGAGAACCTTGCGGCCATCGGGGGTTGACATTCTTTCGCGGAAACCATGCTTGTTAACTCTTTTTCTGTTAGAGGGTTGGAATGTTCTTTTCATTGCCTTATATGTTTACTTGTTATTATTTCGCAGTTTCGGAGTGCAAATTTAAGAAACTTTTTTCGATATTTCAAACAATCCCCCTCATAATTTGCCCACCATCCCCAAAAAACTCTATTAATTATGTAAATTAGCAAAGTGCTTTGCAGTTTTTTACAGAAGCAGATCAGTAGTCGGCCTTTGTGAATAATGTTATGTATCATTTTTATAGCTGTTGCCTAATCAGATGGAATTGATTATATTTGCATATAACTATAGACCAAACAATACACCTTTTTCGATACAATTAGAATTTATGACATGGCGAAGCTGATAGTAAAAGATACAGAGGTCAATATACTCAAAGTCAACGGCGAGGACTATATTTGCCTTACGGATATGTTACGGGCTAAAGATGGAGATTTCTTCATAACAGATTGGCTACGTAATCGTAATACCTTGGAATTTATTGGAATATGGGAAAAGGTCTATAACACTAATTTTAATTATGGCGAATTCGCCATAATTAGAAATCAGTCGGGACTTAACAGTTTCAAGATAAGTGTAAAAGAATTCGTGGCTCGAACAAATGCCATATCCGTTCAGGCTAAAGCAGGACGCTACGGAGGCACATATGCACATAAAGACATTGCATTTGAATTTGCAATGTGGATAAGCCCCGAATTCAAAGTTTATATAGTTAAAGAGTTTCAGCGTCTCAAGGAAGAAGAACAGAAACAGCTTGGTTGGTCGGCAAAACGTGAATTGTCAAAGATAAACTACCGGATTCACACCGATGCTATCAAGCACAATCTCATACCCGCCGAGGTAACAAATGTTCAAGCAAGTATCATCTATGCCAATGAAGCAGATGTTTTGAATGTAGCGATGTTTGGTATGACGGCAAAACAATGGCGCGATGCCAATCCCGGGCTCAAAGGTAATATCCGTGATTACATATCTATCAATGAGTTGATTTGTTTGTCCAATATGGAAAATCTAAATGCGGTGTTTATTGAGCAAGGAATGCCACAACGGGAACGTCTTATTAAACTTAATAAGATAGCTATTCACCAGATGAGCGTGCTTGAAAGTGATGATAACGATAGAAAGCTGTTAAAATGACATTGGGGCTGTTTTGTCCTTTTTATTATATTATTACAGATACTAAATTAGCCGCCACTTTCGGGTGCTATTATACATCGAGAATTGAAACTCCCGAATCGTTTTTAATCTTTTAACAACCAAATAGGCTTGTAATACAAGTCAAGAGAATTGTGTTATTTGTTGGAATGTGAGATGTTATAAAAAAGCAAATCGGAGAGGGACTCCGATTTGCTCGATATAGTTTGTTGGATGAATTTTACTTCGAGAGGGCGCAGTTGGCACATTTGGCCTGGATCTCGGTGAAGAAATCGTTGCCCTTGTCGTCGACGAGGATGAATGCGGGGAAGTCTTCTACCTTGATTTTCCAGATAGCTTCCATGCCTAGTTCGGGGTACTCGAGGAGTTCTACGCTCTTAATTGAGTTGGCTGCGAGAACAGCAGCGGGACCACCGATAGAACCGAGGTAGAATCCGCCGTGTTTGTGACAAGCGTCGGTTACCTGTTTTGAGCGGTTACCCTTGGCAATCATGATCATAGAACCACCTGCAGCCTGGAACTGGTCTACGTATGGATCCATACGGCCGGCAGTTGTGGGACCAAACGAGCCTGAGGGCATGCCCTGCGGAGTCTTGGCCGGTCCGGCATAGTAAACGGGGTGATCCTTGAGATACTGAGGCATGGGCTCGCCGTTGTCGAGACGTTCTTTAATCTTGGCATGTGCGATGTCGCGGGCTACGATGATAGTGCCTGAGAGCGACAGACGGGTTGATACAGGATAATTCGTGAGATCCTTGAGCACTTCGCTCATGGGGCGGTCAAGATCAATCTTCACAACGTCACCTTCGCCAGAGTTGCGCAGTTCGTCAGGAATCAGTTCGCCGGGGTTCGAATCAAGCTTTTCGATCCAAAGTCCGTTACGGTCAATTTTAGCTTTGACATTACGGTCGGCCGAGCATGATACGCCCATGCCAATGGGGCAAGATGCACCGTGACGGGGCAGGCGGATGACGCGGATGTCGTGGGCAAAGTATTTGCCGCCGAACTGAGCGCCGAGACCGATGTTGCGTGAAGCTTCAAGAAGCTGCTGCTCAAGCTCGATGTCGCGGAAAGCGTGGCCGAGCTCGTTACCGCATGTGGGGAGCGAGTCGAGATACTTGACCGAAGCCTTCTTAACAACCTCAAGGTTCTTCTCGGCCGATGTTCCGCCGATTACGAACGCAATGTGATAGGGAGGACAGGCGGCAGTGCCGAGAGTCTTCATTTTTTCTACAAGGAAGGGTACAAGAGTCTTGCGGTTGATCGTAGCCTTGGTCTCCTGATAGAGATATGTCTTGTTGGCCGAACCGCCACCTTTAGCAACAAACAGGAAGTGGTACTCGTCGCCCTGACCGGCGTGAATGTCGATCTGAGCAGGGAGGTTACAGCCTGTGTTCACCTCGTCATACATGTTGAGAGGAGCATTCTGGGAGTAACGCAAGTTGTTCTCGGTATAGGTCTTGTAGACACCGTGAGAGATTTTCTCCTCGTCGTCACATCCGGTCCAAACCTGCTGGCCTTTGGTGGCGTGGCATATAGCCGTGCCTGTATCCTGGCAGAAAGGAAGCTGTCCTTTGGCTGCAATCTCGGCGTTACGCAGCATGGTGAGAGCTACGTACTTGTCGTTGGCGCTTGCCTCGGGATCGTGCAGAATCTTGGCGACCATCTCGTTGTGTTCGCGGCGCAGCATGAATGCATTGTCATGGGTAGCCTGATTGGCCAGCACAGTGAGAGCTTCGGGATCTACAACCAGCATCTCATGACCGTTCCAGTTTTCAACTTTCACATAGTCGCTTGTAAGGTGATAATACTCAGTAGTGTCGGGTCCCAGAGGGAACATCTCCTGGTATTTGAAGGGTTTTGTAGCCATAATATTTTAATGTTAATATACTTTTTGTCGTATGCCACAAAATTAATCATTTTACCAAATATAAAAAAATAAGAGTCCGACAATTTTGCCGGACTCATCATGTATGAAGCATAGGGTAGTATTACATGTCTTTGTGGAAAGTGTAATCCTTCTTGCCTATTTCGCAAGACATGAGATTGCCCTTTACCTTGATATCGTCAATCTTGGCATAGTTGAACACGCTGTGGTTGAGAACCTGAGTCATCGAACGTGTCACGGTAGCCGCGATATCGGGCTTGACGCTTTCATTAATAGGCTCGGAGGTCTCCGTGGCTATGTCATACTCGAGAACAACCTCATTGGGGTCAATATTTACCGTAAGAGTTTTGCTGTCAAACGATATGGCGATCTCATCATCGTCGATAGCCTCCCAACGTCCTGTAATGGTAGCATTACCGTTTACGGTAACGGCGATAGGCTGAATACCGGCAGCCTGAAGCTTGGTGCCGCTCTCGACCGAGAACAGAGCCGTAGCCTCCAGCGAGCCCCCCGTCGACGAGTTAAGGTCGGGAATAAAAGTTATCATACGAGTCACGGTAGTTGTGGTAGGCTGATTGGGCGTCTCGACCCTTTCGGCCTGGCCCGACCAAGAACCGGTCACAGCATCGGCCAGTTTAGCCTTTTCATTACAAGAAGTTATCATTGCCATCGAGGCAACCAATAGTGCGGAAGTAAGTATCTTATTCATGTCTTTATATTTTATTTATAGTTTTATAACAAAGGCATTTGTCGTTTTGTTCATGTGGGCTTGTGATCGTAGGGGATGAAAATATGTTTTATAACATAGTGGGGCGGGCTATAGATTTTTGGCGTTGTTGCGGCTTATATTATGTGTACTTAAGTTTTCTATCGATTTATCATCACATTTTATATATAATAGCATGAAGAAACTATCTTTTTTTGTGGCTGCAGCAGTTGTTGCTTTTGTGGCGTGTAACAGTGGCGAGACTAAGAGCTGGGACGATATCGCAGTGGATAACGCTCGTATCCAGATTGGTTTACAGATTGATACCGTTGAGTCGCTCGGCTTGCCGTTTCATAATCCTACATCGATACAGCCCGACGGGAGTGTGTTGTATTGTGATGTGACCGACTGGCGTAGCGGTTTCTTTCCCGGCACACTGTGGTATCTGTATGAGCTTACAGGCGATTCCACCCTGTTGCCGTATGCGCGTAAATATACTGAGGCTGTTGCCGACGCTCAGTATCTCAAGTGGCATCATGACGTTGGTTTCATGATAGGCAGTAGCTTTGGCAACGGATATAGACTGACTGGTGACAGCGCCTATGCCTGTGCGGTTGTGGAGGCGGCTAAGTCTCTGTCGACTCGTTTCCGTCCCAATGCCGGGATTATCCAGAGCTGGGATGTCGATCCGGGCAGCGAGCGAGAGGCCAAGGGCTGGGCTTGTCCCGTCATTATTGACAATATGATGAATCTTGAGTTGATGTTTGAAGCCACCCATCTGACGGGCGACAGCTCTTTCTACAATCTGGCGGTAAGCCATGCCGACCGCACGCTCAAGGAGCATTTCCGTCCTGATGGCAGCTGCTTTCATGTCATTGACTACGATTCGATATCGGGCGATGTGAGACATCGCCACACAGCCCAGGGTTGTGCCCACTCGTCGGCATGGTCACGCGGGCAGGCTTGGGCTATATACGGTTACACTGTGGCTTACAGGGAAACCAGTAATGATGCTTATCTTCAGCGAGCCACCGGTACATTTGATTTCGTAAAGAATCACCCCAATATGCCTGCCGACAAGGTTCCATACTGGGACTTCGATGCTCCCGGTATCCCCGACGAGCCCCGTGACGCATCGGCTGCAGCTGTTATCGCCTCGGCCCTCTATGAACTGTCGGGATATGTTGATGAAGTCAAGTCTCGGGAGTATGTCGATTATGCCGATGCTATCATGCAGTCTCTGTCATCGGCCGAGTATACGGCACCGGTAGGTGAGAACGGTCGGTTTATATTGAAACACAGCGTGACAAGTCTGCCGGCCGGAGTCGAAATCGATGTTCCGTTGAACTATGCCGACTATTATTATCTTGAGGCGCTGAAGCGTAAGCGCGACTTGGAGAAGACCTCGTCCCGCAACCTTTAGAGGTTGTGGAACGGGGCCTGAATGGGTCACCGTGGAGTGGTGCCTGATTGCGTCACTCAATCATCTTGAGGAAGGTTTCCTCGTCGATGATGGGGATGCCCAGCGATGTGGCTTTCTCGAGTTTTGCCGGGCCCATGTTGTCGCCGGCAAGGAGATAGTCGGTCTTCTTAGATATGGAGCCGGAATTCTTGCCGCCGTTCAGGTCGATTAGTTCCTTGTAGCGGTCGCGGGAGTTGTGTGTGAAAGTTCCGCTTATCACAATTGTCTTTCCCGCGAGAATGTCTGATTTGGGACGGTCGTCCTGCGGCATCGACATCTGCAGCCCGGCCGCGCGCAGCCGCTCGATGATGTTGCGGTTTACATCGTTGGCAAAGAATTCCACGATGCTCTCGGCGATGCGGCCGCCGATATCCTCGATTTCGGTGAGCTGTTCGATAGTCATGCCCATCAGGGTGTCGATATCGCCGGTGGCGCGTGCAAGTTTTTTTGCTCCTGTTTCACCTACGAAGGGGATCGAGAGCGCAAAGATGACTCGCTCGAAGGGTACTGATTTTGAATCCTCGATGCCCTGGATGACGCGCTGTGCGCTACGCTCGGCAAACCGGTCGAGCGTGAGGAGCTTGTCGGCTGTGAGATCATAGAGGTCGGCGATGTTGGCTACAAGCCCGTTGTCGTAAAGCAGCTGTGCAGTCTCTTCGCCTATGCCGTCGATATTCATCATGCGTCGTCCCACGAAGTGCTCGATGCGTCCTACAATCTGTGGAGGACATCCGTACTTGTTAGGACATACCCATGCCGCCTCGCCCTCTACGCGTACCAGTGGAGTGCCGCATGCGGGGCAGTGGGTGACGAATTCGACCGGGCGAGCTTCATCGCCGCGTGCCGATGTGTCCACACCGGTGATTTTGGGTATGATTTCGCCTCCCTTCTCTACATATACCATATCGCCGTCGTGGATATCGAGCGAGCGTATTATATCGGCATTGTGAAGCGAAGCGCGTTTCACTATTGTTCCCGACAGCAGCACGGGGTCAAGATTGGCTACAGGGGTTACCACGCCCGAGCGTCCTACCTCAAAGCTCACGAAACGCAGGCGTGTAAGTGCCCGCTCGGCCGGGAATTTGTAGGCTATCGCCCAGCGGGGCGACTTAGCCGTAAAACCGAGGTTGAGTTGCTGGCGCAGCGAGTTGACTTTGAATACCAGTCCGTCGGTAGCGACGGGGAGTTCTTTACGGGCAGTATCCCAGTGGTTGATGAACTCGTCGACCTCCTGAATGGAGTGAAGCAGAGTCATGATCGGCGCTACCTTGAAGCCCCACGACTTGGCTGCCATGATGTTGTCGTAGTGGTTGTCGGCCGGCAGGTTCTCGCCGAGCACGTAGTAGAAATAGGCGTCGAGACCACGGTGGGCCACTTCGGCCGGATTGAGCAGCTTTAGCGTACCCGAAGCAGCGTTGCGCGGGTTGGCAAAAAGCGGCTCTTCGTTGAATGCACGCTCGGCGTTGAGTCGCTCGAACGCTTCCCAGGGGAGAAGTACCTCGCCTCGTATCTCAAACATCTCGGGCCATCCCGAGCCTGTGAGTTGCAATGGAATGCTGCGTATGGTCTTTATATTGTCGGTAACGACATCGCCCTTTTCGCCGTCGCCTCGGGTGACGGCACGCACGAGGCGTCCATGCTCGTAGATGAGCGAAATCGATGTTCCGTCATATTTCATCTCGCCAACAATGTCGAACGGCTGTCCGTCGAGTGCCTGCCGTGTGCGGCGCATGAACTCTTCAACCTCGGCAATGGAGTAGGTGTTGCCGAGCGACAGCATGGGGTAGACATGAGCTACTTGATCAAACTGCCTGTTGATATCGCTGCCTACGCGGTGGGTAGGCGACAGTGGATCGTCAAACTCGGGATGCTCTTTTTCGAGCCTCTCAAGTTCCTTGAGCAGCATGTCGAAGTCATAGTCGCTGATTGTGGGCGAGTTGAGCACATAGTATGAATGGTTGTGACGATTTATCTCGTCGCGTAGCTCGAGAACACGTTGCCGGATGTCGGTCATGATGGTAGAGTGGGGGAATAATGATTAGTTGATAACTCGGCGAGCGCCAAGAAAGCGCTGGCTATAGTAGGGCATTGACACGCGGTCGATGCGTATGCCACCCTTTACGGCGGCATGGATGAATGTGATTTCGCCCGTGGCTGGGTCCGAGTCGATAGCGATAGCTACGTGGCCGACAGAGCGAGAACGACGCCCCTTGAAAAACAGCAGGTCGCCGGGTTTTACCTCGTCGGTCGATACCTCGATACCTTCGGTAAACTGACCTCTCGATGAGGGCGACAGTCTGTAACCAAACTGACGGTATACATAGCTTGTGAAACCCGAGCAGTCAAATCCCTTAGGCGATTTTCCGCCGCGCACGTAGCGTGTGCCCATGTGCATGTTGGCTTCGTTGAGAAGGTCGGCGACCAGTCGCAGGCTTTCGGCGTCGGAATCCACCGCATCGGTGTCTACTGGAAGCAGGCGGTCCATGTTCATGAAATTGGCCGAGGCAAGAATCGATGCCTCAAGTGCGGCTTCAGAAGCCATAGGAGGAGTGGCGGCCATAGCGGTGGCAGCAAATCCTAATAGTCCTAAAGTTCCGATTACTAATTTCTTAAACATTGGTTTCGTGTCGTTGTGATAATGAGGCCAATGATAATGACGCTCATTTTTATTTCGACCACAAAATTAGTAAATCAGGGTGTTAAATCAAACCCTTAAAGAGTTATATAAACGCCGTTGTCTATTAAACTATGTTAATCTTTAAGTGGATGTTTCAAGGCTATTGACAAGGCTTTGAATATTTTCATATCGTAGCATCCGGTTATCTGTGCACGTCCTCCTTCGATCGGGCAGTTGACCACCGGGGCCGACATTACATATCCGTCAACGATTACGGCTATAGGTTTTCCTATGTTATTGGTAGTGAGATTTTCAAATTGTCGGGCTCCGGCGCGGTCCATTTTTATGTCGCAGTATATGTAGTCAAAATTGTCGTTGTTGCCATAATCGCTGTTTTCAACGTTGACGGTTATAGCCTCATCAGTATTGATAAGGTATAGTACCGATGCTATAGAATCGGCCTGGTTTTTCAGGAAATACTGCTTGGTTTTCATCGACCATGCGGGTACAACACCTTTAGGCAGGACTTCGCCTATCTTGGGCGTAGTGAATAGTGAGTCTATCCTTGCTTTGTCAAGGTCGTCGACCGTAAAGGCTAATTGCGGAGTGCTGTTGGGTAGAATTATTCCCGGTTTTATGGAGTCAATTGCCGATGAGATTGAATGATATCGATACTCTGTGGGCATGACTACGGGTGCAAAGCTAAGCTCGCCTTTAAAGCGGGTGAGCATCATTAGCTCTTTCTCGTCGGTATCGACAGGCACCGTGAGGTATAGCGAGTCTCCGCTAAAGTCGACCGAGTGGACAGCAAGTCCGTAGTCTTCGAGACGGGCATCTACAATTGCAGCATTGTGTTCACCGCCCATATCGGGTGCAGGTTTTAGAATCGCAACGGTCTTGGTTTCGGGTTGGCTACAAGAACACAGCACCACGCCCAACGCCGACACGGCCGTCAAGACAGAGAAACGCATTGATTTCATAATTCAAAAAGTATAAGATGATTACAGCTACAAATCTACAAAATAAATCACGACCAGCAAAAGTTGACATAAAAACTTTCAATATTGTAATTATAATTTCAGAATGTGAAATATTATTCATATATTTGTTGCGGTTAATAAAGATAAGCTGATGAGAATTATAGCCGAACGAACTATAAGAGAATATTACGAAAAGAATCCAAAAGCAAAAATAGCATTGGAAGATTGGGTAGCTACGGTTAAAAGGTCGCAGTGGCGCTGTTTTGCTGATATCAAGGCGACTTTTAACTCGGTTGACTATGTCGGCAATCAGCATTATGTCTTTAATATCAAAGGTAATGATTATCGTATGGTGGTTGTTATAAAGTTTATACCGCAATTTGTTCTTATACGTTTTATAGGAACGCATAAAGAATATGATAAAATCGATTGTTCTATTATATAATACTGATTGATTATGACAAAGATAGAAAATGAAATGCAGTATAGGGTTACTCTTCAACGTGTTGAAGAGCTTATGCTTGGTCTGCCTGAAGATACTCCTGCCGACGATCCCCGTATGGTAGAGCTGACATTATTGGGTAACCTGGTGGCCGATTATGACGAGGAACACTATCCTATAGGCAAGCCATCGCTTGTTGATGTCATAAAACTGCGCATGTATGAAATGGGTTTGAATCAGTTATCATTGTCAAAACTGTTGGGTATTAATCCGGCTCGAGTGTGTGAATATCTGTCGGGGAAAAGAACGCCCACTTTACATCAAGCTCGTATTATAAGTCAAAAACTAAATATTGATCCGGCTATCGTATTAGGCGTTTAACAAACTTGTTATAACTAAAAAAGTCTCGAGCCCACTGTGGGTTCGAGACTTTTTTGATATGGTTTGGGATGAGTGAATTACATCATGCCGCCCATGCCTCCCATGCCGCCGGCGGGCATTGCGGGAGCGGGATTGTCTTCTTTCTTGTCGGCGATGACACACTCGGTGGTGAGGAGCATTCCGGCAATCGATGCAGCGTTCTCGAGAGCTACGCGGGTTACCTTGGCGGGGTCGATGACGCCTGCGGCAAGGAGGTTCTCATACTCGCCGGTGCGGGCGTTGTAACCGAAGTCATCCTTGCCCTCTTTGACTTTCTGAACCACTACGGCACCCTCTACTCCGGCATTAGCCACAATCTGGCGAAGGGGCTCCTCAATGGCGCGACGTACGATGCTGATACCGGTGAGCTCGTCGGCGTGCTCGGTGGGTATGTCGTTGAGCGAGTCGATGCAACGAATGAATGCTACACCACCACCGGGAACGATACCCTCGGCGATAGCGGCGCGTGTTGCGCTCAGGGCGTCGTCAACGCGGTCTTTCTTCTCCTTCATCTCAACCTCGCTGGGAGCACCGATGTGCAGAACCGCAACACCGCCGGCGAGTTTGGCAAGGCGCTCCTGGAGTTTCTCGCGGTCGTAGTCGCTCTTGGTTACCTCGATCTGAGCCTTGATCTGGGCTACGCGGGCTGCGATAGCGTCCTTGTTGCCGGCTCCGTTAACGATTGTGGTAGTCTCCTTGTTGATGCTTACCTTCTCGGCGGTGCCAAGCATGTCGATGGTGGCACCATCGAGACGCATGCCTTTCTCCTCTGAGATTACAGTGCCGCCGGTGAGGATGGCGATATCCTCGAGCATCTCCTTGCGACGGTCGCCAAAGCCGGGAGCTTTAACGGCGCATACTTTCAGAGAGCCGCGCAGACGGTTTACTACGAGTGTTGCAAGAGCTTCCTGGTCAACGTCCTCGGCGATGATGAGGAGCTGGCGGCCATTCTGTGCCACGGGCTCGAGAACGGGAAGGAGATCCTTGAAGTTGGAAATCTTCTTGTCGAAGAGTAGGATATAGGGCGACTCCATGTCACACTCCATCTTCTCGGTGCTTGTAACGAAGTAGGGCGAGATATAGCCGCGGTCAAACTGCATTCCCTCGACGATATCGACAGTAGTCTCGGTGCCTTTGGCCTCGTCGACGGTGATTACACCCTCTTTCTTGACTTTCTTCATGGCCTCGGCAATGAGTGCGCCGATCTTCTCGTCGTTGTTGGCCGATACGCGGGCAACATCCTCGATTTTCTTGAAGTCGTCGCCAACCTCTTCGGCTATCTCGGCGATATGAGCAACGATGCGCTCTACGGCTTTGTCGATGCCACGCTTCAGGTCCATGGGGTTTGCACCGGCAGCTACATTCTTCAGGCCCTCGTTGATGATTGCCTGGGCGAGAACGGTTGCGGTTGTCGTACCGTCGCCGGCATCGTCACCGGTCTTTGAAGCTACTTCCTTTACGAGCTGTGCGCCCATGTTCTGGAATGCGTCCTCGAGCTCGATTTCGCGTGCAACGCTCACACCGTCTTTTGTGATGTGGGGAGCACCGAATTTCTTCTCGATGATTACTGTGCGGCCTTTGGGACCAAGGGTTACTTTAACGGCGTCGGCCAGGGTGTCGACACCTTTCTTGAGCTCTTCGCGAGCCTTTATATCGAATTTAATTTCTTTTGCCATGGTTATAATCTTTTAGTGTATTATATGTATGTTGAGGTGATCGTGTATTATTCGCATATAGCGAGGATGTCGCTCTGACGCATGATGAGGAGCTTCTCGCCATCAACGTCGATCTCTGTGCCGGCATACTTGCCGTAGAGCACAACGTCACCTTCTTTTACTACCATTTCCTCGTCCTTGCTGCCATTGCCGGCTGCGAGTACATTACCTTTCAAGGGTTTCTCTTTAGCTGTATCGGGAATGATGATACCTGAAACGGTAACTTCCTCGGCTGCAGTGGGGCGCACGAGGACGCGGTCTGATAACGGTTTGATTTTCATGATTGTTTAGTATTTATGTTTTTGATATATTATTTTCTACACTGAGTTGTATTGCAACTTCCGTGCCAAATGTCATATATGTCATAAAAAAGTGACAGGTTGTCGTGTCTAACCTGTCACTCGCTATAACAAATGAGTTGATATTTTGTTCAACGGTATCGCTCGGGTAGTGCCGTTTTTATTGCCCGGGCTGTCTGCTCCATTACCTCGGCGCGCTCAGCGTCATCGGTAGGGGCGGCTATGGGGCGGTGTATCGTAAGTGTTATGTGACCCCATCGTGGCAGCTTCTTGGAGCGGGGCATGACATCATAGGCACCGTCGATGGTGACAGGCACAAGCGGCAATTTGAATTCAAGCGCCAGCTGGTAGGCGCCTTTCTTGAATGGCCTCATGTGACCGTCTTTCGAGCGGGCGCCTTCGGGGAACACCACCAGCGACGAGCCCCCCTTGAGGCTGCGCTCGGCAGTTTCCATCGTGCGGCGCACGGCGGCAGGCGACGAGTGGTCGACGAAAATATGACCTGCTCTGTAGCAACTGTATCCTACGAGAGGTATCTTGCGCAGGCTTTTTTTCATCATCCATTTGAAATCGTGGCCTAAGAAGCCGTAGATTGCAAAGATGTCAAATGCTCCCTGATGGTTGGCGACAAACACGTACGATGTCTTGCGGTCGACGTTTTCACGGCCGTTGACAGTTACTCCTACAAGATTCAACCAGCAGAACAGTTTTGCCCAGATGTGGGCAGGGTAGTATGCAGCCCATTTCATACCCACCGAGGTGAATATGATCGTGGTCAACGCAGCCAGTATTGTGGCTACGAGCAGCACGGGTACTGCGACAAGAAACTGGTATATTCTGTAGGGTATGATCATGGAAATTATGCTTTAGAACCGGCTCTTAGTATGCAAACATCGGGTAGTCCTGCATCATGGCGTTTACACGCTCGCGCACTGCCTTGATCGTGGCCTCGCTCTCGGGGTTTGAGAGAACGGTGTCGATCATCTCAACGATGTCACCCATGTGGTTTTCTTTGAGACCGCGGGTTGTGATGGCGGCGGTGCCGAGGCGTATGCCCGAAGTCTGGAATGCCGAGCGAGAGTCGAACGGCACCATGTTCTTGTTGGCGGTAATGTCGGCGTCGACAAGAACGCGCTCCGCTACTTTACCGGTGAGCTCGGGGAACTTGGTGCGCAGGTCCACGAGCATGCAGTGGTTGTCGGTTCCGCCCGATATGATCTTGTAACCCTTGTCGATGAGAGCGGCTGCCATTGTGGCGGCGTTCTTCTTGACCTGAGACTGGTACTCTTTGTACTCGGGCTGCAGGGCCTCGCCGAATGCTACTGCCTTGGCTGCGATAACGTGCTCGAGAGGGCCACCCTGGGTGCCGGGGAATACGGCCGAGTCGATGAGCGATGACATCATGCGCACCTCGCCCTTCTTGGTGGTCTTGCCCCAGGGGTTCTCGAAGTCTTTGCCCAGGAGGATGATGCCGCCGCGGGGACCACGCAGTGTCTTGTGGGTGGTCGATGTCACAATGTGGGCATACTTGAGCGGGTTGTCAAGCAGGCCGGCAGCGATGAGACCGGCAGGGTGGGCCATGTCGATCATGAGAATGGCGCCAATCTCGTCGGCTATGCGACGCATGCGGGCGTAGTCCCATTCGCGCGAGTAGGCGCTCGCACCGCCAATGATGAGTTTCGGACGTTCTCTGAGGGCAACCTCTTCCATCTGGTCGTAGTCAACGAGGCCGGTGTCTTCCTTGACGTTGTATTCAAGAGCGTTGAACATGAGTCCCGAGAAGTTTACAGGGCTGCCGTGTGACAGGTGGCCGCCATGCGACAGGTTAAGACCCAGGAACTTGTCGCCCGGTTTCAGTACGGTCATGAACACTGCCATGTTGGCCTGGGCACCCGAGTGGGGCTGAACGTTGGCATACTCGGCACCGTAAATCTCTTTCAGACGGTCGATAGCCAGAGTCTCCATCTCGTCGACTACCTGGCAGCCGCCATAGTATCGGTGGCCGGGATAGCCCTCGGCATATTTGTTAGTGAGGCAAGAGCCCATGGCCTGCATTACCTGATCGCTGACAAAGTTTTCTGAAGCGATAAGCTCGATTCCTTTCTTTTGACGCTGATGCTCGCGCTCAATGATGTCGAATACTACGCTGTCTTGTTTCATTGCTTATATATTATATAATGTGTAATAACTATTCGTTCAATAATTCTCAATTATTTTTTCTTCTTTACCGTCCAGCCAAACCGTCCTATCTCGGCTCCCTGCTCGTAGTAGTGGCCGTGTGAATAGTTCAGCAGACCGGCGGCCCCGAGGTCGAAGGCGCCCGTCGACGGGTCGATGAGACTCTCGTCGGCTCTCACATTCAGCACCTCGGCAATGAACATGTGGTGGCTTCCGAGCGGCACTATCTCCTTCACCCTGCACTCGATGCTTAGGGGCGACTCGGCTATTGAGGGGCATGACACCATCACGCCTGGCTCGCGCGTAAGACCACACTCGGCCCACTTGTCAAAGTCGCGTCCGCTTTTTACGCCACACCAGTCGGTAGCTTTGGCCAGCGCTTTGGTCGTGAGGTTCACGGTAAATTCCATCGTCTCCTTTATCATCCCGTAGCTGTGACGCTCGGGGCGTACCGAGATATAAAGCATGGCCGGGTCGGTGCAGATTGTTCCCGTCCAGGCTACTGTGATGATGTTGTCGTTGCCGTTAGAGTCGGCACAACTCACCATTACCGCCGGCAGCGGGTAAATCATAGTTCCGGGTTTCCAGTTCTGTTTCATAATCTCGCGGTGACGGTGTGGAGTATCAGAGAATGTTGGCCTTGTCGGCCTTGATCATGTGGCTGCAATAATGGCACTTGATTACGACAGGCTCGCGGCTCACGACGGTGAAACGCGTAGCCATAGGCTCGTTGTTGGTGATGCACTTGGGGTTGTCACATTTCACGATGCCTACGATGGTGTCTGGCAGTGTAACGGGGCGCTTCTCTGTGACCTCGAAGTCGCGTATTGTGTTCACGACGGCTGTAGGTGCTATAAGCGCTATGCGGTTGAGAGTCTTTTCGGGAAAGTTGACATCGGCAACTTTGATAATACCCTTCGATTCTAGTTTTGAACTGTGCAGGTTGTTGCCTATGGTGAGCTGGGTGTCGAGCTTCTCGAGACCCAGAATCTTGACACACTTAAACAGAGCACGTGAGGGTATGTGATCGATTACGATGCCGTTGCGCAGGGCTGCTACGGCGAGTTCTTTCTTCGGTGCCATTATTCTTTATCTTTAAGTGGGTTGATACCAAGTGCGTTGCATATAAGAGCCTGGCGGGTGAACAATCCGTTCTTGGCCTGGGTGAAGTAGTAGGCTTTGGGATTGTCGTCGACATCATAGTCAATCTCGTTGACGCGGGGGAGCGGGTGGAGGATTCTGAGATTCTCTCGCGAGCCCTCGAGCATAGCGTTGCGCAGGGTGTAGAGATCTTTTACGCGTTCATACTCCATGATGTCGGTGAAGCGCTCGCGCTGCACGCGGGTCATATATATAATGTCGGACGTGTTGATGACGTCGGCATCAAAGTCGGTGTGCTCGGTATATTTTATTCCGTTTTGGTCGCAGAACTCGAGATACTCGCGGGGCATCTGAAGCTCCTTGCAGGCTACGAAGCGGAACGTGGGGTTGAAATATCTCATCGCCATGATGAGCGAGTGAACCGTGCGTCCATATTTCAGGTCGCCTACGAGTGTTATCGTGAGGTTGTCGAGACGGCCTTGTGTCTTGTAGATAGAGTAGAGGTCAAGCATCGTCTGCGACGGGTGCTGATGTGCGCCGTCGCCCGCGTTGATGATAGGCACGTCGGTAACCTCTGTGGCATATCTTGCAGCACCCTCGAGGTAGTGGCGCATGATAATGAGATCGACATAGTTGCTCACCATTATTATGGTGTCTTTGAGGGTCTCGCCCTTCGATGAACTTGTTGTCGACGCGTCGCTGAAGCCTATGATACGGCCGCCAAGACGGTTTACTGCGGTTTCAAAACTCAGTCGTGTGCGGGTCGACGGTTCAAAGAACAAGGTCGCCACGACACGGCCATCAAGAATCTTGTGGTTGGGATTTTCCTCGAAGTAGCGTGCCAGCTCCAGAAGGCTAAGCATCTGCTCTTTAGTGAGGTCCGAGATAGAAACAAGGCTATTTGGATTCATCTTTGCCGGTTTTTCTGCAAAATTACTACAAATTTTTGGCATACGCCTCTTTTTAGATACTCAAAATTATAAAAATTATAAATGTTTTGTGTTTTGAAAAAAAGAGCGCCCGCTTTGGCTTTGGGGCCAAGGCGGGCGTGGAAAGTTGTGCTTGTTGATGTTAGTTCAACAATGAATTGACTTGTTCGGCATCGGGGTCTACGGCCAGGATTACTCCGCGGGGATTAATCATGAACGTGTGCAGTCCGCGATCAAGATGATATTCTTTCATGATGTCGGCTGCTTTGAGGCCCTCGACGTGATATTGCGAGCTGGCGTTCAGATTGTCGCGCTTGACTACCTCGTCAAACAAAGTTGCGTTGCGGTCAAAGTTTACCGCTACATGTTCCAATCTGTTTTCTCGGCCGGCGAGTGCCGTGTACTCGTTGCATCTGATTCGCGAAGCGGCGTCGCTTGACGACCAGAATGTCAACAATACATACTCACCCTTTAACTCGCTGAGAGTTGTAGATGTCGAGTCGGCAGCTGTCAGTGACAGGCCGGGTGCACGATAACCCACTACGGGAGCGGTGGCGCGGTCGGTGAATGCCGACAGGGTGAGAACCAAGAAAGCGAAGCTGGCAATAAACAGGATTGCTTTCTTCATAATTATGGTTTTATGTTACTACTAAGAATTGTCGGCTGTGCTGCAATCACGCAGAGTAAAACTGCCGCAATCCTTGCCGATTTTCGGCTCGGTGTCATCTCTATGACACGTCATTGTGTGTGTTGAACGATGCAAAGTTACGAATTTTCAATGACATTACCAATTTGTAACATCCTTAGTCCAGGTATTGTTCAGTCACACGGCTCTACTCCCCGCATTGCAAGCGGAGTGATGGATGATTGTTAATTTTGGTTAATCAAGCCGTTGCTTGGGCTCGTTTTTACGGATTGAAGCGTGATTCTATAAGCCTTTGCTGGGCTTTGCCGTAGAACTCGGGCGACAATATTCGCTGCATATCGGTGTCGGGATTCTCGCGTGTGTAGCTGTCGATGATTTCGAGACCTATGATGTTGGCCGCACGCGCCCGCAGCTGCATTTTGCCTATGGTTGAGAATGGCGCTGGCAAGGTGAGCCGTGATATGTCAGCGTCGGATGTCGTGTATAGCAGTCGCTCGGTGGCGAGTGCCTCCCAAATCTCGCGCGAATTATTCTTGACCGTTTGATATTCATCGCTACTCATCCCCGAAGCGGTGGCGGCATCTACACCGAGGGCTTCCGAGACGGCTCGCAAGACTGCTCCCTCGTAGAGCATGCGCTCAAGTAGTGTCCCGTCGGTGGGGTGGTAGGGGTAGTTGATGCGCACGAGCGCTTCGGCCACATCGGCCGGGACGCGCGACGCTGTCTTCAGTCGGCGTCGATACTCGGGCATCGACGAGTAGCCGGCATAGTCGCTGCCCAGATAGTGGTTGAGCGCGATCATCACGATGGAGTCGCTCACGATTACCGACTGCATGTAGGGACTGGCTATACCATACACATTCGTAACGTTTACCTCGGGCAGCAAGCTTTCGAGGCGTTTGATAGTTCTGCCTAATGGCAGTGCAAGCGAGTCGCTTTGTGTGAACCGCTCCCTTATGTCTTTACCGAACACGGCTGTGACGGGACTCTCATGCAGTGTGAGCAGAGTGCTGTCACAGGTGGTGGCGTTTCCGGTCATCAGCTCGAGGTATAATCCCAGTCCGGGTTGCAGTGACTCCAGCTCGGGAGCGCTTGACGGGTAATTGTCGATGAACAGGTCGATGCGTTCGACAGGCATCGGCGTGGCGGTATCACTGTCGGCGTTTCTGCTGCAGGCGAGAAGAGCAGTGAGCAGTATTCCTAATATATATAAGTATAGTCGGTTCATGAAGCAAAGGTACAAATAATCGAAAATGAAATCATAATGAATAATCTGTTTTGCCCCGATATTGGCCAAAAAAGGTAATATTTGTAATATTTATCGTTTCTCTGATATTGATATAACAGTTAATTTTCTAATTTTGTAGTCTAAATGCTCCACTTATGAACAAAAACATTATAACACGATTTGCTTTCTCGCTGCTGTTGATGGCGGTTTTTGCCGTGTCGGCTTCGGCGCGCGACTTTGTCCTGGTCATTGACCCCGGGCATGGAGGCAAGGATGTGGGAGCCCGCGGTGTCAAGGCCTACGAGAAGAACATCAACCTTGCCGTCGCAAAACTTTTTGGTGAAAAAGTCAAGAAGGAGTGCAAGGATGTCAAGGTGGTCTATACCCGCGACGATGATACGTTTGTGAAACTTAATGACCGCGCCGAGATAGCCAACAAGGCCAACGGCGACCTTTTTGTCTCGATTCATGTTAACTCGGTGGCACGTAAGAATCGAAATCGCACGCGTATCTCGGGTGCCGAAGTCTACACGCTTGGACTTCACCGTAGCGATGATAACCTTGCCGTGGCTATGCGCGAGAACTCAGTGATGTCGCTCGAGGCCGACCAGTCGGAGACCTATCAGGGATTTGACCCGGAGTCGTCGGAGAGCTATATAATCTTCGAGCTGAGCCAGAGCCTGTACATGGACAAGAGCATCGAGATGGCCGAGCTGGTACAGCAGTCGCTTGTGGGCAACGCCAACCGTGCCGACAAGGGTGTAAAGCAGGCCGGCTTCTGGGTGTTGTGGGCCACATCGATGCCCTCGATACTCATTGAACTCGACTTCATAAGCAATCCCACTCAGGAAAAATATCTTGCTTCTCAGAAGGGGCAGCGTGAACTTGCCGATGCCATCTTCGAGGGCTTTTTGACATATAAGGAAAACAACCCGGTGATGCCGGAAACTAATAATGAAAGCCGTTGACGTGCGGCTGCAAACATATTCTAAAGTATGAAACGTAATTTTATAATCGGACTTTGTGTCCTTGTCGCACTTGCCATCCTGTTTTTCGGCCTTGAGTTTCTCAAGGGCGTGAATGTTTTTAAGCCTGCCAATTATTACAGCGCGTCATATACCAACGTTGCGGGTCTGCAGGTTTCGGCACCTGTCTCGATCAACGGTTTTAAAGTGGGCCAGGTGAGCAATATTCAGTATGAATATGACAATCCCGGTCACGTGCTTGTCGAGATGAGCCTCGACAAGGCGCTCAAGATACCTCAGGGCACGAAGGCTGTGATCGAGGCCGACCTTCTCGGCACCGCAACAGTTCATCTCGTAATGTCGTCGAGCAATGATTATCATAACGTGGGCGACAAGCTCATAGGCGAAACGGCATCGGGAATGATGGAGAGCGTCTCGCAGGATCTCATGCCAGGTGTGACTCGCATCCTGCCCACGGTCGATACTTTGCTGTCAAATGTCAATACGCTTGTTGCCGACCCTGCTCTGGCCGCTTCGATTGCACGTCTTGATAATATAACTGCAACACTTGCTTCGACGCTCGACCGTCTCGATCGCTCGATGAAGACTCTGCCCGACGTCATGAACAATGTCAATGGCATCACGGCCAATCTTGACACTATGTCGCGTAACCTGTGCAGCCTTTCGGCCCGCCTTGATGAAGCCGGCATAGACAAGACTCTCGCCAACGTTCAGGAAATTTCGCGCGAACTCAAGGAGCTCACAGCAGCGCTTAACTCTGAGGAATCATCGGTAGGACAGCTCATGCACGACCCCGAGCTGTACAACAATCTTAACAACGCTGCCGCAAGTCTCGACTCGCTGCTCATCGATGTCAAGAAGAACCCCAAACGTTACATTTCGATTAAATTGCTTTAACCCTAAAAGCATAAAACTTGCAATACCGGCGGCGCCTTGTTTAGACTCGTTCTAAATAAGGCGCCGCTTAAAGTTTTTGTTTAAATCCCCCTGTTTGACACGGTTTGAGCACTGTTAATCGGTACGGCATATCGGCAAAATGTTAATAACTTTGATTTTGATGTTTTAGTTATATATGATTGATGAATAGTTCTGTAGAGAATAAATATAAAGTAATAGTTTAATGAAAATACTCGTTTTGTAATAAATCACTGAACATCAGTACACTTGAACCTTTATCCATATTTCCAAATATTTTGACCTTTGTTTTTAATAAAAATATTTCAGAATTTTGTGTCCGTAAAATAGAGTTTATGTCACCGACATCATGTACATATAATTGGAACGATTGCCTTGCGATATTCAAGGACATCCTGCCGCCCGACCAGTACACTGCCTGGTTCGAGCCGGTAACGGCTGTCAGCTATGTCGACGGTAATCTCACCCTGTCGGTACCGAGCCCTTACTTTGTAGAGTATCTCGAGGAGAAATACATACGTATAATAGGCACGGTATTGCAGCGCGTATATGGAAAAGGTGTCAATCTTTATTACCAGTATGAGCAGGTGCAGAATCAGCCTGCTACACGTGTCGATGTGCGCAGCGACAACCGCAGCCAGGCCATCAAGGACGAGCCGGTAAAGGCCAATCCGTTCCAGGCTCCGGTCAACGTCATGTTCGACTCGCAGCTCAACCCTCACTATACGTTTGAGAACTACTGCGGCAGTATAAGCAACCGCCTTGCTCGCTCGATAGGCGAGACTATCGCCAACGATCCCACATGCACGACTTTCAACCCGTTGTTCGTGTTCGGTCCCTCGGGCGTGGGCAAGACCCACCTTATACATGCTATAGGCATCCGCATCAAGGAGCGTAATCCTCAGACCCGCGTGTTGTATGTCAACGCCCGCCTGTTTGAGAGCCAGTTCACGGTAGCAAGCCGCAACGGCAAGATCAACGAATTCATCAACTTCTACCAGAGCATCGATGTCCTCATTATCGACGATATACAGGATCTCATCGACAAGGAGAAGACCCAGATGACATTCTTCCACATCTTCAACCATCTGCACCTTAATAATAAGCGCATCATATTGACGAGCGACTGTCGCCCGTCGCAGCTTAAAGGTATGCCCGAGCGAATGCTCACACGCCTCAAGTGGGGTATGACCGTAGAGCTTGAGCGCCCCGACCTTGAGTTGCGCAAAGAGGTGCTTCGCCGCAAGGCCGATACCGACGGCTTGAGCATCAGTGCCGAGGTTCTCGACTTTATCGCCGAGAACGTTACCGGAAGCATACGCGAGCTTGAGGGTATCATGGTGTCGTTGCTGGCCCATGCCACTATCCTCTCTCAGGAAATCACGCTCGACCTTGCCCGCAGCGTCCTGAGCAATGCCGTAAAGGTGGCTCGCAAGCAGCTCAACTTCGAGATGATAACCCAGAGCGTGAGCGCCTATTACAATATCGAGCCCGACGACCTGTTTACAAAGTCGCGTAAGCGCGAGATTTCCGACGCACGCCAGATGGTGATGTACCTTGCCAAGAAACATGCCAAGATGCCTTTAACGGCCATTGGAACCCGTCTGTCGCGCACTCACGCCACCGTTCTATATGCGTGCAAGAACATCGAGGAGCGCTTACCCATTGAAAAGCAGCTCCAGGAAGATGTCAACAAGATCGAGACATCGCTCCTGAAGTAATCCAAAAATCAGTTTCTTTGTTTGGGCGGGATATAAATCGTATCTTTGCCCCAAAATACTGCGTATGGAACTGATACAATTTCTTGATAGATTACAGCACAATAATAATCGCGGGTGGTTTGCCGACCATCGCGCCGAGTATGACGAGGTGCGTGAGAAGTGGTATGAGGACATGGACCGCCTGATAGCGAATGTCGCGCAATGGGAGCCGCGTCTTGCCGGCACGACCGGCCGACAGGCTTCTTACCGCATTTATCGCGACACACGTTTCTCTCTCGACAAGACTCCCTATAAAACAAATTTCTCGGCGATACTTTCGCCCCGTGGCAAGCGCCTACAGGTGGCCGATTATTATATTCAGGCCGGCGCGCCCGGCACTGAAAGCCTTACGGCCGGAGGTTTCTGGGCTTCCGACTCGGCTTCTTTACAGAAACTTCGCAAGGCTATGATCGACAACATCGAGGAATTCGAGGTCATAATAAACGAGCCGGAGTTTAAACGGCTCTATCCCGCCTGGTATGGTCCGCAGCTCAAGACTGCCCCCAAGGGGTGGAACCGTAATCACCCGCATGTCGATCTGTTGCGGCTGCAGGTCGTAGGGCGTGAGCATATACTTGACCAGTCGGTGTTCAGCGATCCTTCGTGGCCCGATAAGGTGGCCGAGTTGCTTCGCCCGTTAAAACCTCTTGTCGACTTTATCAATTACAGCCTTCTCGACGAGTGATCAGTGGTGTGAGCGACGTGCCGCGTCGATACGCAACAGTATGAACAGCAGCACTGTGAAACCCCACAGCGACGAGCCTCCGTAGCTGAAGAAAGGCAGTGGAATGCCTATCACCGGGCAGAGGCCTATGACCATGCCTATGTTGATGCAGAAATGCACTATGAAATAGCTCGCCACGCAGTAGGCAAACACGCGGCCGAATGTCGTAGGCTGGCGTTCGGCTATGACGATCACTCGCAGAATCAGCATCACAAACAACAGCATTGTGAGCGATGTGCCTATGAAACCTTGCTCCTCGCCTATGGTGCAGAATATGAAATCGGTGTGCTGTTCAGGCACATATTTCAGCTTGGTCTGCGTGCCTTTGAGAAATCCTTTTCCGGCAAATCCTCCCGAACCGATTGCGATCTTTGACTGGTTGACGTTGTAGCCGGCCCTCAGTATGTCGTCCTCGATGCCCAGTGCAACCTTGATACGCATCTGCTGGTGGGGTTTTAGCACCGATGTGAACACGTAGTTGACCGAGAACATGAAGGCGACGGCGATCACAGCCGCACCTATCGCCGCCAATATTTTACTCACACGGTATCGCAGCGTCTCGATGATGCAGTAAATGCAGGCGGCGCTTATGATTCCTATGAAATAGTAGTTGCCCGGAATTTCGATTCCGCACAGGTCGAGGATCCATACGATGATGCCCGAACCGACGAATCCGAGCGCAGTGTTGCGTGCCGTGATCGTCGTCTTGCTGTAAAGCGCGAGCATCGCAACCATCGTTGCCATCACAAGGATATATACGGTAAACTGGCCCGACGGAATGCCCAACACCATAGTCTCGGTGAATTTTACCGATATCACGAAAATAGCAACCGCCAGCACGGCCGAGAGTAGTACAAGACCGCTCATTCCTTCACGGTACAGGACAAAGAAAAGCCCGAGGTAAACGAGCGCCGAGCCTGTCTCGTTCTGAGCAAGAATGAGTATCACAGGCAGGAAGATGATGAGTAATGCCTTGAAATAGTTGGAGGTACGGGCGTTGAGGCTGAAGTTGTAGCCGCTGAACAGCTTGGCAAGGGCCAGCGCGGTGGCAAATTTTGCAAATTCGGCCGGCTGGATACTCATAGGGCCCATTACAATCCACGAGTGTGAACCCTTGATATTGGGCGCGATGAATATCGTTACAAGCAGCAGCAGCATGATGCCGGTATAGATAGGGTAGGCGTATGTCTCGTACATGCGCGCGTCGACGAGCAGCAACGCGAAGCCAAGTATGAATGACAATCCTATCCATCGTAGCTGTTTGCCCGAGAACTCGTCAAAATCAAAGATGCTCGCGTTGTCGAAGTCATAGCTTGCCGCATAGATGCTCACGGCGCCGGCTATCACCAGCAGCGCGTAGATGATGACGGTAAACCAGTCAATGCCTTTGAATGGCGACTCGGTGAGTTTAGTGCTTCTTGACTCCACTGTATATAATTGTGTTAGACTCGAGCATGCGTTGTTCGAGATATTTGCGTTCGGGTGCTATTTCTCCTTTCAGATATTTTTCTATCACAAGACTGCCTATGGGTACGCCGAAAGTGGCACCGAAGCCGGCATTCTCGACGTAGACACACACGGCGATCTCCGGGTCTTCGTAGGGTGCGAATCCCATGAATGCCGAGTGGTCGCGGCCGTGAGGATTCTGTGCGGTACCGGTCTTGCCGGCCACGGCTATATCGGGCAGGTTGGTAAGCCGGCATGTGCCTCCGGTCACGGCCATGCGCATTCCCTCGGCCACCTCATGATACCAGCGCTCGTCGATGGTAGGGTAGTGCTTGTCGATGTATTCAGGTGCCATAACCGTGTCCTGGATCTCTTTGACTACGTGGGGAGTAATGAACCATCCGCGATTGGCAATCGTGGCGCACACGTTGGCAATCTGCAGCGGGGTGGCACATATCTCGCCCTGGCCTATCGACACCGAGATGATTGTATTGGCACTCCATCGTCCCTCGCCGTAGACACGGTCGTAGAAAGGAGCGTTCGGAAGGAATCCGCGGCTCTCCGACGGCATGTCGACGCCGAGTTTGTAGCCGTATCCCATTGATACAAGGTGATGTTTCCATACCTCGAAAGCCTCGGCCGGCGTGCCGTATTTCGACCTCTTGTCGACCATGGCTTTGAAGCCCCAGCAGAAAAACGCGTTGCATGATGTCTGTAGCGCCGGTTTCAGCGGCAGTGGCGAACCGTGGCCGTGACATCCCACGCGCAGTCCGCCCGAAATGAAGCCGTGTGAACACGGATAGGCCGTGCCGGTATTGATTATTCCCTCCTGTAGCAGTATGAGTCCCTGTCCCGGCTTGAATGTCGAGCCGGGAGGGTAGGCGGCCATAAGGGCGCGGTCAAACAGTGGTTTGTATGGATTGTTTACCAGGTTGCGGTACTCCTTGCCTCGCTGGCGTCCCACGAGAAGGGTAGGGTCGTACGTCGGGCTCGAGACCATCGCAAGTATCTCGCCGGTTTTGGGCTGTATGGCCACGACGGCACCGATCTTGTTGACCATGAGGCTTTCGGCATATTGTTGCAAGCCCAGGTCGATACTGAGTTTGAGATTACGGCCCGATACGGGTGCTACGTCGAGCGTTCCGTCCTGGTATCGGCCCTGGATGCGGCCGTGAGCGTCGCGTATAAGCACCTCGACACCTTTCTGGCCTCTGAGGTAAGTATCGTAACTCTTCTCGATGCCAAGGTCGCCGCAATAGTCGCCGCGCTGGTAATACGGGTCGTTGTCGATGTCGTTTTGTGACACCTCGCGTATGTTGCCGAGCACGTTGGCCGCGGTCTTGTGGTTGTACTGGCGCAGAATACGTTTCTGGATGAAAAATCCGGGATAACGGTACAGTTTTTCCTGAAGCCGGCCGTAATCCTGGGCCGACAGGTGGGTGATAAGCACCTGAGGCGTGTAGGTCGAGTAGCCCGGCGACTTCTTCATGTCCTGGAGTCGGGTGTCAAACTGTTCGCGCGTAAGGTTGAGCGTGTTGCAGAAGTCGAGCGTGTCAAACTGCTGCACATCGCGGGGTATCATCATCACGTCGTAGGCCGGCTGGTTGAACACGATGAGTTCACCGTTGCGGTCATATATGAGTCCGCGCGAGGGGTAAACGGTCTTGTTCAGAAATGCATTGTTATCGGCATAGGCCTTGTACTTGCTGTCGTTGATCTGTAGGTCAAAAAGTCTGACGAGGTAAATCAGGGCAATGAACAGCAGGAATCCGGCAATGACATATTTGCGTTTTTCAAGTCTATAATCTTTTCTCACTGCGTTGGTTCATTAAGCTGTCGATACACATTATTACAATAAATGTAAGGATCGTGCTTCCTGTGATTCTCATCACGAGTTTCAGCGGGTTGAAAAGCGAGAATGCCTCGATGGTGAAAAACAGGATGCAGTAAAGCAGGGATATGCTTATGGCATATTTCATGTAGACGGCTGCTCCGAGTGAACGCATCGACGGTTCGGGATTGGTAAGGTCCTCTTCACGCGGGAAATAGAGCCTCAATACCGGCAGCCGCAGCGTGGCGAGAATAGTGCACGCCAGGGCGTTCATGCCGGCGGTGTCGCTGAAGATGTCGATCGTGAGTCCAAGCAGGAACGACAGTGTCATAACGCCTATAGACCCCATTGTCACCGGCAACCTCATTATGAAGTAGATGAAAGCCAGGGGCAAGGCGGTATCGAATAGGTACAGGCGGTTGAATACCAGTACCTGGGCAAGTACAAGCACTAAGAAAAGCAGTGCAAACTGTAGTACGCTCTTGGCCATCGCTTACTTGTTGGAGGTTGATTCTATCTTTTTTATTTCGTCGCGGTCGTTGCTCACGACAAGACGCACTGTGCTCAATTTAGAGAAGTCGGTGAGAAGTTCCACACGAAGGGTGAAGAAATTGTCATCGGCATTATGCTCGTTTCCTTTTACTATTCCTACCGGTATTCCTTCGGGGAAGACTGCCGAGTAGCCGCTCGTGATGATCGTGTCGCCAGGCTCGAAAACAGTGTGTTTGGGCAACTCTTCGAGCAAGGCTTCGCGAGGACTTTTCCCGTCCCACACCAGCGAGCCGAACACATCGCTTCCTTTCAGTTTGCACGACAGACGAAAATCGGGGTTGAGCAGCGATATGATGCGCGAATACCTGTTGCCGGTTACATTGACCACTCCCACGACGCCGTTCTGGTCCACGACTCCCATCTCGGGTTTCACCCCGTCGGCTTCACCCTTGGCTATGGTTATATAGTTGTAGGGGTGAGTGATGGAGTTGTTGATAACAGGCGCGAGGATGAAGTCGTACTGTTTGAGCGGTTCGACCACAACGAGCGAGTCGGCGCTTGCCTCGAGTTCGAGCGCGTCGACTTTCGACCTCAGTGCTATCACCTCGCTCTCGAGCTGGGCGTTGCGTCGCTGCAGGTCATCGTTGATTGAACGCAGGTGGAAGTAGCCTGTCACCGAGTGGGCGGCATCATACACCGTAGCCGATACTCTCGACGCCGATGTCATGTAGACATGGCGCTGATAGGGATTGTTGTTGAACAGCAGGGCACACGATATCACCACGTAGATTATGAATACAATCCACGCTCGATATCGTAACAGGAAAAGGAACAGATTGCGCACAGTTCAGGCTTTAGCGCAGTCGTTAACGTATGAGGAACGAGAACGAGTTGATATGCTTCAAAGCTACGCCCGTACCTTTGGCAACTGACAGCAGCGGGTCTTCGGCAATATGGAACTGGATGCCGATTTTGTCGGTGAGACGCTTGTCGAGGCCGCGAAGCATGGCGCCGCCGCCTGCGAGCCAGATGCCGTTGTGAACGATGTCGGCATACAGCTCGGGCGGAGTCTCCTCCAGAGCGCTCAGCACGGCTGCTTCAATCTTCGAGATTGACTTCTCGATGCAGTGTGAGATTTCCTGGTATGTTACCGGAATCTCCATCGGGAGGGCAGTGATCTGGTTGGGGCCGTGAACAACGTAGTCTTCGGGCGGGTTCTCGAGCTCGGTAAGGGCCGAGCCTACCTTGATCTTGATCTGTTCGGCAGTGGGAAGGCCTATGCGCACGTTGTGGGCGCGGCGCATGTGGGCCTGAATATCCTCTGTGAGGTCATCGCCGGCAATCTGTATGCTCTTGTTACTTACGATACCACCCAGCGAGATAACAGCAATCTCGGTTGTACCGCCGCCTATATCAACGATCATGTTACCTTCGGCAGCCTCGACGTCAAGGCCTATGCCCAAAGCTGCTGCCATGGGCTCGTAAAGCATATATACGTCGCGGCCGTTGGCGTGTTCCGACGAGTCGCGCACGGCACGTATCTCGACCTCGGTCGAGCCTGAGGGAATGCCTACAACCATGCGGAGCGAGGGTGAGAACCAGTTGCTCTTGCTGCTCGCTTTCTTGATGAGGCCTCGTATCATGAGCTCGGCTGCGTTAAAATCGGCAATCACACCTTTTCGCAGGGGGCGCACGGTGCGGATACCCTCGGGACAGCGTCCCTCCATCTGCTGCGCTTCCTTGCCGACGGCGATGAGCTTGTCGGTGCGCTTGTCAAGGGCCACAATCGACGGCTCGTTGATTACTATCTTGTCATTGTGAATTATGATAGTATTGGCCGTTCCAAGGTCTATGGCTATTTCTTTTGTGAGAGAAAATAATCTCATTTAATTGCTATGTTATTGTGTATAAAAAGTATCAATGTTTAAAGTGGCGGAAGCCTGTCTTGACCATTGTCATGTCGTGGGCGTCGCAGTACTCGATCGAGTCGTTGTCGCGGATAGAGCCTCCCGGGTGGATGACAGCCTCGATGCCTGCCTCGTGGGCAATCTCAACACAGTCGGCAAACGGGAAGAAGGCGTCCGATGCCATGGCTGCGCCCTTGAGGTCGAAACCGAACGACTGAGCCTTGGCGATAGCCTGACGCAACGCGTCGACGCGCGAGGTCTGGCCTACGCCGCTCGCCAGGAGCTGGCCGCCGCGTGCGAGCACGATAGCGTTGCTCTTGCTCTGCTTCACGATCTTGTTGGCAAAGATCATGTCGGCAATCTGGTCGGTTGTGGGAGCTTTCTTGGTAACTACAGTGAGCTCGTCGGGGGTAACCATCTTGGTGTCGCGGTCCTGCATGAGCGCGCCGTTGAGCACCGAGCGGAACTGGCGTGTGGTGTCGAGAGCCTGTTTCTGAACGAGGATGATGCGGTTTTTCTTCTGCTCGAGAATTGCAAGAGCCTCATCGGTGTAGGCGGGAGCAATTACAACCTCAAAGAAAATCTTGTTCATCTCCTCGGCTGTCTCGGCATCGACCTCGCCGTTGGCAATGATTACGCCGCCGAAAGCCGATACAGGGTCACCTGCAAGTGCATCAATCCAGGCCTGTTTGATTGTCGGGCGCTGTGCGAGTCCGCATGCGTTGTTGTGCTTGAGAATGGCGATAGCCGGCTCGGCGTCAAACTCGGCGATAAGGTTGACTGCAGCATCGATATCGAGAAGGTTGTTGTAAGAGATTTCTTTGCCGTGGAGCTGGCTGAACATGGCGTCGAAGTCGCCGAAGAAGTAGCCGCGCTGGTGGGGGTTCTCGCCGTAACGCATTTTCTTCTCGCCGTCGAGAGCCACACGCATTGCTGTGGGACCTTCCTCAGCGTCAAAGTAGTTGAAGATGGCTGTATCGTAGCCCGACGAAACGCCAAATGCCTCGCGTGCGAGTAAGCGGCGCTCGGCCAGGTTGGTAGTGGCACCATGCTCGCGGAGCATGTCGGCGATAAGGGGATACTGTTGCTTCGATGCCACGATGGCAACGTCGTTATAGTTTTTGGCGGCTGCGCGTATGAGCGAGATACCGCCTATATCTATCTTCTCGATGATGGCTGCGTTGTCGGCACCTGATTTCACAGTGTCAACAAACGGATACAGGTCGACAATCACAAGGTCAATCTCGGGAATCTCGTATTGTGCTATCTGCTGGCGGTCACCTTCAAGGTCGCGACGGTTCAGAATGCCGCCGAACACCTTGGGATGAAGGGTCTTCACTCGTCCGCCCAGAATTGAGGGATAGCCGGTAAGATCTTCGACAGCCTCACATTCATAACCAAGACTTTCGATAAATGAGCGTGTTCCGCCGGTCGAAAGAAATTTCACACCGTCGGCGTGCAGCATTGCGAGAATCTCGTCAAGGCCGTCCTTGTGGAATACTGATACGAGAGCTGTTTTGATCTTCTTTACCTCTTGTGACATCGTTGTATAGTTTAATATAGTGTTTAATTGGTTTATTTATAAGCGTTTCTGTCGCTATATCGTAGCGCGTACCCGCCGGGTTGACGTTACGGCTGCATATAGATGTGCAAAGTTAATAATAAAGGTTGGTGACTGAAAGTTAATTAATCATTTTATTGACCTCTGATAAATATTTTTTCACACTTTTTTAAAAACATTATACCGTTTCAGAAAAAAGTTTTTACTTTTGCATTCATCATTAAAAAAGTTACTTAGTATGAAAAAGTTTATCAGTATGATTGTCGTTGTGCTGGCAATGACAATTTCGTTAACGGGATGTAAGAGCGCCGACGACCGTTTGCGCGATGCCGTAGCCGAGTGTAACAATGATTGTCCGCAGGAGGTAGACAATGGTATATTTATACTGTCGTTTGAACTCGACGGCAAAAGTGTCGAAATGAACGTGGCTCTTGACCGTGATATCTATGGTGTCGCTTCTCTCGAAGATTACACCAATGCCATAGGAGGAGAGATGGAAAAGGTCCTCACTGCCGGCGATGACGCTGATATTGAGTCTCTTGTGAACGCGTGTCGCAAGACCAACCGCGGCTTTGTCGTAAACGTCATGTGGACCGACGAAGATGACGATGAAGTGTGGGAATACCGCATACGCCCCGAGGATCTATAATATTACTTAGATAAACTGATAGAGGCAGCAGACTCGATATGTGATTCTGCTGCCTCTATTGTATTAGAGCCGATTCGACATCGGGGTTATCGTCCCGACGCCGATATGATATCCTTGAGGTGGTCGTTGAAGTGCTTGTTGTCGATGAGCTCCTCGAGAGTAAGGTGCATGCGGTAACGCCAGTAATGGCGCGAGTTGGCCGGCACGTTTATCTGCTCTTCAAGAGGATTCTCGCGGCGTATCTTTCCGTCGATCGACAGCCAGTCCTGCAACGGCAGTATGCACAGCATCGACGGCGATTTCAGATGCATGTCAACAATGCGCTCGCATACCCACGGCTCGGCGAAGTAGGGTGCGTTGCCACCCTCGTGGAGCATCTCGTTGTAAAATGCCTGAGTGGCCTCGCGATTCTCTTCCCACCATTGGCGTATGCCGCCCATATCGTGGGTCGATGTCGTGCACACCGAGTAGTAGGGATATGTGGCCGGGTCGCCGAAACGCACGGCCGGGTCTTTGGGCATGCGCTGGATTTCGAGTGAGAGAATCTCAAGGCGATGCATTACCTCGGGCACGCAGTGGGGAATCATGCCAAGATCCTCGGCACACGTGAGCATGCCGGTGGCATCGATAAGCGGCGGCAGTTTCCACATAGCTTTGTGATACCAGAACTCGTCGTGTCGGTGGTAGAAAAAGTCGTTGTACAGGCGGTCGAAACACCAGCGCTGGTAGTCGCTGAGCGAGCGGTAGACATGTGTGAACTGGGCCGAAATGCGGGGATGGTAATGCCCCTGTTGGCGCGGGTCTTCGATGAACAGTACGTCATCGATGAGTCCCATCAGTGCGTTGCATATACGGTCGTTTTTCTCGCTCTTTTCAAGTGTAGAGAAGTGTGCTGCAACTTGACGCTGTGTGGCGAAAGAAGCCTTGAGCCGGTATCGTCCCCAGCCCATGTCGTCGAGGAAAGTAGCCTTGGCTTCATCGCAATACTCACCGAAGAAATCGCGCAACATGTAGTCCATTATGAACGGACGTGTGTGCAGGTCGACATCAATGTGGAAGTCGTAGTCACGTGCCATCTCATCGGGCGTAAGGGGCAGAGCCGGGTTGAAGTATCCGAGCAGACCGTGGATTGCATCCATCGGTATCTGCCATATCCTGAAGAATCCAAGCACATGGTCGATGCGGTATGCGTCGCAATACTCGGCCATCTTTTTGAATCGTGCTTTCCACCACGCGAAGCCGTCGAGGCTCATCTCCTCCCAGTTGTAGGTGGGGAAGCCCCAGTTTTGTCCCAGCACCGAGAAGTCGTCGGGTGGGGCTCCGGCCTGGCAATCGAGGTTGAACAGGCGCGGAGAAATCCAGGCGTCGACACTCGTGCGCGAAATGCCTATGGGGATGTCACCCTTGATGGCGACACCATGTGACTGGGCGTAGTCGCTTACATGGCGCAGCTGCTTGTCGAGATTGAATTGCTGGAAGTAGACAAACTCGATGTCGCTGCGATGGCTCTCGATGAACGAGTCTATCTGTGCCGTATCATATTTGGCATATTTTTCCCATTTTTCAAAACAGGGAGTGCCATAGATGTCGCGCAGAGCACAGAATGCCGCGTAGGGTCGCAGCCATGAGACGTTTGCCTCGTAAAATGCCTTGAACTCTTTGCTCTTTATGACCTTGGCTCCGTCTTGAGCGAACAGCTCGCGGGTGTAGGCTATTTTAGTACGGTTGGCGCGCTCATAGTCAATCTCTTTCAGCTCGTTGAGTTCTCGGGCTATGTTCACGTAGTATTCGCGGCGTGCGGGATCGTTGAGCTGTCCCATGGCGTCAAGCCGCAGATACATGGGATGGAGTGCAAACGTCGAGTTGGCATTGTAGGGGTATGAATCGGTCCACGTTCCTGTCATCGTTGTGTCGTTGATAGGAAGAATCTGGACAAATTTCTGTCCTGTAGCTGCCGCCCAGTCGATCATTTTCTTGAGATCGTAAAAATCACCTACGCCACAGTCCTCGTTGGAGCGCAACGAGAATATCGGTATGGCTACACCGGCTCCGCGCCAGGTTAGATTCCATTGGGCAAACAGAAGTCCGCTCTCGGTTACGGCATCCCGCTGGTTGAAGTTTCGTGTCGACAGGTAGCGGTTGGGTCCATCCTCCCATCTCACAATGGCGCGACCGTTTTTCTTGACGACCACCATCTTGTACTCGAAGTCGAGCGGAAGTTTTTTGAGGCTTATGTTCAGTTGCCAGGTGGGGAAGAGGGCGTCGTTCATCTCGGGCGCTGCTGTGACATCCCAGTTGCCCAGCGCGTCACACGAGCCGGCCATGACTATAGTCTCGTCGGGCGCAACCATCGGCGCGCCGATGCTTATCAGCAGATTCCCGGCTTTAGGGCATAGCGGTTTGCCGGTTTTCTCGCGGCGGTTGATGCAGTTGGTGAATGCCTGTGCGTAGTAGGGCTTGTCGGCCGGCATGTCCTGCCAGCGGTCATGAAGGTCGGTGACGGTTGCTGCTTTGTCGCAGGTGACGCTATGTGGTTTTCCCCACTCCGAGCGGCACACTTTGTTGCCCTTTACGACGTTATAACGGTATTCGACCGCGTTGTCGCTGTCGGCTGTTTCGGTGGTAGCGCTCCAGGACTGTTCGCCCGAAGGCTTCATCGCTATTGTCTTTTTGACCGGAGACAGTATTTCTACTTCCAGGCTCTCACCGGGAACGGTGCGGTAATTGATATTAAAATTCAGTTTCATATTTTTCTCATGGCAAAGAGGGGAGAAGTCCGAAACAGTCGGTCATTTCTCCCCTCCAGTCTATAACGTTAAAAGCTGGTTATGTGTTTATCCACACTTTGATGTTCCGCATGAAGTGCATATCAGGCAACCTTCCTGATAGATCAAGGTCTCCTGTCCGCAGTTGGGGCACTTCTGTCCCGAGGCTTTGGTGCCGTTGGGCAGGTATTTCTTAAGTGCGCGTTCAACACCCATTTTCCATGTATTGATCGACTGGCTGTTAAGCTCGAGCCCACCTACAAGCTTGAGCACCTGGTCGATAGGCATGTCGTAGCGAAGCACGCCCGAGATGAGCTTGGCATAGTTCCAATACTCGGGGTTGAACTTGTCGCTGAGGCCCTCGATCGTGGTCTTGTGGCCACGCTTGTTGATGAACTGGAAGTCGTAGCGCTTGTTGCCGTTGGCGTCGATAGCCTTGATGATTTTGCCGTGAGTGATTGATTTGGGCAGGAAGAGGCCCTCCTCATCGTCGGCAAGACCGGTGAAGATCTCGTAAGGTGTGCCCTCGAGCAGACCTACGAATGCAATCCATTTCTCCTTGTTGTTCTGGAAGCGCACTACGTCGGCTTCAAGTTCGATGGGACGTTTGGTCACGCGCTGGTGGCGGGGTCCTCCTTCGGCCTTGTCGTCCGATTTCTTTTTCTCGATCGATACCAGTACGCCCGAGCGTGAACCGTCGCGATAAACGGTACAGCCTTTGCAGCCACATTTCCATGCCTCCATGTACAGGCGGTTTACGAGTTCCTCGCTCACGTCGTTGGGCAGGTTGATGGTTACCGAGATCGAGTGGTCGACCCAGCGCTGTACCTCACCCTGCATCTTTACCTTCTCGAGCCAGTCGATGTCGTTGCTGGTGGCGCCGGCGTAGGGCGACTCGGTTACGAGCTGTTTGAGCTCCTCGTCGGTATAGTTGTCTTTAACCTCTTTGCCTGCGACTTTCATCCAGTCGACAAACTTGGGATGGTAAACGATGTATTCTTCGAATGCGTCGCCGTTCTCGTCGACAAAGTCCACGCGCACGTCGGTATCGTTGGGATTGACTTTGCGGCGGCGCTTGTAGACGGGGAGGAACACCGGCTCGATGCCCGATGTGGTGCGGGTCATGAGGCTCGTTGTGCCCGTGGGAGCTATCGTGAGGCAGGCGATGTTGCGGCGACCATGTTTTGCCATGAGGTCATACAACTCGGGATCCTGCTCTTTGAGGCGTAGTATGTAAGGATTGTTTTTCTCGCGTTCGGCATCAAATATCTCGAAAGCACCGCGCTCGGTTGCCATTTCAACCGACGAGCGATAGGCTGCGAGAGCTATGCGGCGGTGAACATCGGCCGAGAAAGCAGTAGCTTCGGGTGTTCCGTATTTGAGTCCCATCGCTGCGAGCATATCACCCTCGGCTGTCGTGCCCACGCCGGTGCGGCGTCCTTTAAGTGTCTTGGTGCGAATCTTTTCCCATAGGTTGCGCTCGGTGTTTTTAACCTCGGCTGTTTCGGGGTCAGAGTCGATTTTGGCCAGGATTGTGTCGATTTTCTCCATCTCCAGGTCGATGATATCGTCCATGATGCGCTGTGCCTTGGCCGTATGTTTGGCCAGCAGGTCATAGTCGAATCGGGCGTTGGGAGTGAATGGATCGATTACATAAGAATATAGGTTGATGGCCAGCAGGCGGCAACTGTCGTAGGGACAAAGCGGAATCTCGCCGCAGGGGTTGGTCGATATGGTCTGGAAACCAAGGTCGGCATAGCAATCGGGCAGAGCTTCACGGGTAATCGTGTCCCAGAACAGGACACCGGGCTCGGCCGATTTCCACGCGTTGTGGATGATTTTCTCCCAGATGGCTTTTGCGTCGACCTCTTTCTTTACCACAGGATTGTCTGAGTCGATAGGATATTGCTGCACGTAGGGGGTGCCGGCAGCTGCCGCACGCATGAACTCATCGTCGATGCGCACCGATACGTTGGCTCCGGTAATCTTTCCCTCGGTCATCTTGGCATCGATAAATGCCTCCGAGTCGGGGTGCTTGATGCTTACTGTGAGCATAAGCGCGCCGCGGCGGCCATCCTGTGCTACCTCGCGTGTAGAGTTGGAGTAACGCTCCATGAACGGTACAAGACCGGTCGATGTGAGTGCCGAGTTCTTGACGGGCATTCCTTTGGGGCGAATGTGTGAGAGGTCGTGTCCTACACCGCCGCGACGTTTCATAAGCTGTACCTGCTCCTCGTCTATGCGTATCACGCCGCCGTATGAGTCGGGCTTGCCGTCAAGTCCTATAACGAAACAGTTGGACAGCGATCCCACTTGCAGATTGTTGCCGATACCCGACATCGGGCTGCCCTGAGGAACGATATACTTGAAGTCTTTCAGATAGCCGAACACTTCGTCGTGGCTCATGGGATTGGGATACTTCGACTCGATACGCACAATCTCCGATGCTATGCGGTGGTGCATATCGTCGGGAGTGAGCTCGAAATAGTTGCCGAACGAGTCTTTAAGAGCATATTTGCTCACCCACACACGGGCGGCAAGCTCGTCGCCCTCGAAGTACTTGAGCGTCTCGTCGTACGCTTCATTATAGGTATAAGTTTTCTTTTCCATTGGAGTAGATTTTCTGAGTGCAAAGTTTACAAAAATTTCCATCTTTCACAATACCCCGATGCACAATGTTGATAACTTCTGGATAATTAATTTTGCCCCACCGGCCTGTCGCACTCAGCGCATCTTCCATTCCCCCAGCGTATAAGCTGATTACACCATATCTTTAACTGCACAAAAACAGAAAACCTAAGCCGCTAAAATCTTTAAGAAGATAATTTTTCCCGTCTTGTTTCGCCCGCCTCTTCCCAAATCAAACTAGCCCGAAATATCGAGAGTGAAAAAGTCAGATTTTTTAGTAAATTTGTACTTACAATGGCAACTAAAAATATTAATAAATCAAAATACTATCTCTACATTGACGAGTGTGGGGATCATCAGTTGGAAAAATTCAATCCGAATTTTCCAATTTTTACATTGTGCGGGTTCTTGGTTCCCGGAGATAAACTTGAAACATTGGAGGCTGCTGTTAAAGACTTCAAACGAGAGTTTTTCAATGATGAAGGTGTGATAATACATTCACGCGACATACGAAAACAGGAAAAAGCATATTCGATTTTACAGTACCCCGAAGTACGCAACAGGTTTTACGAAGGCTTAAATAATATTCTCGGTCAATCAGGTGCGTATGTTATCGTATGTTGCTCAATACTTAAAGAGCCATTTGTAGAGAGATTCAGCCGAGGCGAAGATGTATATGGCCTGTCGCTAAAATATCTAATTGAACGAGCAATATTTTGTATGGACGATAATGTAGATGATGGGATTCTTGAAATATATATAGAGCGTCGAGGCGTTAAGCAAGACCGCGCACTACTCAACTATTATAACAGATTGAGAGCCATAGGCACGAAATGGGTGACAGCCGAGCGCTTGATTTCAAGATTAGGTAGGTTCATATTCAGCTACAAGAAAGATAATGTAATCGGATTACAACTTGCTGATTTGGTAGCATATCCAATAACACGTCATGTCCTTGATCCTAATGCTCCTAATCCTGCGTATGAGATAATACGCGATAAGATATACACTTATAAGGGAGCCGTATTGGGGTTGAAAATTATACCGCATTAAAAAGGGTACAAAAAAGGGAAGTCGTTAGACCTCCCTTCCAATCGGTATACCCCGATTTCTAAAATCGTTGCTTGTGCCCCGAAGTATTTCTTTGATAAGGGGGAAATTCAGACCCCGTATAGTGTAATGCAAAGATAGTGATAATCTTGCAACCTACAAAATTTCAACGCTCAAATAATATAAAAAGTTTTATTAATTATCTGCCGGCGCGCTCTTCCAATTTGGTATGCAACATGGTGAATGAGGTTATTTGGTTGTTAATAAGGGTTCAATGCCGATGGCCTCGCTCGCGCTTAATGATTGCTGTATTTGAATAATTGAAAAGGTTATTTTTTATTCGTCGACGGGGTGTGAGAGTTTCGCCAAAAATTAGTAACTTTGCGGGCATTATGACACAGGGATTTGATAACGACAAGTATCTGAAAATTCAGTCTGAGCACATTAAAGAACGTATAGCTCAGTTCGGTAACAAACTCTATCTCGAGTTGGGTGGTAAACTTTTTGACGACTATCATGCCAGTCGCGTTTTGCCGGGGTTTCAGCCCGACAGTAAGCTGAAAATGCTTCAGCAGCTTCGCGATCAAGCCGAAATAGTAATTGTCATAAGCGCCCTCGATATCGAGAAAAACAAGGTCAGAAATGACTTGGGCATTACCTACGATATGGACGTGTTGCGACTGCGCACGGAGTTTATGAATCGTGGTTTCCTCGTCAGCTCGGTTTGCGTCACCCATTACAATGGCCAGATTAGCGCCGATGCATTCCGTCGCAAACTCGACCGCATGGGTATCACGGTCTACTATCATTATACTATAGAAGGTTATCCTACCAATGCCGACCTCATTGCGTCCGACGACGGTTTTGGTCACAACGACTATATCGAGACCACGCGTCCGCTCGTAATCGTAACAGCACCCGGTCCCGGCAGCGGCAAGATGGCCGTATGCCTCAGCCAGCTCTACAATGAGCACAAACGTGGTGTCGAGGCCGGCTATGCCAAGTTCGAGACGTTCCCCGTCTGGAGCCTTCCGCTCAAACATCCCGTGAATATTGCCTACGAGGCTGCCACCGCCGACCTCAACGACGTTAATATGATCGACCCGTTCCACCTCGAGGCCTACGGAAAGACTGCTATAAACTATAACCGCGATATCGAGATTTTCCCGGTGCTGAACGCTCTGTTTGAGGGCATATATGGCGAAAATCCCTATAAGTCGCCCACCGACATGGGTGTCAACATGGTCGGTTTCTGCATAAGCGACGACGAGGTTTGCCGCGACGCTTCACGCAACGAAATCATTCGCCGTTATTTCACCGCGCTTAACAACATGGCGCAGGGCGAGGGCAACGAAGCCGAGGTGAGCAAGATTTCCTTGCTCTTCAAGCAGGCCGGCATCGACCTGTCTTACCGTAAGTGTATCAAGGCTGCCCGTGATCGTGCCGAGCGTAGCGGACGCCCCAGCTCGGCCATTGAACTTGCCGACGGTACAATCATCACAGCCGAGACAAGCGAACTGTTAGGCCCGAGTTCAGCATTGATTCTCAATGCTGTAAAGCATCTTGCAGGTATCGAGCACGACCTCAAGCTCATTCCGCAGGAAATGATCGAGCCTATACAGCACACCAAGCTCACATACCTCAAAGGCCGTAACCCCCGCTTGCACAGCGACGAGGTTCTTGTGGCATTGTCGGTGCTGAGTACTCACGACGAGCGTTGCCGCCGTGCCCTCGAAGTGCTTCCCGAGCTACAGGGCTGCCAGATGCACTCTACCGTGATGCTTGGCGAGGTCGACCACAAGATTTTCAAACGTCTCGGCGTAGGTCTCACTTGCGATCCCGCAAAAAAGAACTGATTATGGTGAATAACGACTACTGGATGTCACGCCGCACCGTGCGCCGATATACCGATCGCGCCGTTCCCGACGAGCTGTTGCGCGATATGCTCCTTAAAGCATCCCATGCACCCACAACGGGCAACATGCAGCTGTATAGCGTGATCGTTACTCGCGACGAAGCCGGCAAGCGCGCTTTGGCTCCGACTCATTTCAATCAGCCTCAGATCATGGGATGTGATGTCGTGCTCACGTTCTGTGCCGACCTCAACCGTTTCTCGCGCTGGTGCAGCGAGCGCAACGCCGACCCATGTTATGACAATATGCAGTCGCTCATGTCGGCAATCCAGGATACAGTCATTGTCGCTCAGCAGTTCAATACCATCGCCGAACAAAACGGATTGGGATGTTGCTGGCTGGGCACCACAACCTATAATGCCCCTGAGATCGCCGAGGTGTTGTCGCTCCCTAAGCTGGTAGTTCCTGTAACCACACTTACAGTCGGTTATCCTGCCGAGATGCCCGCCGACTGTGGCCGCCTGCCGGTAGATGCGTTAATTCACGACAGTAAGTATAAGGACTATAGCCGTGACGATCTCGACCGACTGTATGCCGAGAAAGAAGCCCGTGACGACAGCCGCATGTTTGTTGCCGAAAACGGCAAGGAAACGCTCGCCCAAGTCTTTACCGACGTTCGTTATCCCCGCGCCAACAATGAACTTTTCAGCGAAAAGTTCATGGCCTACCTCAAGGAAGCCGGCTTCTAAACAAATTAAAAACGTAGGGACATGCCGAAAGGTATGTCCCTACGTTTTTGATTAACAATAGCTATGTCACAAAAGCACAACCTACACGCACTCCAGTGCCTGCGATAAATCGGCGATGATATCGTCGATGTGCTCCGTGCCAATGCTCAGCCTCACAGTCGCCGGCGTTATGTGCTGTCGGTCAAGCTCCTCGGGTGATAGCTGCGAGTGTGTGGTAGTGTACGGGTGAATCACGAGGCTCTTGACGTCGGCCACATTGGCAAGCAGAGAAAACAGTTTCAGATTGTCGATGAACCTCCACGCCTCATCTTTTCCACCTTTCAGTTCGATAGTGAAAATACTGCCGGCACCCTGGCGGTAGAGTTCATTGTACAGTTTGTGATCTGGATGCTCGGGTAGGGAAGGGTGATTTACCTTGGCTACTTTAGGATGCTTGGCAAGATAGTCAACCACCTTGAGAGCGTTTTCGATATGACGCTCCACACGCAGTGACAACGTCTCGACGCCCTGCAGTATTATAAAAGCGTTGAACGGAGATATCGCCGCGCCATTGTCGCGCAGAACCACCGCACGCACACGGGTTACAAATGCCGCATCACCGGCAACATCGGCGAAGATAGCACCATGGTAGTTGGGATCAGGTTTAGCTATCGTCGGGAACTTGTCGGCATTGGCCTTCCAGTCAAATTTTCCGCTGTCAACGATTATTCCGCCGAGGCTTGTGCCGTGACCGCCCAGGAATTTCGTAGCCGAGTGTATTACTATATCTGCGCCATGCTCTATGGGGCGTATTATATAAGGAGTGCCGAACGTGTTGTCTACAATCAGAGGTATGTGGTGACGATGTGCTATTTCGGCCAGTCGGTCAAGGTCGGTAACATCACAGTTGGGATTACCGAATGTCTCGACAATAAAAGCCTTCGTGTTGGGCTGAATGGCCTTTTCTACCGCCTCAAAGTCGCGAACATCGACAAACGTGCTCGTGATGCCACGGGGTGACAGTGAGTTGGCGATGAAATTGGAAGTACCGCCATACAGATTGTCAGCTGCGAGAATGTGGTCACCTGTGGCAGTCAGATTCTCTATTGAGTAGGCTATGGCAGCAGCTCCGCTTGCTACGGCAAGTGCGGCAACTCCACCCTCAAGAGCAGCAACTCGTTGTTCAAGAACTTCTTGAGTTGGATTTGACAGTCGGCCATAGATATTGCCGGGCTCACGAAGAGCAAAACGGTCGGCAGCATGCTGCGCATCGCTGAACACGTATGAAGTAGTCTGGTAAATAGGCACCGAGCGCGCGTCGGTAGCAGGATCGGGTTGCTCCTGACCCACGTGAAGCTGAAGTGTCTCAAACCTGTAGTTTTTCTGTGTCATTGTCTTATTATTTGTTGTTTTATGATGCAAATTTACAAAGTTGGGTGCATAAATTCCAATGCGATTGCAAAATAAAGAAAATGTATCTATATTTGTGCATATAAATACAATATAATTCTGCAATATGGCTTATATAGGGCACAAAGCAGTAAATTATTCTACACATGAAATCAGATAATACATCGCTCGATGCCACCGACTACAAAATATTGGCAGCCCTGCAAGACAACTCAAGGCTCACGGTCAAGGAACTTGCAGCCTCGATTCACCTGTCCACAACCCCCACGTTCGAGCGCGTTAAACGTCTCGAACGCGAAGGGTATATAAGCAAGTATGTGGCAGTTCTCGACGCCGACAAACTCGACTGCGGGTTCGTAGCATTCTGTTATATCAAAATGAAACAGCACACCTATGAGAACAGCATGCGCATAATGGAAGCCGTGCAGCGCATCCCCGAGATAGCCGAGTGCTACAACATCTCGGGCGAGTACGACTTCCTGCTCAAGATCTACACCCGCGACATGAAATCATACCAGAAATTCATCCTCCGCATCCTCGGCGACCTCGACTGCATCGGCTCCCTCAACAGCTCCTTCGTCCTCGGCCAAGTCAAAAACACCCACACCCTCCCCCTCTAACCTCTCTCCTTGCGGTCTAACTTTTCTTTGGGTGACGGCTGAAAGCATCAGGATGATTGTGTCGCATAAAACTGTCGAGACTTTTGTAATTGAGACCCATGCGAGAAGCAATGGAGGCGAGCGGTTCGGGCGTACGACAAAATGCATCGATTGCCTCGGCATATTTTTCTTCGGCACGACGTCGGTCACTGCGAAATCCCCTGAGGGGTTCACGGTCGATAGCATCGGGTGGTGGTGTAACGCCACGTCGCTTGTAGATAAGGTCACGATGCCATTCTCTCAAATGGTTTTTTAACGCTTGATTATCGACGCCGGTGCGTTTGCATATTTCAGGAACTGTAAGCGCGGTAGTCCGGTATAAATCTACCGCTTCGGCAAACCGATTCTCATCGGCCTCCGTGGGGCTACGCCGTTTGCCATTTCCCGACAATTTACCTACTATTGGTGTCTTCATTCCGGCCCGGCGACGTTTGGAACGATCAGTAACGATGTCCTTGTGGTAGAAGCGTAGATGCTGCTGAAGTCCCGAAAAAGACACACCGCAAGCATCAGCGACCTCACGAACTGTCATATCAGTATTAGACAGCATTTCCAATGCGCCCTCATATGTCTCTGAGGCAATGGGCATAGCACCACGTTGCAGGTTGTCGGCCATACCACGACGCCTGCGTTCAGCCTCACGTCTTTCGAGTATTTCAGGGTAGTGAGCACGAAGTTGACCGCCCAGGTTCGTTTCGTTCAATCCAAACATTCTTGCAATCTGTGAAATATTCAAGTTGATGTATTCATCGCTTTCACAGGCCTTGATCGCATCTTGATACTTGTTGCGCGTTGCTTGGCTTTGTCCGCTTTGCGGGCGCAGTTTTTGATCCGGATTACCTTCAACACTGTGACGGCCAAACATTAGATCCCTATGATTGCGTTGTATATAGACGGCAAGACCACTTCGCGATACTCCACACTCTCGTGCAATGGCTGTAATCGTCATTGCGGTAGTCTTGTATAATTCTACCGCCCGACTGTATTTCTCTTCGGCTGCCGACATCTACAACCGTCTTATTTTTGTCGATTCGACACTCGTCCCTTGATGTATAATCTATAGGGCTTTTCACCAGCATTGGTCTTGATGCGCACTAATTTGGTAAAATAACCGGCGCGTCGGCCTTGAGCGTCGAACGATACTTTTATTGTGTCAGATTCTCCGGGCTTTATTGGCCCCTTCGGAAAATCGGCTACTGTGCAGCCACAGTCGGTCAATGCTTTTATTATAACCAGTGGAGCATTACCGTCATTTCTCACAATGAAATTATGTGATACTTTCTCGTCACTGCCGATAGTTCCGAAATCATGTGTGTCATTATCGATGTGGAGTAGGGGCTTTACCTGCTCATTCTCGCCTGTAATTAACTGAAGCCCGCAGGGCGTCGAAACACCCTCGCGAGCCTCAGCATTACATAGCAATGATAATGACATTATGGACGCTATGACTATAGTTATGTTCATTGTGTCGCAAACTCTTTACTGCACCGCAACTTTTAGACGGCACTTGCTGCCATCGGTAGCGGTAGCGGTGACGATATAGAAGCCTTTGCTCATATTGCATATCACGGCTTCTCCCATGCAACCGGTTACCGTGGCGATGTTTTGTCCTGAGATGCTGTAGACGGCAAGGTCAATACCTGTCTCGATATTCGGTGCTGTTGCAATGATATCCGAACCATGCACATAAACCTTGAGCCCTATTAAATCAGCCTCGGGTGTATCGGCCTTTGCCGTGATAAACAAGCGGCCTGAAGCACATCCCTCTATTTCTATTTCAAGTCCATCGGTCAAGGGAGTGGTTTTGCCTGTTGCCGTGTCAAGCAACGAGAGGCCCTCGACTGTCGCGGTATTGTCGAATCGCAATATAGTCACTGCGTCTTCCGGCGCTATCAATCCTATTTCAACACCTTCAGCCTTAGGTGTTGAGTTGATACTTACAGCCTTGTTGCCGGCAATAGTGTATACGCCGGGAGTCCCTGCCTCACGATCATTAAGCATTAAAACATCCTCATTGTCGGTGTATTTTTCACTTGCCGACGGTGATATGCACAATAATGTTTGCGACTCATCTTCAAAACTCTCTTTGTTGCGTGCCGAGATCGTGAGATTATGGGGGCTCGACTCTGCTCTTGAAATTGATTTCAAGATTATTCCGTTATCCTCGCTCCACTTACGCCATGTTATCATGTCAGGAGTGAATCTTAGCGCGATCGATTGAACAGTCGCGTTTGCTTCGACGAAGAATCCCTGCATGGGTGCCGTAGCCGTGGCGTCGTCAACAGTACCTATGAAACCGTCCGACTCTGGATCGAGTATGGTACACTGCTGTGAGTTGCGGGTCATGATCCAGAATTTTCCCTGTATGACATTGCTGTTGACCTCAAGGAAACGTTTCATGTCGAGATGAGCCATGAACGGGTTGCCGACAAGGAAGTACTTCCCGGGCGTATTGTTGTTGATCGTTACGATAGTATCTACCGGATTGAGGCGGTAGGCGTCGGTTCGGTCAATTATACCTCCATTCTCTATACCATGAACTCCCCTATCTTGAGTCCAATATTCATAGAAACTATCATTTTTGGGAAGGCGGAACAACACCATGTCGGGTTTGTTGCCCGGTATGTCGGTAACATCGGTTTTTATCGAATATCCTTTACCGCAAGAGTAAGATTCCTGTACATCATTGTAGACATTGCTCCAGTCAAGGGCAATAGCGACATTGCTCACCTCGGCCGATGATGCCGAAGGCAATTCATACACATTGGCGACTCCACGATCCCATCCACGCTGATAAACGGCCGGGCGGAAACGATCGTTAACGGCTTCTGAGAAATCTATAGCCTCGAACAGTTCTGATTCCTGACGAGCACCATCGGTGGGCAGATACATGTCGCCGGCTACAACAGCTTTCAGTGGTGATGATGCCGTGTACCAGCGGGCAGGTTCCATTTCCATATCTATCCACGCTTTTTGGTACAGTAGGTGCTGCTGGTTGATGATTTCAGCATTGGATAAGAAATGTATCTGCTCGCAACTGTTTGCGTACCAGGGTCTACAGAAAAGAACTCCTTCGATATCTTTTGCAATCAGGTCATATTCGATATTGGCTGTAGCCAGTCCGGCCTCATTGTTGTCCGACAATCGGGTGGGGTGGGTAATATCAAGTTCCGTTTTACCGTCAAAGATGTGGTATGTATCGGATTGTTCAGGAGAGAACAAATAAGGATATTTTTCTCCGGCGGGAATTATTATCTTAGTAAAATCTAATGGAGAATAGCTGTAAGTATTCTCATTAGAGCCTGTAGTAGTGTACTCGTCATCGCGTGTTGACAAAAGCTCGTCGGATGTAACGCGACGCCAGTTGTCATCATTGTTGAAGTTCATTGAGCCGTCTACTTCGCCGGTCCATATCTGGTATTCCGCCACTATTTTTATAGTGAATATTGTCTGTCCGTCACAAACATCCTCCGGTAGCATGCCATCTTCCGGCTTTTCTCGATAATTAAGACGCAGAGTATAGTAGTAACCTTCCTTGAATGACAGTTCTCTGTTTTCGAGATTGACCAAGGCGTTGCCCCTGTCTTTATCTGAAATACTTGCCTGAATATTTTTTACCAGGCCAATTTGTCTAAGTCCTGTGCCGGCTGAGTTTGCACCGGGTTCAGCCTCAAGATTGCGCATCGAGGGGTCGTTTGTCTTGACGAGATAAATGCCGTTATCATCCGACATTTCGATGAGCTGATTAACACCGGGAGTTACGACATAAATATTGCGCAGAGGAATATACATATCTTTGTAAAGCTGTTTTAGCCCCATGCGTATTGGTACATCGTGCACTATATCAGGGTAATCTACGCCGTCAAAACCGTCAAGTAGACCCGGAGCACGGCGGTCTACAGTAATCTTTACCTCAGTCGGCTCGTTGCATATCGTGTAGGTCTTGTTGTCAATAACGCGGTTTTCCTGTCGATTGGCCGGCAGGGCGACAACGAAGCAATCGACACTCTTCTGACCTTCCTCGAACCTCACGGCATCAAATAGATACGAGTATGACGCAAAAATCAGTTGTCCGTTGTCAATGAAATGACTGATAGTTTTTTTGTATGCCTCGTTGTAACTAAAATTACTGTTGGAGATAAATTCTTGATCGATTGATGTAGCTTCCGGATATAGGTAACGGAAATTGAGGAGGGCCTCATCAAGGTAGATACCCTCAAACTCGGCCTCGGCTAAGTCTTCAATTCGGCCTTTGAACCAATCTATAAGCGGGCATTCCTCAACAATGAGGGCATTGCCCGTTTTGGCTTCGATTCCGTAAATGTCAATCTGTACTACAGGGAACTGGTTCTCACAAATAGCGAGATCGTCGCTACCGGTTTTTACGATACCGTCAACCTTTATTACATTGGAGCTCCTGACAGTGAACTCTGCTTGCTTGGAGCAGATATCGGTCAAGTCAAAATCAGACCATACCGGATCATCGCTGAAGTTGGCAATTGTTATGAATGCAATATATTGTTTGCCGGGTTCCAGATTTTCATCACAAGGCGTAATATTAAAACTGATACACTTTTCACCGTCATGCTCGTAGCGGGAAGGTATATTGGTTTCAAGAGCGCTATCCCATTCTGCAAGAGATTCATAATGAGTAGTAAAAGTGAGCTTGCCCCATTTTGCTACAACATCATTGTACTTATATTCAAGTACCGAACCGTCGAATATTTCTTTTGTAAAACCTAGGGGGTTACCGTCGGTGTCTACAGATAGCTCCTCAAATTTTTCCTTGTCGTAAATAGTATAATATAGTGTCAGTTCCTCAGCCTCTTCTTCTGCCGCTGCAGGTGCTTTTCCAAGAGTATTCAGAAGCTTCTTGAATGCCATGTCAATACGTAAAGTCGTGCTTTTTTCACCATTACACAACGGCTTGAGCTGAATGGCGTCAACTTCAGGCTGAGCTACATAAATGCGTATATCGTCAATGGCGTAGTCTGCGCCGTTAGAGTTCATCGTGTTGTTTTCAAGTACAACTTGATAATAATCTATATCTTCGTGTGAGAAATTACCATCGTCGATTTTTGTAAGGTCGGGAGTTATTTGGCAATATGTATGCATCCATTTGCCGCAGTGTTCGGGGTCATTGGGTACATAGCCGGTCGAGAAACTGTTTACATTGATTTCTCGGCCATCTTTTGTAACCGCGATTAGATTGAAGATTACATTGGCAGGCTCGTTATTGTTGTAGTCATCATTCATATAAACTCCCATAGAGTTTATCCATGCCGAGATATGGATTGTAGATCCAACACACAGGCGGGGTATTGGAATATGTGCCATATCGCCGGGATCACCGGCCGCGTTGGCATAGTAGAAGAATCCTTGCTGTTTGCCGCCGGTTCTGTTCCATAGACGGTCATGTTTGTCGGCATCGGTCTGTGTAGCCTGCGCATAGGGTACGCAGTCGGCATGTGATACCAGCATATATGTACTGTAGTCTTGCTTGTACTTGTAGCCGAACGCATAAGATGAGTTCATCCATGGAGCCGGGTATTTAGTACGTTCGCCGGCCCCTTCTTTTTCTACAAATTCGGTTCCTGAAAGAGCCATGTATTTGTCAAAATCAACTATCGATTTAGCTTGATAGTTGCTTTCGAGATATTCTTCGTTATGCAGCGGGGGAATATTTTCCTCGAGTTCAAACGATGCAAGGTCTGCTCCAAGAAAATCCACAACTATTTCACGTAATATCAAAGGATTGCCGTCTTCAAGCAAAATGCGGTTTCCGTCGGTGTCTTTTGCGATAAAACGTATGAGGAAAGTACCTTCGGTTGCTTTATTTGCCTCACACTTAATGGCTCGGTAAAATTTTTGGTTTGCGGTAATCCACTGGGGAGTATTCACTCCTCCGGGGTTTACCTCGGTTTCAAGTTGGATATCAGGCGTATTATAGGACGATCTTTCATCGGGCCCAAACATACCTTCGATACTTTTACCTTGAATGCCATCCGTGTATTCGTATGTTTCGATATCGTATCTGCCCATACGGGTATATGAGCCATCTTTCTTTTTGTAGTAGAAATTGGCTTTCGTACCTTCCTCTGCCGGCATTGCATTAGTGAGACGTATTGAAAAGTCATTATTGGCTCGGGCCGATATGTGGCGTCGGTTTTTGTTTATATATTTCTCGTTTGCCGCCCGGTTAGCCGACATTTCATCAGCAAGCGTACGGCCGTCAATTATATGGAAAACATGACGGAAGTTAATAATTGGTTCGTGGATAATCTTGTTGTCTACATCAAGATAGCGTTTAACATCATTCTCGCGATTTTCATTTCCGAGACTTCCGTCGACATAATAGTGCTGAGAGAAATCGGCTGCGATGTATTCATTTATCAATTCATCACTTTCATCGGCGGGGCGATAGAATGATGCGACACCACCTACACCGCGCTGTTCGGCCGAGTTTTCGTTCCATTCAAACACTCCAAAATTCCTGTCACTGAACACATAACCCAACGCTCTACCACCGAAGATGCCATACTCATTGTAGGCACCGGCCCTTGGATTGAACAGGAAATAGACATCGTCATGGGCCTTGTCGGTGACATAGTCATAATAGCGGTAAAAATCCTCGAAATAGTTTGAACGGTTCCACATGTCGGTATAAGGGATAAGATCGACACGTTCGCCGGGAATCACGTAAACGTCATGTACTATTGTAGTTGTAGGCTGTCGTTTGCGGTTGCCACCAACAGGCACAATGTCTGAGCTATTGACAGGAGCGTCATAGCTGAAATCGGGCAACTCTACACCTTGGTCGGCTCCGGGTACGTTAAAGCCCGGCGAAAGATGGCCCTCGGCATCCCAGATGTTCGTATTGGTTATCCATCCTCCGTCGCTATGGAAGTTGTTATCAAAATCATGATCTACAATGCCATGAGTGTGCTCAAATTCAAATCCGGCCAGCGACTGGCTGTAAATAAATTCTTTAAAGTATTCTTGATTAAGTTCAACCTTGTTGGGATTGGGGTACTGCGTTCCAAGAGAAGGTAACGGATCAGGAGCGGGGGTATATAATCTTGTGGGACCATAAAACTGGAAGCAAGATAGGACTGTATTATGGTGCTTACCCGCCCACTCGGCAATACGTTCATCGCCTACGTTGGCCGTTGTTTCAAATTTGATTCTATAATATTCGGGTTTAATGTTAAATGTTGTGGTGAAGGATTCTCCCGGTGCAACTTCGTCAATGTTAATCGTCCCACCTTCAAGCCATGCTCCGTCCTTGAAGGGCTGATAGCTCCATTTCATTTCGGTAGGGAATCCGGTTTCTTTAGTATTTGTACGGCCTATACGAAGTTTATATTCAGTATCTTCTGAAACCGGAATTTCGACAATAAGGCCTGTGCCGTGTTGAGTATTGTTTTGCCATACCCAGTCACCCTTTGAGTTCGCATCCCAGTATGTTGACGGGTTATCGTCGATTAATGCGTTATACCAGTCGTTTCCCTGATTGTTTTCAGCAGCATTGATTATGTCTCCGTTGTTTTGTAGCACAGGGCCCGTTGTCTCCTCATACTCGTGTGTTTCAAGTATTTGAAAGTCGGCAAGTTGGAAACTGTCTAAAATATTGGATGGAGTTTCGGTACATTCAAATCGCATGTGGGTACAAAGCCACCATTGATTATTGAATCCACCACGTATGTAGAATACAGGAGATGTATATTCAACCGACCCGTCGAAGTTTATCTGCGATGTGGTATAACCCAATGCGTTTTCTCCATCAAGAGTGCCGTTATTGTCGTGCGAACCATAAATAGCAAATGCTGTTGGATAATCGTTGCTGCCAGCGGGGATGGTAAATCTCACTCTGAAGGGTGTGTTGTCGAGATATCCATTCCCTGGTAATTTGACCGTGAAAGAACTGCCGGCTGAAGTCCACACTGTTGATGGATCCCCGTCAATGAGAGCCGAGGGATTAGATCCGGCGCCTGAAACAAATTGCGAGGTTCCGGTAATCCAGTTGGTTTCCTCTACATAGGTTTGTGCCTGTGCAGAGAGTGTGGCTATAAGTATGGATAATGATAATAGTTTGAGTCGCATTGTTTTAATCTCTGATTATGTATATTTTGCGTACACGCGTCTGAGGTTCGTTATCAATTGTCACCGTAATCGTGCATGTGAGCACTGCGGTTCCTGTATTAGTGTTTAACTCTCCGGTGATTTCACCCGTTAGAGAATCCTTGGATGGAAGTTTTGTGAAGATTTCGGTATTACCCTCAGTACTTGTGATAGTGAAATCGTAGCTTGCCGGTGGGAGAGTAGTACCATCCTCAAGTCTCACAATGGGACGTATGGCAAACTTTCCCTGAGTGCCGAATGTGAAGAAGTTGTCATCACCTTCCGTACGTTTGGCTACTGCCGGATAACCACCTATCGGGGGGTAGAAAATTACGTTCCAGTCAAGTACAAGATCGGTTATTGTGACAGGAATGACAATGTGATCATTACGTTGAATCCATTGCAGCTCGTCGGTTACGGCATAGTGCTGCTCTGCCTCCGCGCCATCTGCTCGCGTGAACTTCAGTGTGATATAGAATCTACCGGTGGGGTGGGTGATAGAAGCATCTGATTCACGCACGTAGAATATATTCTTATATGTGGAGCCTATGGCGATATTTTGTTCCAAATGGTCGATATTGACACTTTCAACACTATTCTGTGCTTCCTCGAGGATATCAGGCCGGTTTTCAAGCTTTTTGTAATCGGGCATGAGCGAGATTGCTCCCTTATTCAATACCCCCAGGGTTATATTGTTGAGCGTTAATGCTTTCTTTGCTGCATTGGTTATCTGTATCTCTACCTTAGCCGCCATACGCACAACCTCGATAGAGTGTGTCACGCTTTCTTTCCTGTCTGAAATTACGACGCCGCTAAGATATCCGGTCATAGGGATAAGATCGGTTCCCGGTGTGATGCTGTTGTTGGCCATATCCCACGATTTAGACATTGCCTGAGAAAGAGATGCCGTTGAACCTAAAGCATATGAGAGTGAAGTTTTTTGTGCGAGCTCTTCACGAGTTATATTGGCATAAGCAATACCATCGTAAGTACCCGGTTCGAGATTCACATTGAAGTATTCCTGCTCGACAGGACCGGTAGATGTGCGGTCAAGAATCTCGATAACTTTGTTGTCCTTTATAAATACAATCCACCAGGAATTTATCAATTCTGTGTCACGTGTCTCATCAGGTGATGCAGTTGCCACTGTCGATGGAGCTGCAAGGCGGAAATTGGCCGATACCGGTGTAGGGTCAACGGGTGCCGAATTGGATTCTCTGCTGCAAGAAGAGAGAATCCATACGGCACCGAGGATTAATAAAAGGGTATATAGCTGCTTTATATATTGTGTGTTCATTGTCGTTTACATTATGATAGGTGGTTGAACTCTCAAATTCCAAGGTCTCACGAAAATGCGCCATTTGACGCCGGCATCGGTGAGAGTGATGTCGAGCATGACGTGAGTGTTCCTGAACAATGCTCGTAGATTGGGAAATACCGTAGTGAACTCGGGCGAGATTGTCCATTCTCCTTCCGTATCGGGATTACTGAACTGTATTTTAAATTCATACTCCTGTTCAAGACCGGGTGCAAATGTTGAGGAATCTTTTATGCGTTTCCCTTCGGGATAATAGTGTGTAGGCAGGGCGATTACAGTGTTGCTCTTGATAGTCTCGATAGCCGTAACGTCCCAACTGCACACAGACTGCGTTGCCGTAGCCGGTATGTTATATTCCATTATCCAGCCTCGCTTGTCGGCCAGAGTTTCATCATCAGCATTGGCGTTGGATTCTTCCGATGCGAGTTTAAGCCAGTCGGCCCAGTGCAGTGGCTGATCACCGGGATTAAAACTGAAGTCGCTGTTGAATATGAAAGGGTGTTTTACACCGTCGGTAGTATATATTCCTGCATCGGGAGTTGAAAACACCGGCAAGAGATATGACTCATCGGCCAGACTCGATATTGAGAACAAATCTATATTTACGTCATCCGAACGACTGTTTATGATTCTGACATCAAATTTAGTAGCTACTCTTACCACATATAATTGTTCTTCATTGTTGCCCGTTACGAGATCAACTTCATACATCGACGACATGGGTATGTTGAGGTTATAATCGGGGGCAAATACGAGATGGTCAAGGCTGTTTTCTATACCTGATTCACCCTCGCCTAAGCCATCAAGTAAAGAGGTAAGTGAGGTGCCGTCTTCAGTACCTACACTCTCTTCGTTGGCAATGATATATATCTTTTTGTGCCCCGGTGTAACTGTGCATCGGTGTAGATATAAGTCTGTTCCGTTGTTGAGGGTGGCATGATGATTGTGTTCGATGCGCCCCGATGCGTCAACGAGAATAAAGCGAAGCGAGTGCATGAGCTCGTTGTCGGCAGTTATGCCTGCACGAGATGTTCCCACAGTGCCTATGCGCAACAAGAGCACTGCACCACGGTCGGTATCATCGCTATCGTCATAATTGTCGTAGATGCAGGATTGAAGTCCACCTGCAACACACAATACAATTAAAGCGTAAAGGGTTATGTATAAGGGTTTTCTCATAGTTTATACATCGTAATCGTTTAAAACGACCCTCCAGGAATGGATAAGAATTGATGTTTTAAGCCATTTGAGATCTCGGTCAAGAAAGAAAGTCAGCACATATTCATCCTCTCGGTCGAGAAATTCCTGGTCTGACATCTGGTGGCCGTAAGCTTCCTCATAGTAATTTTTCGACAATAACGCGTAGTGTATGAGTGGCACCTGGGCTACTGTGTACCCTTCCTTGGCATTGGTGATTGTAAGAATCATGTCATCGCGGTGCGATTCCATCAGTCGGGCCACCGTTAGATCGGCGATAGCACCCTTGACATATACAATGCCTGCGCGTCCACGGGCGTCGGTATAGTCGTTTTTACCTATTCCGGCCTCTCCGCTCAGTGTATTCCATGTGCGGTATTGTATAATTTCATCGTTCAGCAGGTTATTGTCATGTCCCATCACTCCGTTTTCATCCTCAATGCGGAATACGAAATCGTTCACGTCAAGATCTTCACCCGAAAGTTGCTGCAGGATGATGCGTATGTGATTGGTGTTCTTGGTCAGATGCATCGTGTAGGTATAATCTCCACCGTCATCGTCGCTGGGCAGTGTTACGTCAAGCGAGCCGTGAAACAGTGAGTGAAGTCGCTCGTCGCTGTAGGCCGAGTGAATGTCATCGTTCTTGCGATTAAGAGTGCAGAAGAGGTCCTCACGTTTGAACGAGTTAATTGTAGTCTCGGGTATTGTGAATGACTCTGGACGCTCACTGTCATTCTCAAGGCCGCACCACGCGATAAGATGATAGTCTCCGGCGGGGAGTTCCATCACCATGCTGTAGTTGTCATCGGCCAGTTGTGAGCCTTTTTCGCGCTGTTCCCACACGAGGTTCCCATCGGGATTGAATGCGCACAGGTGAACCGATTTAACCTCGTTAGGAAAGGCGTTGGCCCATTTAAGGTTCATATCATAGTTGAATTTGATGCGGTAGGTGACCGTACAATCACCTTCATCGTCATAAATGACGCTGTCACATGAAACCAAGGGAACAGTCACTGCTGCCGAAAGGCCGGCTGTGAGCATGGCTCTCTTTATGGTATGGAGTATATTCATAGTTTAATTCTCGTTGCTTGTGTCGATATATTGTAATCTGAGAGTTTTGGGCCCAGATTTGGAAATTCGGTTTAAGTGGGATGTTGATTGATTACATCCTTGTTGGCAACGCCTCTCTTTACACCGGCGGCCGAGTGTTTACAGTTTGTGGAAAGAGGAAAACAGGGCGGCCGAGAGCATATGTGGTCGGTTTCCCGGCCGCCCTGTGGTTTATGGAATTATAATTAGGATCATTACCATTCGAGAGTTACATCATTAGGAACTACACGCCAGCTGAGGATGTTGATCGACGCTGCGATAAATGTATCCTCGTTTTCAGGTTTCTCGGGATAAACAACCTCTTCGGGATCATAAACAGGAGTGCCGAGACCAAGAAGGGTGCTGATGTTGCAGTCATAGATGTGGTTACGTACAACGCCATAGTAACCCACGTGGCCATCAGCGCCGAGGTGACGGATGGGGAAGTAGTAGTAAGTGAGGCCACCCTTGTAGATCTGTACGTTGCCAAGGTCCTTTGCAAGATAATCATTTACGGCATCAGAATCGGCGAAATGCTCTGTATCAGCTTGATCTTCAGCATTTGATTTGCTCCAGTTTTTCTTTGCTCCCGAATCACTGAGCTGTAGATATACGAGATAACGGCCGGTTGTCTTCTCGCTATCGTCAACACCTGTTACGGCCGACTCGAGCGCAATCTTGAACTCGACATCGCCGGGTACGAGCGCGCTGTAAGTTGTCTTTCCGTTTTCTGTTACGTACGAGTAGATCATGCCATTGTTCTTGAGTTGATCAAGAAGGATTGTCTTTATATTATCCTCACCTACGAATGTCATGCCTGCATATTTTACAATCTCAAAATTGTTGCCATCTTCCTTGACCAGTTTACCGGCGATAACTACCTTGGTAAACGGCTCGATATCCTTGCCTGCCGATGTTGAGTTGGCTTTGATTTCAGGGGCATTTTCATTTATATATATGCTGTTTTCGAGTTTACCGTCAAAGCCTTTGCCACCCTCGGCCATGATGTCGTTATAAGTGTGCCAGTTTTGCTTGAATGTCTCGGTAGTGGGGTTGATGGCCCAGAACGAACGGAAATAAACATTCCAGTTCCATTTCTCAGAACCGAAGAGATCGTCGGCCCATGCAGTTGAGATGTGCTTGCTCAGATATCCTTCGGTAGTCTCGGCTGTAACATTCCAACCCGCAACCTCAAGGTAAACCTGTTCACCATCAATGGTTATGTTCTTGTAGACAGTTGTCGACTCAGTGCTGTTGTCTTTGTCGATTTCTTTAAGTGCAATACGTTTGGTCGTTTCATCGTAACCTACTTTGGAATCGAATTTAACACGCACCTTGGCTACAGGACGCTCTACATATATAATTACCGGATTTTTAAGTGCGCCATCTTCGTTCTCACTGTAATTCTCACGCTTTACAGTAGTCGAAGCGATCTCGCTACCCTGTGCGTATACCGAATTTATCATGACAAACGCTCCATTCTCGCCACGTGCTGCTGCAACGTAGTCTTTAGTACGGTTGCGAAGGTCAGTAAGAGATATGTTTTGTGAGGGAAGGTTCTCTGTTTCGGGATTCAATACAGCTACGATCTGAGCGGGAAGCTGGTCGCCTGAACCTGTGTGAATAACAATCGTAGCGTCGATCTTTTTTTCAACGTTGGGCATGTCCTGGCCGGCATCTTTGAGCTTTTCCCAGTCTATGTAGTTATTGCCGTTTGCCTTTACGGCGGCAGCGCTACCATCGTTGTTGAAGAAATAGAAACGTATTTTGCTTACAGCATTTTCGCTTGCGTAACCTTCCTCATAAGTTGCATTGTCGTTGGGGTCGCCTGTCATCTGATCGCCAGCGGCACGAGACTTGCTGCCGTTGCTTGGTGTGCTGACGAGATTGACTGTCAAATAGTTTGTCTCGCCATTCCCATTGTCTACCTTGTCGATGACGGGCTCATCATTCGAGCAGCTCGCCATGAGTGCAGCAACAATGGGTACAAATAAAAGAGATTTTCTCATTGTTTGATTAAATTAATTAATGTGTTATTGTTAGTTATTGTTTAAGCTTATAGTTTGTGCGTTCGTTTAGCTCCTCAAGTGTAGCCGAAGCTTTTTCAAGACCGGCTTTCGATGCTTTATCGAGGTATTCACGTGCAGTTTCGTAATCTTTTGAGCGTATGGCTATCGCACCGCGAGCGTAGAGAGCTTCAGGCGAGTCTCCGGCTTTGTCAATGTAGCGCTTAGCCGACTCGAGATCACCGCGTCTCATAGCTGCGTTTGCAGCATTAAGGTTGGCGATAGTGTCGTTGGGGAACATACGCACAGCTGTTTCGAACACCTCGGTAAACTCATCGGTGCCGGGTTCCAGCTCGCTTGCAGCTACATAGAATTCGTTCTGGCTCAGTTTTTGAGGTTGTTCCCGCATTATTTTGAGTATTTCGATTGGATCGCTGTATGTGCGTATCACGTATGTCACGCGATAGTTGGTGTGGCGAAGTCCGGGGTAGAAGTTCTGGAGCATAAAGCGGTATTCCTCAGGATAACGGCTCTTTATGATCCATTCCTTACGGTCTGGCTCTTCGTTAGAATCGATCAGCTCGATAATCTCGGCACGATGATCGAGGTTGGAATTAAGAACGTCGCGGCGAAGGCCCTCCCAATCTTCCGGTTCATAGTCGGTTGTGAAAGTGACATTTTCAAAGTGATATAGCTGCTGAAGATATTTTTTTAGAGCAGCTGTACGTCCGATAGCCAGATCCGTGTTGTGAGAGTACGGACTTTCGGGTGAAGCAAAACCTTTGAGCCATACCGAGTCTATACGGGCGTCGCGATCATTACGTATCGTGTCGATTGTTGCTCGTATCTTGCCAAGTTCAATCGTGTTGCGGCGATAGTCGGGATAGATAACCGTCTCGTCGACCGGGAAGTCTATGTAGGCCTGTCCCTCGAGATGACGGCGCTTCTCACGCTCACCCTGAGGTCGAACGTAGATGAGCTCGGGAAAGAAAGCCTCGCGGTAAAGACCTATCTCTCCATATTCCTGCATGAGCACCTTGCTGCAGCAGCCACGGTCAACGCGGTGCAACGTTATTTTAGCTCCATCCATCCAGTCGCTGTAAGGCAGCAGGCGGCTATACTCAACGTTGGCAGGCATCTCTTTGGCCAGAAATGACATTTCATTTTTCCCTGTGAGCATATCATCGCCATTATTACGCTGATAATAATAGTAACGTCGACGACCATACACGGCTACTGACGGCAGTACGATCGAATCATTGCCATTGACAATGCTCGGAGTAAGTAAAACACACTGATTGGACGCTACCTTAAGGTTCTCAAGCCCAATGTTCATGTCGAGCGACAGATAGTTGCCGCTTCGTTCGGTATTAAAACTGTCGACAGTCACTCCGTCAACAATCTCACGTGCGCCGGCTGTCATTGCACAGGCCGACATTATTAAAAATGTAGAAATGATCTTATTCATGAGGATGACGAGTAATTAGAACAAGTAGACGATGTTGACTGCTGCTTTGGTTGGACCTACGTAGTTGTGAGGTTTGTTGCGCTTGATGCGCTTACCACATCCGGCGCAACGGAACTGGTCGTAGCGCGTATAGGAGTATCCGAGTCCTATCTCGGCCTCAAGGTTCCAGTGTCTTCCAAGAATCCATGCATAACCATAACTGATACCGGCTCCTACAAACCAGCCTTGGAAGCGAGTGTCTTTGAGTTTGCTGAAATCTGTTCCTAGAAAATCAATTTTTCCGTCAAAACCTCCGATATTATACTGGCCTCCGTGTACGTGAGCTCCAACGAAGTGACCGGCAAATCGGTCGCAGAACCAGTAACGAACTCCGGGCTGAATTGCCCAGTGTTTCCAACGGCGGTCATGACTCAGAGTCCACGCATTAAAACTTGCCGGTACATCAAGCGTCCATTTTGGCGCGAGCCCAATCTCTGCTCCTATATTTATATCGAGGAAAGCGTCATCAAGCAAGTTGGTCTTTAAGGCCACTGTTTGACTTGATGAACTTGCACATACCGCTGAAAATACCGTGAATATTAACAGTTTAATTATTTTCATAGTAACTACGTTTTTGTGTCAGTTCGTTATTCTGATCGTTGAATCCTATCTCTACAAGGTTTACATATTTACAATTGTACTTATAAGAGTGGAGCCAGTGAGTGTTTTCAAAATGATTGTGAATAATATCGTTGAATCACAATCTCTTACTAAGAGAAACTGACCTGCGATAAACAGCAACAGTTCAGCATATTATGATTCATTATTTCTTGCACAGCACAAATCGATTGACGAAAATTGTAAGTAGTTGCCTAAAAGCGGAATATTTTAACTCTCAAAACTTTCAGATTATAAATATTTTCCATACCTTTGCATTCCGAATCCAAATCTCTTAGTAATAGATTTGGATTTTTTATTTTCCAATTAGGAAGTCCGTTACATTGATTATCAGTCGATCAAGCTGAGAGCGGGCAATGCTAAATAAGAGTATTATTACACTATCTTGCTCTTTTAAATAAAGCAGCGCAAGCAAGGCACCTCCAGCTCATCACATGTTTGAGGCGCAGATAAGGTTTATGCTATAAAAGTAGGGACATGCCTTTGGTATGTTTCGCTGAGATACAACAACTTAGATGGTTTTTCGTGGCATAAGCTGTTGCCGGATTAGTTGTGCCGCCTCTCCTCGCATAGGTATATAAAATCATAGGATTGAGTTATTAACCCAATCCTATATTAATCAAAATCTTAGCGCACGGACGCTTTAGATTTATTCAGACAAGAGACATTCCACTCTTTTTTATTTTAGTGTTTTCTACATGAGTAGATATCGTCATCTTTGAATTCCTTATTTATATTTGAATAACGTTCATACTCAATATAAAAACTTTTAGGTGACTTTTCTTTTAAGGCTTATGCCCACACAACATACTAGAAGTCGATAGTCAGGCGCACGTTGAGCTGGCGGCGTGTGAGGTAGTTGGGGACGGCATACTGCATGTTGTTGACGTCGGTGACCCAGTAGTAGGAGCTCACGTTGCTTATGTCGAGCAGGTTGAAGACGTCGAGCCCTATCCATGCTTCTTTGATGAGGCGCTGCAAGGCTGTGCGTGGCTGACCGTAGGCTGCGGGGAGCACAAGTCCGTAGCTGAGGCCTATGTCAACGCGACGGTAGGACGGCATGCGGAAATAGCCTTTGTCGCGGCTGCCGCGAGGCGGTGTTACGGGTAGGCCGTCGCTCAGTATGCCGCGCAGGCTGAATTTCAGCCTCGGCCATTTGGGGAAATAGTCGGTGAAATACATCGCGAGGTTGTAGCGGCGGTCGGTGGGGCGGGGCACATGCACGCCGTTGAGCAGTTCGTCGGTTTTCATCACCGAGAAGCTTATCCACGAGTCGGTTCCGGGTACAAACTGTCCGAAAAGCTTCATGTCGAGTCCCATCGTGTAGCCGTTGGTCAGATTCTCGCCGGCATATACGAGCTTAAGGTTGTCTATCTCATAGGGAATGAGGTTGTTGAGTTTCTTGTAGTAGGCCTCGCCCGATAGTTTGAACGGGCGGTTGAATGCTCTGAACGTGTAGTCTGCTCCTACGATGAAATGCAGGCTCTGCTGCGACTTAATATCGCGGTTGAGCTGTATCACGGCGTTATTGTACTCGTCGGCCACGGCACGGCGGTATTCCTTGTAGAACGGCGACTGGTAATAGAGTCCCACTGCCCCGCGGAAAGTCCAGCTGTTGTTGCGTGCCGGAATGAAGGCAACGTTGAATCGCGGGCTCACGAGAAACTCGCGGTTGAAGTCCCAGTAGGAAAATCGCAGTCCGCCGTTCACTACCCAGTAGCCGCTCTCGCCGTTGATGCGCAACGCGTCTTGAACATAACCGGCAAAACGGTTTGAACCGAAATCCTGGTTTGACGACAGTGAATATATAAGCTGTAGCTGGTCGGGGAGGGCGGGGAGCGAGAATCCGGCCGAGTCGCGCCGTTCCCACTCACGGGTGCGGTCATACACATTCTCGTGATTGAAGTTCACGCCATAGGTTATGTTGTGATTGCCTAAACCCAGGTGACCTTTCGCTCCGATCGACATGACCGACATCTTGAGTCGGTTGCGGGCATGCTCGTGGTAACGGCCCACGCCGAGTTCGCCGCCAATGGCGCCGTCCGAACTGCCTCCGCCGGTCGTTCCTGCCTGGTCGAGCCAGTATTCGCCCTGAATGTCGTAGGCCACAAGCTCGTTGGTGAGGTAGCCCGATGCCAGCAGGGTGAGCTCCTTTGATTTAGAGTGGGTGTATGTGAGCGACAACGCTCCGAAATAGGTTTCAAACCGGTCTTTCTCCTGTCCGTCAAAGAACACCTTGAACTGCTTGGCATCGGTGGCAAGGCCAAATGATGTAGTACGGCTCACGGGGGTGAACTTGTAGTTGTTTATCGAGATGTTGCCAAGCAGCGACGCTTTCCAGCGGTTGCCGAGGCGTAGGGTCATGCTCGTCTGGTAATCGAAAAAGTTCGGGTCATACTCACCTTTTGAATCCATCGATCCCAGCAGGCTTGTGGTGCGCTTGTAGCGCAGGCCATGTAGCTGGCTGAAACGTTTTGAACCTGTTCCGAGTGCCACACTGCCACCCATGAGGCTGAGCGATACCGCTCCCTGCAGCGACTCGGGCTCGCGGTAGGTTATGTCGAGTACCGACGACATGCGGTCGCCATATTCGGCACCATATCCGCCGGTCGAGAATCCGATAGCCCCCACGAGGTCGGGGTTGATTATGCTGAGTCCCTCTTGCTGTCCCGACGATACAAGCTGCGGGCGGTAAACCTCTATGCCGTTGATATATACGCTGTTCTCGTCGTAGGTTCCACCTCTCACCGAGTATTGCGACGACATCTCGTTGCTCGAGCTCACGCCGGCCATAGTCTGGATGAGCGATTCAACGCTGCCACCCGAGGGGTCGGCTGCAAGTCGGTAGCTGTCGCTGTTGATCGACTGCATCTGGCCGGTCTGTTTCTTGAAATCGGTTACTTCGACAGCCTCGAGCTCGTGGGATGTCGATTGCATCCTCACGTTGAGCGTCACATTGCCCGCAGCGTCGATGAGTTCGCGCTTCACTTCGCGATAACCTATACAGCTGAAAATCACACGTATCGTGTCGGCCTGGTGAACCGACAGCTTGTAGTTGCCTTCGAGGCCGGTGTTTGTTCCGATAGCTGTTCCGGCAATGCGCACGGTAACAAACTCAATGGGTTTGTTTTCCGTGTCGGTTACCTTGCCGTGTATGTTGACCTGGGCTACGCCTTGAAGCGTTGCCATAAGGAGTAATAATATTGCCGATATCAGTTTCATTCATTTTGATAACGAGTTTTTGAGAATTAAATTATAATTTTGTGCCTTAAATTATATGTAGAAAATGAACGACTGGATAAAGCTATCTATACCTCATCTTGCAGGAAATGAAAATCGTTATGCCTCCGATGCTATTGAGTCAACGTGGATTGTGCCTCTCGGCCCCTATGTCGACAGGTTTGAATATGAGCTTGAACAACGCCTCGGCGCCCCTCATGTAGTGGCGCTGAGCAGCGGTACCGCCGCCATACATCTTGGCCTTGACATGCTGGGCGTCAAGCCGGGCGATGAGGTTATATGCCAGTCGCTTACATTCGCCGCGTCGGCCAATCCTATCGTTTATCTCGGCGGCCGTCCGGTCTTTGTCGATTCAGAACCCTCCACCTGGAATATGTCGCCCCGGGCACTCGAGCGGGCCATAGAAGACCGCATCAAAGTGACCGGCCGCAAGCCCTGCGCAATCGTCGTGGTGGAGCTTTATGGCATGCCTGCTATGCTCGACGAGATACTCGAGGTTGCCGGTCGCTACGACATTCCGGTGCTCGAAGACTCGGCCGAGGCAATCGGCTCGAAATATGACGGTCGGTCGTGTGGCACTCTTGGCCGCTATGGCGTCTTGAGTTTTAACGGCAACAAGATGATAACGACCTCGGGTGGCGGTGCGCTCATCTGCCCCGATGCCGACTCGGAAGCTCGTGTCAAATTCCTGTCGACACAGGCCCGCGAGAACAAGCCCTATTATTACCACGAGGTGATAGGCTACAACTACAGGTTGAGCAACGTGAGCGCGGCCGTGGGGTGTGGACAGATCGAAGCTCTCGACGACCGCATTGCCCGCCGGCGTGCCATTCACGACATGTATGCACGGGCATGGAAGGATAGCGATCTTATATCGGTTCACAACAACCCGTCATTAAAGTATAACTCGAATTTTTGGTTGACAACTATAGCTTTGTCAGATAAATGCAAGCCCTCCCCCGACGAGCTTAGAATGGCTCTCCTCGACCTGAAAATCGAAAGCCGCCTTATATGGCGCCCCATGCACATGCAGCCTGTATATGAGTCGGCACCATACTACGGTGACGGGGTGTCGGAGCGTATTTTTGATCGAGGTCTCTGTCTGCCCTCATCTACGACACTCAGCGACGATGACGTGATGAAGGTTATAGATGCTATTAACGCTGCTCTGGCATGAGAGACTTGTCGCGGGTACTTGTAGCGTTCGACCTCGACGATACGCTCTATAAGGAGTGTGATTATGTCGAGTCGGGCTACCTGTATGTAGCCCGCAAACTTGCTCGACAGCTGCATGTTCCTGTTGAAGCCACGGTTGAGGTTGTTCTCGCTCCCGAGGCCGGCAAACACCCGTTCGACGCTCTCCATGACTACCTTGACGGCGCAGTAAGCGTAGAGCGCATGGTAGGGATTTACCGTGAACACATGCCATATCTTGTATTGCCGGCCGAGAGCCGCCGATGTCTCGACATGTTGCTTGCCGCCGGCGTCAGGCTCGCTTTGATTACCGACGGGCGACACGTGGGACAATGGAATAAAATACGCGCCCTCGGTTTAGAGCGATACTTTAAAAAAGAATACATAAGTGTTTCGGCCGATGTTGGATACGACAAGAATCACATCGAACCATGGTTGAGAATGGAATCGCTTACTCCCGACTGTGACGAGCGGTGGTATGTTGGCGATAACCCGCGCAAGGATTTCCGTTATCCTCGTCATCTCGGATGGCACACCGTAATGCTTGCCGATGACGGGCGCAATATCAAGACCCAGCACGTCGATCTCCCCGACGAGTTCTATGCCGAAATGACAATAAAGAGTCTTGACAGCTTGCCCGATAAAATTTTTTTCGGCCCCGACGCAACTATCTCATAACACCTGCGTCTAATGATGTAGAAAGTTATGAATACCGAGACACAACGTAAACAGCTTTTTGATACCATTCTGGCCGAGTATGGTCCGATGGTTGACAAGGTGTGCTATATGTACGGTGCCGACGAGGAACAGCGCAAGGACTTATATCAGGAATGTATGGCCAATGTGTGGCAAGGTTTGCGCAACTTCCGCGGCGACGCCAAGCTGTCTACATGGTTGTATCGTGCTTGTATCAATACCTGTATCACTTGTTATCGTCGCACGCGTAAAGAAGATGTCGTGCCCATTGACAATGCTGTCCAGCTTGCTGCCGATGAGTCTTCCCGCCCCGATGATCTTAAGGAGATGTATCGTTTGATTTCTTGTCTCACACCGGTCGAGAAGGCTATTATAATGATGTGGCTCGACGAGAAAAGCTACGACGAGATAAGTGAAGTTACCGGTATGCCACGCAACACGGTGGCATCGCGACTACGTCGCATAAAGAGCAAGCTCGTAGAACTCGGTAACAGTTAGAAACTATTTAAGGAGAATATAATATATGGACTTGGACGAATTAAAAAGAACATGGCAGTCGCAGTCGACTCGCATTGACAGGCTCGAGGCGCAAAACCGCGAGCTTAGGCGCTGTGTACGTGAGAACAAAGTCTACACAAAGCGCTCGAAGCTTATGCGCACATATACCTGGCTGCTGATAACCTCGGTAGTGATGATTCCCTTCGTGTTGTTGGCATTCCCCACGCTCGACATCGATATGGGAGTAACAATAATGTTCGTAGTTACGATGGCCGGACTTGCCATTGCCAACAGCTATGTTTACATGCTCATAAAAAAAATCGATCCTACCGAGATGTCGGTGAGGGAAGCTCTCTCGCGTGTGCTCTATCTTGATCGTACGCGTCAACGCATTCGCTGGGTTTCCATGACCGTCGCTGTAGTTGTAGTCTCGATATTCTTTTATACGTTATATCAGAGCGATGGCCATGCCGGACTTTTGGGCGGTATAGTCGGCGGTATAGTCGGAGGCATCCTGGGCTTACGTAAAGAAGCCGAGATAAAAGCCACGATCCGGGCTATCAAAGCCGACCTTGAAGATGCCCTACAGGACGATTGATTCAAACATGCGCTGACGAAAAACAAGAATCCCGCAACGGCCGGTAAGCAGTTGCGGGATTCTTGTTTTTATACTGTAATAAAACTATTACTTGATAAGGTATTGTGAAGAAATCGACTGATTCTCGTGCACGCGACGTATTGTGTCGGCAAACAGGCGTGCTACGCTGAGGATAGTTGCTTTCTTGCAGTTCTTGTTGAACGGTATCGAGTTGGTGAAAATCATCTCGGTGAGTGAGCACTCGTCGACGCGCTCCGAGGCGGGATCGCTCATGATGGCGTGTGAGGCGAGGGCGCGTACCGATTTGGCTCCTTCCTTCATCATAAGGTCGGCTGCTTTGGTGATAGTGCCGGCTGTGTCAACCATGTCGTCAACGAGAATGACGTTCTTGCCCTTGACGTCACCTATTACGGTCATTGTGGCTACCACATTGGCCTTGGCGCGCTGCTTGTGGCACAGTACCAGTGGTACATTGAGATATTTGGCATAGCTGTTGGCACGCTTCGCACCGCCTACGTCGGGGGTGGCGATTACCATGTCCTCGAGATTGAGCGACTGGATGTAGGGGATGAACACCGACGAGCCGTAGAGGTGATCTACAGGAACATCGAAGAAGCCCTGGATCTGGTCGGCGTGGAGGTCCATAGTGATTACGCGGTTTACACCGGCGGCGGTGAGCAGGTCGGCTACAAGCTTGGCGGCAATAGATACACGCGGCTTGTCTTTACGGTCCTGACGCGCCCAGCCAAAGTAGGGCATAACTGCGATAATCGACTTGGCCGAGGCGCGCTTGGCTGCGTCGATCATGAGCAGGAGCTCCATGAGGTTGTCGCTGTTGGGGAATGTGGATTGCACTATGTACACTTCGCATCCGCGAATTGATTCTTCGTACGAAACTTCAAACTCGCCGTCGGCGAAGTGCTGGATGTTCATATTTCCAAGTGGCACACCGAGGTCTTTGCAGATCTCCTCGGCCATGTAGCGAGAACGCGTGCCTGAAAAGATTTTGAACGGGGGTAACATGTGGCTCTTAATATAATGTGGTTTGTAAGAATATGTCTATTCTCTGTTTGATGGTGCAAAGGTAGTGATTTTATTGCTTACGGCCTTTACTTATTGTTGACTTTTTTCGCGGAGCTTTGCTACTGTTCTTATAATCAAGCTTCCACACAACGGCACCCTTGGCCGGGATGTCGAGCGAGACAGGAGCCTCGGCCGTGAGGTTGAATGTCGCCTTTTTGCCAGTGAGAAGCTCGGTCATGCCGGCCTCGCCCTGTTTAATCTCCAATGTCTCAAATGCATGCTGCGGAATGTTGAGCTCGATGTGTGAGTCGGCCGAGTCAAAATTGACTACAATCAGCAGCATGGCGTCATCCTTGAGGTTGCGCATGAACGCATAGTGGCGGTGGGGATTGAACGCGGGGTTGTTGTAATTCACATACATGAGGTCGAAGAACGAACCGCGCGCGATGGCCTGTTCGCTGTTGCACAGGTTGAGCACCCGTGAGTAAGTGTCGCGGAGCGATTTCTCCTGCGGGTGCAGCTGCTTGTTGTCCCACTTGCCGTTGTTGTTCCAGCGCGACAGGGTGTCGAGGCTCCAGTAGTCGAAGATGGTGGTGCGTCCGTCGAGTCCGCTGTATCCTTCGGCATCGAGAGCCTGCTCGCCCAGCTCCTGGCCCATGTAGATCATCATCGGGCCTGTGCCTATCATCGAGCTCACGATGAGCGACGGCAATACTCGGGTGGGGTCCCCGGCATATTGTGGCGAGCCGAATCGCTGCTCGTCATGGTTCTCAAGGAAGTTGAGCATGTGGCGCGACAGCCCGTCGACCGTCTGCCAGCAGTTGGTTATCGTTGCGGCCGAGTGGTTGTGGCACTCTACAGCACGAAGGGTGTCATAGAGATTCACCTTGTCATACAGGTAGTCGAATCCGCCGTCGAAGATATACCGGCGGTATATCCCCACCTCATATAGTTCGGCGATGAACTCAACGTCGGGGTAGGTCTCCTTGACGCGCGAGATAGCCCACTGCCAGAACTCTACCGGCACCATGTGGGCCATGTCACACCTGAACGCGTCGACCCCCTTCGATGCCCAGTAGCGCAGGATGTGGAGCATCTTGAACCACGTAGGCGGTATCGGGTCAAAGTGTCGGCTGCCGTTGGCCGGGTCAATGCCGTAGTTGAGTTTTACCGTCTCATACCAGTCATATTTTCCCGGGAAAGCGGTGAAACAGTCGTTGCCCGAGGCCTTGGCCGGAAACTCCACGTAAGCGTCGGCTCCGCTTCCCAAGTCTACGTCGACCGGTGCAAACTGCTGGCGGGTAATATAATAGAAGTTGTTGCCGGGGCTGAAGAACATGTCGCGGTTGTCACCCTGTCCAAGGTCTTCGATGGCTGCCGGGGCAGCGTCGCTGTGATAGCGTCGCGCCACGTGATTGGGTACGAAGTCGATCACAACTTTCATACCCGCGTCGTGGGTGCGCTTTACAAGCTCCTCAAACTCTTTGATGCGGTTGGGAATGTCGGTCGCGATATCGGGGTCGATATCGTAGTAATCGCTTATGGCATAGGGTGATCCGGCCTGTCCTTTTACGATGTGGGGGTTGTCTTTGATTATTCCCCAGGCGCTGTAGTCGGGACAGTGGGCATGCTCGATCACGCCGGTGTACCACACGTGGGTGGCTCCGAGCTCTTTTATCGCTTTCAGAGCTCGCGGGGTGATGTCGTTGAGTTTGCCCGAGCCGTTCTGCTCGATTGTTCCGCCGGGAACACATTGCCTGTTATTGTTGCTCCATAGTCTCGGGAGCATCTGATAGATGATTGGTTTTATGTTCTGTGGTGTCATTTTTCAACACTGCTTGTGAATGGTTCTTTAGTTCGGTCGATACTCTTGAGCGCTTTGCGCGTGGCCGAATAGCCGCTTATGAATACCTTGCGTATATCCTTGAGATTGAATATCTTGTAGTGGGCTATGTCACGTAGCTCTATGGCGAGGTCACAAAGTGCCATATCGTCGGCCTGGTTGGCTTTCGACATGAGGTTGAATGTGCGCAACGCTACCTCCATCATTGATGTGCCCGCCTTGTCGGTGAGCAGGGGACTGCAGTTGATTCCTATCAGGAAGTCGCATTTGTCTCTTATTACCCAGGCCGGCAGATTGTGAAGCACGCCGCCGTCGACGTAACGAGTGTCGCCTATTTTTACCGGCGGAAAGACAATCGGAATGCTGCACGAGGCAGTCACGATATCGCCTATATCACCTTCGTGAAACTCGGCTGGCACGCCGGTGTCAAAATCGGTCACGCCAAGGTAGGTGGGTATCGGCAACTCTTCCAGTCGCTTGTAGTTGCCGGTGTGGTTGAGTATGAATTTCTTGAAACGGTTTATCTGGAACAGGCTGCCGTTGCCGTGGATGCGTGCGAGGTCGGTAAATTTTACGCCGTCAAAAATCTTTATCATGTCATCGGGCGTCATCCCCGAGGCATACAGCACGCTGATGACCGACCCGGCACTCACGCCGGCGATAATGTCGGGCTTGAGCCCAGCCTCCTCAAGCGCCTTTAGCGCTCCGGCATGGGCAAAGCCTCGCGCGCCGCCACCCGACAGCGCTACACCTATTTTATATGGTTTGCGTCCTGTTTCCATATACGGTTGCAAAGTTACTTATATTATATGTTTTAGCCAAGTATTACGTCAAGAACCATCATGAGAATAAAGCCCAGCGCGAATCCTATCGTGCTGTGGTTGGAGTGTGGCTCCTGCGACGCCTCGGGTATCAGATCCTCGATCACGACGTAAAGCATCGCTCCGGCGGCAAAGGCGAGCATGTAGGGTATCACTGGTCCCAAAAATCCGGCAAGCAGTATTACGAGCCCGGCGCCTATAGGTTCGACTATGCCGCTTAAAGCTCCTATGATGAACGACTTGCTCTTTGAAGTCCCCTCGGTGTGCATCGGTAGTGCTACGATGGCCCCTTCGGGTATATTTTGTATGGCGATGCCAAGCGACAGGGCGATAGCCGATGCTGCCGAGATGTCGGGCGCATTGTCGAGCAATCCCGCCAAAACTACACCCACTGCCATGCCCTCAGGAAGATTGTGTATAGTCACGGCCAGCGAGGTCATAGCCGTGCGCGACAGGCGTGAGCGAGGCCCCTCGGGAGTGTCTGAACCTTGGTGAAGGTGGGGAGTGACGCGGTCGATGTATAGCAGGAAGAGCATTCCCAGTGCCAGTCCCACGGCTGCCGGCACTATCGACCAGCGGTTTTCCTCGCCGCCCGCCATATCGATTGACGGTATCAGCAGCGACCACACCGATGCCGCCACCATCACACCCGACGCAAATCCGAGTAGCGACTTGTTGAGTTTAGGGCTTATCTTTCCCCTTATGAACCATACGAACGCGGCACCTGCCATAGTACCTATGAAGGGTAGCGTCAGTCCGGCCAGTAGTGCGATATTCATAGTCTGTATAATAAGTAGTTTGTCGCTAACTTGTTTAATGACAACAACGTAGGGACATATCTTTGACATGCTTACTAAAGAACCTGTCCGGCTCTTTCGATCAGTAATACGTCAAAGGCATGTCCCTGCAGTTTCATAAATAGAGCAACAGCCTCTTTTATGAGATGTTTTTGCAATCAGAACAGGTAGGCTGCCGTGATGGTCCAGCAACGGTTCTTGCCCGTATAGAGCGACTTGTCGCCCGATGCCGACTTCGTGAGGCCGAAGCCATAGCTGGCGGCAATCTGCACGTGGTTAACTATCTGTACGCCTGCACCTACGTTCCATGCAAAGTCAAACTTCTTGTTGGAGTAGGCCTCGCCCATGTTCTCTTTCGACAGCAGGAACGAGAAGTCGGGGCCGGTAGTCAGGAACGGGGTGATGATCTTGCCTACGATAGGCAGCCCGATTTTATACTTGAAGTTGATAGGCACGTCGATGTAGCTGCGGTTTTTGGTGAGCACCTCGCCGGTGTCGTCGTTGGTGAAATCGACCGAGCGCGACACATAAAGCACCGATGCGTCAAACCCCACACCGACAACCGGCACGGTGAAATCGGCCATAAGACCGCCGGTGAATCCTGCGCGGTTATCCGAACTCATGACATCCTTGTTGAATTTGAGCGAGTTGACCGCAACACCGGCTTTCACGCCCCACTTGAACTGTGCCTGAGCGGGCACCACTGCAGCCGCTGCCAACAGCACCACGGCAATAACTTTTGTGATAAATTTCATAACTGTCTATGTGTTTAGTGTATGTATTTTTTTGCAAAAATAGTTAAAATTAACATATATACAACACTCATATTATTAAACTTGTTCATTTTATCGCCCGATGCCCTTGCACACTTCGGCCAAATCCCCTACTTTTGTCAATAAAAAATCTGATAAGTAACTCGCAAAAATTAGCTGCGAGTGATTTTTGAGTTTTGTTAGAGTGATTTTTGTTTGAAGACGAAGGCGTGTAGCGAGCTACACAACTGAGGATGAAAGCAAAAAGCGCCGAACAAAGTCAAAAAGCGCCGCAGTAGGCACGAGTTATTTAATAATTGAAAATATAAACTAATTTTTAAGAGTTACTTATATGACCCCTGAACAACATCTTGAACTTGAGGAAAAAGTCGTAGCCATGCTCCGCACCGTCTACGATCCTGAAGTCCCTGTAGATATCTATAGCCTCGGTCTCGTTTATAAAATCGATATCGACGACGAGGGCAATCTCGTCATCGACATGACCATGACAGCCCCCAATTGCCCCATGGCCGACTTTATCGTCGACGATGCCCGTTACAAGCTCGAGAGCATCGACGGCATCACCAGCGTTACTATCAATATCGTCTTTGAGCCCGAGTGGACCAAAGACATGATGAGCGAGGAGGCAAAACTCGAGCTCGGTTTCCTGTAGACAATCCTTATCGATGGAGAAGGCCACATACTTTATAAGCGATCTTCACCTTGGCGCTACCTATCTTGACTCGCCGCTCGACTATGAGCGCCGTGTCGTTTCGTGGCTACGCTCTATCGAGGGCAAGGTGTCTCATCTGTACCTCCTGGGCGATGTGCTCGACTATTGGTATGAATATCGCAACGTGGTGCCACGCGGATTCGTGCGCTTTTTCGGGCAGCTCGCATCGATGGCCGATTCCGGAGTCAAGATCACATGGTTTATAGGCAATCACGATATCTGGATCTTCGACTACCTCCCCCGCGAGCTCGGAATCGAGGTTGTCGACGGTGAGCGTGTTTGCGAGATAATGGGCAAGAGGTTCTTCCTTGCCCACGGCGACGCCCTCGGGAAACTTCCGGCCGGCTTCAGGTTTATGCGCTGGCTGTTCCGCAATCGTTTCTGTCAACGCCTCTACTCGGCCGTTCACCCGCGATGGACCATCCCCTTTGCCCACCGCTGGTCATCCCACTCCCGTAACTACTCGGCCGAGAAACCCGTCTTCGCCGGACCCGACAAAGAGCCATTCGTTGCCTTTGCCGAGGACTACCAGGCCAACCACCCCGATGCTCCCATCGATTATTTTGTGCTCGGCCACCGTCACATCCTGCTCGATTATCCGCTCTCCCATGGCGGCGAACTCATCGTTTTGGGCGACTGGATTCATCATTTCTCTTATGGACGTTGGGACGGAAAAACATTCGTTCTCGAGTGCTTTGATGGCAAAATGAATGGATGATGGCCGAATTTAACAAAATTTCACAGTCAAGCATCTCCATACCGGGATTTTATTATGTGGCATGTTTTCAACCGTTTAGCTTTAAAAACTGCCCCCGGTTTCAAAAACGTATTTAAAAAGTATGTTAGAAAACATATTTTTTTTCTTGGTAAGACGGGAAAAAAGCTTGACATTTGCATCACAAACCTAAAACAATCTTTTTTACCTTAGAAATTGTACCTATTGGAAACCAATAAAAAGGAACTTCGTGATGAAGTTCCTTTTTATGCTTTATACCATCCCTCCACAATCCCGCGAAGTACCCACCCAACTGCACGTCCAAGCCTTCGTCAAGAAATACGCTATGCCCCACAGGCTCATAAGAACCGCATCGACCCAACGCACCTCCAATCCCATTAAAAATACCCACCCAATCGTAGGGACATGCCTTCGGCATGTTCGCTAAATATTTTAAACATCAACCAAATACGCCAACCGGTAGACAAAAAAAAGAACGGCAGCGCCGTTCCATCTATCCAGCCCCACGAATTCATTCGTGGGGTAACCCGGTCCCTCCTGTTTTCGTCACTTTTTTGTTCTGAAAAATTTAATTGCAGATTATCAGG
>CANDNO010000002.1 GCA_947386115.1 uncultured Muribaculaceae bacterium
GAGAATGAGTTATTCCTATCTCAAAGTTTTGCACTTCGATTTGGAATCTTCACCCATACTCGTGGGTCAGCTCGGCATGATTGCCGTCGGATTTGCCGACAACATCATGGTGGGGCAGCACTCGACCGAGGAGCTTGCCGCAGCATCGTTCGTCAACAACCTGTTCAACGTAATCATATTCCTGTGCATGGGCTTCACCTACGGGCTCACCCCGCTCATAGGAGCGCTGGCCGCCGGCGACAACCGCCGCGACATCGGGCGCACACTGCTCACGGGAGTAAAGGTGAACCTGCTGTTTTCGGCAACGGTAACACTGCTCATGGGATGTGTTTATTTCTTCCTCGAGCACATGGTGAAAGACGCTGCACTCATACCGCTTATCAAGCCATATTATCTCATATACCTGGCCGGCATCATACCCATCTCGATGTTCAATGTGTTCGCCCAGTGGAGCTATGCCGTGCGCAACACCGTCATGCCTACGGTGATTGTACTCATAGCCAATGCCGTAAACGTTCTCGGCAACTACCTGTTCATCGATGGCCACTGGGGGTGTCCCGAGATGGGACTCATGGGAGCCGGCGCGGCTACATTCACCGCCCGACTGCTGTGCCCGATTCTCATCGTATGGGTATTCTTCGGCCGAAAAGTCTATGCGGGGTATCGATCAGGCTTCACCCACTCGGTCAAGCAGGTAATGACCGCCGGCAAGATTGCTGTGACATCATTTCCCATAGGCCTGCAAATGGCTATGGAAGCCGGCTCATTCTCGGCTGCCGCGCTTATCGCCGGGTGGCTGCCCGACGGCACCCTCGCGCTCGCAGCCTTTCAGGTACTTGTGATTGTAGGCACACTCGGATTCTGTATCTACTACAGCATGGGCACAGGCGTCTCGGTGCTCGTAGCCAACGCTGCCGGAGCCGGCGACACAGCGACCATGCGCCGCATAGGCTGGGCCGGCTATCATGTAATACTCGCCATCGCCTTCGTGAGCTGTACGATATTCCTTACCTGCGGGCGCACCCTTATAAGCTTCTTCAGCGACAACGACATGGCGCTCATCAATCTCGCCTCGGCCCAGCTTGTGCCCCTGGTACTGTACCAGCTCGGCGACGCCACACAGATCAACTTTGCCGGCGCCCTCCGCGGCACCTCGCGCGTGATGCCGATGCTGTGGATTGCGTTCGTGAGCTACATCATCGTGGGCATACCGTCGACATGGCTGCTCGCCCACCCCGCCGGGCTCGGGCTGCAGGGCATTTTCCTGAGCTTTTCAATCTCTCTTTTCATAGCCGGAGCTCTGTTCCTGCATTACTTCCTCAAATACACCCGCCGAGCGTAATCCGGGGAGGCCGAAATACTTTTTTGAAACATATCGAGGTATTATTGGAATTATTTCAAATAATTTTTACCTTTGTGAATCAACATTAGAACACTTCATTGTCCCGCTCAAGCAATAATGTCTGCACAAAGTTCCGAATCCGCTACCAGTAAGCGCCGGCGTACTGTCGGTGTGATACTGAAATTTGTCATCCCGGTGGTGATAAGCGTAGGACTGTGCTGGGCGCTGTTCCGCAACGACAACCTCGCCGATATGCTTGAAATCATAAAGAATCACTGCGATTTCAAGTGGATAGGCTTCATGCTCATGGTGAGCTTCATGAGCTACGTTTTCAGGGCACTACGCTGGGGGATACAGCTTGAGGGAGTAGGCATCAAGGCGTCATTTACCGAACTGGTGTACAGCATTTTCGGCACATACGCCGTGAATCTCGTGTTTCCCCGCCTCGGCGAGGTATGGCGCTCGGGATTCATAGCCCACAGGGAAGATGCTCCGTTCGGCACCGTCGTAGGCACGATGCTTGCCGACCGCTTCGCCGACCTTCTCACAGGCATGCTGTTCACACTGTTAACCCTTATCGTGGGCCACGAAGCCATCGAATCGTTCGTCATGCGCTATCCCGACAGCTACCGCCGCATGGCCACACTCGCCACCTCGCCCTGGACCTGGATTGCAGTAGCCGCGGTCGTATTGTTCGCCTTATGGTTTTTCAAGCGTCGCAGCAGCAACGGCATGATTAATAAAGTCAAAGAATTCTGCCACGAGCTATGGTCGGGGTTTGCCGCCATTCTCACAATCAAGCGCAAAGGGATGTGGCTGCTGTGGACCTCACTACTGTGGGGATGCTACTTCGGGCAAATGGTGCTCGCGTTCCAGGCATTCCCGTTCACCCGCGAAATCTTTGACAGCCACGGGCTTATCGCCGTGCTCGTGTGCTTCACACTCGGCACCATCGCCATGGGCATTCCCAGCAACGGCGGTATAGGTCCCTACCAGATCGCAATCATCTTCGGCCTCAGCCTCTATGCTCCAGCCGGACTCGACGAGGCAGCAAAAAAGGCCTTTGAGCTTGACTCAAAGACCTTTGCAAATCTCATTCTGACTATGTCGACATGTCTCACAATCGTCCTGGGACTGTGGACCTTCGTCGCTATAGCGTTAAGTAAGAAGAAACCTCGTCAAGGGGAATAACGTAGGCCGGGCACCCCTCGTATCCGGCGGCAATCGAATACTTAGGATAAGTAAACACAACTCCGAACGAGGTAATTCCCACATGATAAACCGGGAAGTTATCAACCGTGACGGGAGTCGTAGGCATCAGGAACTCATTGAGCGACTTTAGGTACTCGTCAACAGTCTGCTCCTTATCCTTGGCAATGATTTCAACAAGTTTGGCACGTATTTTAGAGCGGCCGTCGGCACTGAACAATGATTCAAACGTGTAGGGCTTGCCTGTCTTGATATTGAATGTCTCGAAATATGTATCTACCTCGCCATGTGCTCCACCGGTGTAATAATCGTCATACACGGCATAGGTCATATATGCGTCAGTGCCGTAGACGGGGCGCAGGTCGGCATTCATCATGAAGCCGGGCGTGATTGTATCGTTGGCATAAGGCTGCACATAGGCCTTGAAGCCGGCGCCCATGGCGTCGAGAGCCTGTGCCAGCTGGGCAGGTGTCGAAGCCATCGCCGGAGCATTGTCGAGAGTATCGCCAAGCTCCTTGTAATAGCCCAGCAAAGAGCTGTAAAGGTTATTGGTAATGGCGCTCGAGTCGGCAGGGATGATCGCTCTTACCGAGAGATAGAACTGCCCGGTGGTATCGACCTGGAAAATACGCGACACCTCGGCAAAACGCATACTTGCCCCACCCATTGTAAGAGTAGTGTCGGTCAACGCATTCTGTTTCACGGTCACGGTATTTTCCTCGATGAGGTTGTCAAGGTCGGCAGTCTCCTGCACTACTTTGGCCTTGTTACCACACGAAGTCATTGTCAAAGTTGAGGCAGCTGCTATCGCTACCATGTAATTAAGGGTCTTCATAAATTTCTATTAAAGTTGATTCTTCAAGTACGAACGCTCAGGGAGTGCCTATGGTTCATACCCGTCGAGTATGTATGTGACAAAGGCCGCCATGCCAGGAGCACGACAGCCTGTATACAGTGTTGTTATTTTCTCGGTTTAACCGGCGAGTGAATTACTCGGCCTGGGCAGGAGCGGGAGCCTCTGTAGCCTCGGCGGGAGCTGCGGCCTCGGCGGGAGCTGCTGCCTCGTCAACCACGATCTCTTCGGCTGCAACAGCCTCACCCTCGGCAGCGTTCTGCTCGGGTGTCTCGAAAGTGCCGGGGAACTGCTCGATGGGGTTAACATCCTTTACCATGGGCTGGTTGTCCTGTACGCCGCCGCGCATGAGAATGCCCGACATGAGCGAGAGGAAGCAGACGATGATAGCGAGAGTCCAGGTAGCTTTCTCAATGAAGTTGTTAGTGCGACGTACGCCCATAATCTGGTTTGAACCGGCAAAATTAGAAGCCAGGCCGCCACCTTTTGATTTCTGGATGAGAACCACGATGATGAGCAATACTGAGATAATAACTGAGATAATGATTAAAGCGGTTTGCATTATTGTGTTGATTATTTCTTGTTTTATTGTTTATTCTGACGTTCACGTGCTTCCTGATTGGCGATGAGTTTACGGAGGAAGCGCAATTGGTCTGCAAAGTAAATACTTTTTTCCGGATAATTCAAACTTAAGGAGCTGATAATTTCATAAGCACGCTTATAATTGTGCTGTTTTATGAAAATTTTAGCCAATGACTCGCTCAAAAGCGATCCTGCAGGAGCCTTGGGCTGTCGCGGAGCCTCTTCATGTGCCGTCTCGACCGTCTCCACAGCGGTAGCCTCGGCCTCGCCCGAAACGACCTCGCCATCGACATTTTTCCCATCAACAGCAGCCACAAAATCGGCACTCCCTGCTATGAAGGCATCGAGCAGGCGGTCCTGTTCGTCGCGCGGCTCGCCCACCGCCGGAGTTTCACGTTCAAGCGTAGCCGCGTAATCAGGCACGGGGTTAAATATCATGCGGTTGAGGAGTTCTTCCTCGGCCGGGTCGATATTGCCGTATGTCGATAGGAATGTATCGATGGCATCGTTAGTGGAGGGAGAGCTATTAACTTGCTGAACAGGATAAAAGCGATCATAACGCCCTGTTCCCTCGGGGTCGATTAGCACCTTTACACGACGGCGGTCGGGTACCGACAGCGATATGCGCTCCACGAGCTTTGCGGCAGTAGCATCGTCAAGTCCCGGGTGTGGATGCCTGAGTTCAAGAACCACAGGCAACAGGAACGCCGGACAGCGCTCGGTGAGCGATGCCACGAGCTGTGGGTCGACCGGGGTGTCGGCCGGGGTGTCAAGCAGTGTTTTGAGAGATTCGTCGATCATAATTACCAGTTGCCAAGCGTGGCGTTAAAAATCAGTTCAACAAGCTCTTTCGATATCGTCTGACACAACTCGTCCTGCACGTCGGTGAGCATCTCGCTGGAGTCAAAGTCGCGGTAGGCCGAGAATGTCTGGTCGACGTCGTTCTTGTCGTTTTTGGAATCGGTGTATTTTATGCGCACGGTGATCGTGAGGCGCGTTTTCGATGCGTAGGCATCTTCGGTAACAGCCTGTGGCGAGAGGTTGTAGCCGGTAATCTCACCCTCGAGCGACAGGTCGCTCGAGCCGTCGACCGTCTGCAGGCGGGTGTTGCGGGTTATGTAATCGAGCAATTCATTCTCAAACGTCTGCTGCAAAGGAGGATAAACCAGTGCCGCGCGTATCGGGAAATTACTCACATGGATAGTGCGATACACGGTATAGTCAAGTGCGGCACCGTTGAATTTATAGCTTATACGACACGATGGAGCCGCCATCGCCACGATAGCCACAAGCAAGCCAAGCTTTATCGCAAGGTTTCGCAGTTTATTGACGTTCAAGTTTTTTTTCATTCGAGGTTATATTCTTTTATTTTACGATATAGCGTACGCTCCGATATGTTGAGCTCGGCAGCCGCATTACGGCGACGCCCCATGTTGCGCTCGAGCGCCCGGCGTATGGTCTCGCGCTCCGTTTCTTCGAGCGTGGTTGCCATAGGCTGCTCGGCCACGTTGTCCTGCACGGGCGAAGCGTCGACAACAGGAGTAAAATCAAGGCCTTTGTGCTCGCCGTATCTCACCAGCGACGTGGGCGTGTCGACGATCGTCGGCGCGGGGGTATCAAGAGCCACATCGACGTGTGGCGTGATAGCCGGCTCGGCAATGTGGGGGTGATGTCCCTGGCGGTCGTTGACCACCGCACGCAGGTCATCGATTTCGCGTTGCAGCCTGAAGATCAAGTTAAAGAGCATATCGCGCTCGCGATCGTACGCGCTCGACGCCGTAGCCTGCGAAGCGGCCACGGGAGCAAACGTGTCGACCATGTCGGGCAGGTATGGAGCGAGCATATCGGCATCCACCTCATTGCCGGCCTGGAACAGCGCGAGCTGCTCGACGACATTCTTGAGCTGGCGCACGTTGCCGGGCCAACCGTAATGGAGCATCATGCGCGAGGCGGTGTCGCCTATGGTTATACGCGGCGTGCGGTAACGTTCGGCAAAATCGGCCGCAAATTTTCGTGCAAGCAACATGATGTCGCTTCCACGCTCACGCAACGGGGGAATGACAATCTGAACGGTCGACAGGCGGTAGTAAAGATCCTCGCGGAACTTGCCGCGCCTTACCGCATCGAGCATATCGACATTGGTCGCGGCCACAATACGTATATTGGTTTTCTGAACCGTCGACGAACCCACCTTGAGAAACTCGCCGCTCTCGAGCACACGCAACAGGCGCGCCTGGGTAGTAAGAGGCAGCTCGGCAACCTCGTCAAGAAAGATGGTACCCCCGTCGGCCTCCTCAAAGTAACCTTTACGGGTGGCGACAGCTCCTGTGAAAGCGCCCTTTTCGTGACCGAACAGTTCCGAATCGATCGTACCCTCGGGTATGGCGCCACAGTTCACGGCTATATATCGGGCATGCTTGCGGGGGCTGTTCTGGTGAATAATCTGAGGAAAAAATTCCTTACCCGTACCGCTCTCGCCGGTAACAAGCACCGACAGGTCGATAGGCGCCACGCGCACGGCACGCTCCAGCGCTGCCGTCAGCGCCGGCGCATTGCCCACGATACCAAGACGCATCTTGGCCGCAACCACCTCCTTATTATCGGTCAAATCAATGTTCATACTTGCACAATCGGTTACTTGACATCGCGCAGCGAGTAGGTCTGCTCGCGCAGGAACTTGCCAAACTCTTCGAGCGAGCCTTTATGGCGTGCCTGTTCCTCGACACTGATAGGATTGCCTACAGTAACATGGAAAGTCTTTCCTTTCTTGCGGAACACCTCGGCGGGGTGGCGAAGCGTTCTGAGCTGCCAGCAAGTGACGCCCAGGAAATTAAACCACCAGCTGTTTGACCCGTGGAAAAATATCGGAATCACCGGCACGTTGAGCTGGTCGATGAGGCGTATGATATTGGGCTGCCACTCACGGTCTTTGAGACGCAGGCGCCAGTTCACCTTTCCTACAGCGCCGGCGGGGAAGAATCCCACAGGTTCGCCGCTGCGCACCATCTTGATGGCTTCCTTGATTCCTTTCATCGACACGGCTTTCTTCTTGGGATCGTCGCTGGCCATGGCATCGACAGCGATAAAGTTGGGGCGCATGCCGCTGATATAGTTCAGGAACATATTGACCATCACCTTATACTTGGGACGGCGCGAAGCTATCAGATCGATGAGTATAATGCCGTCGAGCGCACCGAAGTGATGGTTGCTCACCGTCACAAAAGCTCCCTCGGGGAGGTGATCGAGCACCTGCTCGTTGTCGATTTTGAGTTTTATGTCAAGATCGGTGAGCAGTCCGCGCACGAATTCCGGCCCTGGATGATCTATGTTGTGCTCGTGAATGGCATTTACTTTATCTATCTGTAGAAATTTCAGAAGCCGGTTGATAAGTTTGGGATGTTTGGCCAGACGCGGCACCATGCGTGCCACATCGTCGGCGTTAAGCACATCACGCTTCACCGGCTCTGCAACTGTATTTTCTTGAGGTTTATTCGTATCCATGCTACAAAATTACACAATTATTCATAAACACATCATTAACAATAACAACTATTAACAACAATTTTGGCGCAAAATGTAGTCGTTTTCGCTACAAGAAGCCCAAAAAACTCGTTCCCGACACGTTATCGCATGTTGTTAATTGTAGTTAATTATCGGTCTATGCAACGCGAGAAATTGTTAATTAATAGGAGGGATTCCGTAACTTTGTGCCGTCTATGGCCTGCCATAGCGAGCGAACAAGATTCGCAAACCCCTTATATACAACCAATTATATAAGATATGACGCAACAAAATCATAATATACTGACATCACTGCCTTTCTCCACTTCAACCTCTCGCCCCAACGATACCGCCTATTTTGAATATCGCAACGGCTGCTGGGAGAGCGTAAAATGGAGTGAAATGGGCATTCTTGTCGACAACGCCGCCAAGGCTCTTGAAACCCTCGGAATAGGCGTTCAAGACCGCGTTGCCATTTTCTCGTCAAATCGTCCCGGCTGCATCATAGCCGACTTCGCATCATACGCTCTCAGAGCAATCCCCGTTTCGCTATATGCCACAAGCAGCGCCGACCAGGTGCGGTACATCCTCAACGATTCGGGAGCAAAACTCATATTCGTAGGCAGCAACTCGCAGCTCGCAGCCGTGCGCGAGATATCGGGCGAGTGCCCCAACCTGCAACACATCGTAGGACTGGCCGACACCGTAGACACACCGGCCGACGAACCCCGCTTCATGAGCTATGCCGACTTCCTGTCGCTTGGAGCCTCGGCTTCCGAAGCCTGCCAGAAAGAAGTTGAACGCCGCCGCAACGAAGCCACTGCCGACGATATCGCCACATTAATATATACGTCGGGCACAACAGGCGAGCCCAAGGGAGCCATTCTCCCCCACTCTTGCTTCAACGCCTGCCTCGACATACATCGCCGCTGGCTTACCAACGTCACCCCGGCCGACACATCGCTCTGCTTCCTGCCTTTGAGCCATATATTCGAGAAGGCATGGACATACTTCTGCCTCTACATAGGCGTTCCGGTTTATATCAACACCGACCCTCGTGAGATACAGCGAGCCATCAAAGAGGTACGCCCCACCTGTATGTGTAGCGTGCCGCGATTCTGGGAAAAAGCCTACTCGGCCATCCAGGAGCGCATCAGCGCCATGAATCCGGCAAAACGACTGCTCGTAAAACGCGCGTTATCGATAGGACGCCGCCGCAATCTCCACTATAAACGACTCGGACTTAAAGTTCCCGCGTGGCTCGAAACCCGTTACCGCTTCTACGACAAGATGGTGATGTCGACCATGCGCCGGGCTATGGGCGTTGACCGCGGCAACATATTCCCCACCGCCGGAGCGCCATTGAGCCCCAATATCATCGAATTTTTCCTGTCGTGTGGCGTGAACATCGTCATAGGTTACGGCCTCAGCGAGACGACAGCCACCGTATCGGCCTACCCGTTCACCGGCTACGAAGTCGGCTCGGTAGGCAAACCCATCGAAGGCATTCAGGTCAAGATTGGCGACGAGGGCGAGATACTCGTCAAAGGCCCCACCGTGATGCGCGGCTACTACAACAAACCGGCCGAGACTGAAGCAGCCTTTACGGCCGACGGATGGTTCCGCACGGGCGATGCCGGCTTCTTCGACCCCAAGGGCGAGATTGTGCTCACCGAGCGCATCAAGGACCTTTTCAAGACATCAAACGGTAAATACATTGCTCCGCAGGCACTTGAAACACGCCTGGGCGAGGACAAATACATCGAGCAGGTAGCAGTCATAGGCAACAACCGCAAGTATGTGACAGCCATTATAATACCGGCCTTCGAAGCACTCAAGGAGTATGCCCGCAAAAAGCACATCCAGTACAAGAATCTCGACGAACTGGTGCGCAACAGCGACATACGCCAGCTCATCGAGGAACGCATCGAGCGCCTGCAAAAGAGCTTCGCACCATTCGAGAAAATCAAGAAATTCGCCCTCCTTCCCCGCGAGTTCACGATGGAGAACGGCGAGCTGACCAACACGCTGAAGATACGCCGCCCCGTGATCAACCGTCACTACGCACGCGAGATCGAAGCGATGTATGCTTAATTGATCTTAGAGCCGGTTTCAGCCGCGGAACGTCTTGTGGCCGCGTAGATAGTAGTTTACAAGAATATTGGGAAGCCCCTTGAGCAGATCCTTGTCGGGATGCTTGGTGTAATCTCGGCGCATGCGTGCAAAATCCTTGTGGGAACGGAGTATGGCGGCAGCATGCTTCCACTTCCCGGTAGCCACGAACTTTGCCCACGCGAGCGTGTCGAGCAGTCGACGGCGGAACAGTTTCCCGCATCGGGTCGAGTCGGGCAGGTTCTTGTGAAGCATGAGCAGGTTATTGCGGAAATTCAAATATGTCTTACGCGGATTGGCAGCATCGAGCGATGCTCCGCCAAGGTGATATACACACCCCTCGGGCACGACCCAGTTGGTGCGGCCGGCAAGTTTCAGCCGCCAGCACAGATCGATTTCCTCCATGTGGGCGAAAAACCGCTCGTCGAGGCCGCCCACGGCAAGATAAGCCTCGGTGTCGACAAGCATAGCGGCGCCCGTAGCCCAAAACACTTCAGCGGGGGTATCATATTGCCCCCTATCCTCCTCGACCGTATCAAAAATGCGCCCACGGCAATATGGATAGCCGTTGCGATCGATAAATCCGCCCGCGGCACCGGCATACTCAAACTTCTCGCGGTCGCGATAGGCCCGAATCTTAGGCATGACAGCTCCGGCATCCGGATGATCCTTCATCCAGCGGTAAAGCGGTTCAATCCAGCCACTTGGTGTCATCACATCGCTGTTTAACAGCAATGTATATCGGTATCGCGTAGCCTCTACCGCACGATTATATCCACCGGCAAAACCGTAGTTTTCATCAAACTTGATCACTTCCACACCGGGGAACTCGCTCTCGAGCAGAGCAATCGACCCGTCGGTTGAACCATTGTCGGCCACAATGACCGTAGCGATATCACCCGGGGTATTCTCCACCACCGACGGCAGGAACTCCCGCAAGAGCTTCTCGCCGTTCCAGTTCAATATTATCACCGCTATATCTGCCATTATCTCACCGATTTAGAATCGTAAACAGGCGTACCGTCGGGCTCGAACGCATAGGGATACTTCCACCTCTTGTGGCTCCAAAGCCACAGTGCCGGCTGGCGATTGATCGTGCGCGACAACAGCTCGAAGTAGCGGTCGGTAATCTCGTAGGTGGCGGTGTCGGCCGCATTGTCGGCCACGGGAACGACATCGATATTGTAATGTCCGCGCGACACCTTGCTTATATCCCAGTACACGACGCCCATTTTAAGCTTTGACGCAAGCTCCTCACTGCCAAGGAGCGTGGGCGTGGGATGGTGCATAAAGTCAATCACATGGCGCACATCGCCCCAGATGGGCTTCTGGTCGCTCATAAAGCCCGTAGTGGTTCGACGCCCCTCGCGGCGGGCCTTGAGTAGCTCTCTCAGCACCCCGTTCATGGGATAGTTGCGCGAGCCGAAACGCGAGCGAAGATGTAGCATGAAGCCATCCATCCACTTGTTTTTGAGCGGACGATAAACCTGGCCGAACTCTACAGGCTTGTCGCCCTGAGGGTGCAGCCAGCGGGTCACCGACGGCGCCCATTCCCAGTTGAAACAGTGGGAAAACAGCACCATCACCTGTATATCGCGATCGAGCAGCGATCGTATCGCTTCGAGATTGGTGAATGTCATGCGCCGCATCATCTGCTCGTCGCTTATGTGCAGCAGTTTTATCGTTTCGACTATATAATCGGCAAAGTTATGGTAGAAATCCTTCACGATGCGACGTTGCTCATCGGCGCTCTTCTCGGGAAACGAATCGGCAATGTGCTTCTCGACCACATGCCGGCGATACCCCACGACATGATAGGCAAGAAAATATACAATATCGGCCAGTACATACAGTACCCTCAGCGGCAACAGAGCCACCGCGTGAGCCATCCAGCCCAATGGAGCATATAGCCAATTCTTACTCATAATCCACTCAAACCAATGTTCCTACGAGCTCTTCAATACCGTCGGGGCCGGGACCGTCAAGCCTCACGTTTACGATTGTGTTATCAAGCTCGAGGGGAGCGTTCACGCTTACCTTAATATAATTGTCGGTAAATCCGCTCATAGGGTGTCCCGGGCGCGGGTGCTCGAGCAGTACCGGCCGCGTGGTTCCGATAAAACGCGATGTAAAACGCTGTAACAGGTCATCGCTCACGGCAAGCATCTCGCGAGTGCGCCGATGCTTCTCGGCCTGGTCAACCACATAATCTATATCGAGAGCCTTGGTGCCGGGACGCTCGCTATATGTAAAGACATGCAGACGGCTTATGGGCAACGACTCTACAAACGCCTTTGAGCGGGCAAACTCGTCGGGCGTCTCGCCTCGAGCTCCCACAATCAAATCCACGCCTATGAATGCGTCGGGCATAGCCTCGACTATGCGCTCCATCTTGTGGCGGAACAACGCGGTGTCGTAGTGACGACGCATAAGCGACAGCACTGCATCGCTGCCGCTCTGCAAAGGCACGTGAAAGTGTGGCATGAAACGGCGCGACGAGGCTACGAAATCAATAATCTCGTCGGTGAGCAGGTTGGGCTCGATCGACGATATACGGTAGCGCTCGATGCCGTCGACTCGATCAAGCTCGCGAATAAGGTCAAGGAAATTATCGTCGCGACCTTTGCCGAAATCGCCTATATTCACACCGGTAATCACTATCTCGCGACCACCCTCGGCAGCCACACGTCGAGCCTGCTCGACCATACTCTCGATCGATCCCGAGCGTGAGCGTCCGCGGGCACGCGGTATCGTGCAATAGCTGCACCAGTAGTCACAACCGTCCTGTACCTTAAGGAAGTAGCGGGTACGGTCGCCGCGCGAGCATGAAGGCACAAATTCGCGCAGCTCCTGCAATGGAGTCACCTCCACACGGTTGGCGCGAGTGCGGCGCCACTCGTCGATAAATTCTATCAGCTTGAGTTTCTGATTGGTACCTCCTACTATTTTCACACCGGGAAGCGCCGCCACCTCCTCGCTTTTGAGCTGGGCATAGCAACCGGTCACCACGATGGCAGCATCGGGGTAACGGCGGGCAAAGCCGCGTATGGCCTGCCGGCACTTCTTGTCGGCCAGCTCGGTCACCGAGCAGGTGTTGACAACAATGATGTCGGGGGTCTCGCCCGCGGCCACACGCCTTATGCCCCGTTCGCCCATGAGTCGGGCTACGGTCGAAGTCTCGGCAAAGTTGAGTTTGCAGCCAAAGGTGTGAAACAGCGCGGTGCAGTTATCAAAAGTCGTGTTGTCAATCATGAAAAAACAGCTTGTGAACATGCAAAGGTAGTGTTTTTTTACTACCTTTGCAAAATAATAACTTAGGCTATATTATGAATATCTCAGACCGCATCAAGGCCCTTGCCCCATCGGCAACCTTGGCAATGTCCCAGAAAAGTGCTGAGCTTAAAGCTCAGGGTATTGACGTCATCAACATGTCGGTAGGCGAACCCGACTTCAACACTCCGACCCACATCAAGGCCGCAGCAATCGAAGCCATCGCCGACAACTTCACATTCTATACGCCCGTGCCCGGCTACATGTCGCTGCGCGAAGCCATCTGCGCCAAACTGCGCGACGAGAACGGCGTCGAATACACCCCGGCCCAGATCGTGGTAGGCAACGGCGCCAAGCAGGAACTCTGCAACGTAATCCTCGCTACCATCAATCCCGGCGACGAGGTCATCATTCCCACCCCGGCATGGGTGAGCTACGTAGAGATGGTCAAGCTCGCCGAGGGCAAGAGCGTGCTCGTGCCCGCCACTATCGAGAGCAACTTCAAGATCACTCCCGAGCAGCTCGAGGCAGCCATCACCCCCGCCACCCGTATGGTGCTCCTGTGCTCCCCCTCCAACCCCACCGGCAGCGTGTATTCCAAAGATGAGCTCCAGGCCCTCGTAAACGTAATCGCCAAATACCCCGACATCCTCGTACTGGCCGACGAGATTTACGAGCACATCAACTATACCGGTTCATTCACATCGCTCGCATCGTTCCCCGAGATACACGACCGCGTGGTACTCATCAACGGCGTGTCAAAAGCCTATGCCATGACAGGCTGGCGCATAGGATTCTGTGCCGCTCCGCTCGAGATAGCCAAGGCTGTGAGCAAGCTTCAGGGCCAGTACACATCGGGCTGTAGCTCGATAGCCCAGAAAGCCGCCGAAGCCGCCTACACCGGCTCGCAGGAATGTGTCGAGACCATGCGCAAGGCCTTCGAACGCCGCCGCGACCTCATCGTCAAGCTGGCATCGATGATTCCCGGACTGAAAGTCAACCGTCCCGACGGCGCCTTCTACCTCTTCCCCGAGGTATCATCGTTCATAGGCAAGAGCGACGGCGAGACCACCATCACATCGTCGGGCGACCTCACCATGTACCTGCTCGAGCACGCACGCGTAGCCACAGTCGACGGCGCCGCCTTCTGCCTCGACGGCTACATCCGCCTCAGCTACGCCACCAGCGACGACAACATCAAGGAAGCAATGCGCCGCATCTCCGCCGCCCTCTCCCGCCTGCACTAACCTCTCCCCCGAACCAACAATCCGAACCGCAAATTACGCAAATTGCGCAAATTTATTTTAGGCACTGCGTCGACTTTCTTGAAACGAGCATCGCACAAATTTATTTAACACTCCGCATCGAGACATTATGGTAAAAGACATCGGTTTTGACATTATTGGAGCAGCGATGGAAGTTCATAGGATTTTAGGTCCGGGCTTGCTTGAATCTGCATATAAAGCGGCTCTCACAAAAGAACTTGTTTCACGAGGGCACTTTGTGGCAACGGAGGTTCCTATCGGAATAGTATATAAAGGAGAGAAACTTGATGTTGGCTATCGGGCCGATTTGATAGTAAACAACGAGGTCATTATAGAACTGAAAGCAGTTACCGAGATCAACCCGGTTTACCACATGCAACTGCTCACATACTTGAAATTATCAGGCAAGAAATTAGGATTCCTGTTTAATTTCAACACACCGAGCCTCGTTTACAACGAATCATATTTTAGAAAAGTAAATAATTTTTAAATTCGCGAAATTCGCGTAATTCGCGATTCAAAAACAACCAGCATAAAAAACAACAACAATTTGCGTAATTTGCGAAATTTGCGGTTGAATAATTCACCCAACAAGAGCAAGACGCGTTAAATATAACTTATTATGAATTTTATTGAAGAACTTACTTGGCGCGGGATGATTCACTCAGTGATGCCCGGCACCGAAGAACAACTAAATAAGGAAATGACCACGGCCTACCTGGGCATCGACCCCACCGCCGACAGCCTCCACATAGGCCACCTCGTGGGAGTGATGATGCTCAAACACCTCCAGCGCGCCGGCCACAAACCCATCGCGCTCGTAGGCGGAGCAACCGGCATGATCGGCGACCCCTCGATGAAGAGCCAGGAGCGCAAACTCATCGACGAAGAGACCCTGCGCCACAACCAGGAAGCCATCAAGCGCCAGCTCGCCAAATTCCTCGACTTTGACAGCGACGCCCCCAACGCCGCCGAGCTCGTCAACAACTACGACTGGATGAAGAACTTCTCGTTCCTCGAGTTCATCCGCGACATCGGCAAACACATCACCGTCAACTACATGATGGCCAAAGACTCGGTCAAGAAACGCCTCTCGGGCGAGTCGCGCGAGGGAATGTCCTTCACCGAGTTCTCCTACCAGCTCCTCCAGGGCTACGACTTCCTGCACCTGTACCAGACACGCAACTGCCGCCTGCAGCTGGGCGGTAGCGACCAGTGGGGCAACATGACCACCGGTACCGAGCTCATACGCCGCAAGACAGGCGAGGAGAACGTCTTTGCCATCACCTGCCCGCTCATCACAAAAGCCGACGGCGGCAAATTCGGCAAGACCGAGAGCGGCAACGTATGGCTCGACGCCCGTTACACCTCACCCTACAAGTTCTACCAGTTCTGGCTCAACGTCTCCGACGCCGACGCCGAGAAATACATCAAGATATTCACCTCGCTGCCCAAGGAGGAAATCGACGAACTCATCGCACAGCAGGCAGCCGACCCCGGCCAGCGCCCGCTGCAGCGCCGTCTTGCCAAGGAAATCACAATCATGGTTCACAGCGAGGACGACTACAATGCCGCTGTCGAAGCATCACAGATTCTGTTCAGCAACAAAGCCGGCGAAATCCTTCACCGCATCGACGAGGACACACTCCTCGCAGTGTTTGAAGGCGTGCCCACATTCGAGGTGAACCGTGCCGACATCGAGGCCGGCGTTAAACTGGCCGACCTTCTCGTCGACCTCGCCCCCGTATTCCCCTCCAAGGGCGAACTGCGCAAACTCGCCCAGGGAGGTGGCTTCGCCATCAACAAAGAGAAAGTAGCCGATCCCTACGCGCCCGCCTCGACCGACATGCTACTGAACGACAAATACATCCTCGTTCAGAAAGGCAAGAAGAACTACTACCTCCTCATTGTCAAGTAAACATCCCCACACACACGGCATATCCACGAAGTCCCGCCCTCCCCGGCGGGACTTCTTTTTAGAGCCGGTTCGACAATAATTGCCGTCGAGTGGCCGCCCTGCAATTATCATTTATCGTCTAACAGGCTTTTATGTTAATGCCGAATCCTAATTTTATAAAAGAATTTAAAAAATATTCACCGTTATTTAAATTTTTTGTCGAAAAAGTTGCGAGATAAAATTCCATTATTTAAATTTGTAATTATTTCTTACCGTAAAGTATACACAACAAAGTGAATATGGGATTATTTAAACAAAGTTAACTTAAAAATTTTTCTTACATCTCTCCACCGAAACAAAACAACACCAGTCATATTTTTTCACAACTCTGACCATGAAAACAAAACTAAAGAACCTAAGACTTATGGTCTCATTATGGTGTATGGTAATAGCCATCTGTGCAAGCGCACAGGTAACAGTTACCGGTACCGTAAGCGACAGTAGCGGCGATGGACTGCCGGGCGTCACTGTAAGATTGAAAAGTGATCCCAACACAGGAATCGCAACTGATATCGACGGTAAATTTGCTCTACAGGTACCCGACCTGAACGGAACACTTGAGTTTACCTACATCGGTTACAAGAAACAGAGCGTAGCCCTCAAGGGTCGCCAGAACATAGACGTAACGATGGAAGAAGACACCGAGATGCTCGACGAGGTCGTAGTCGTTGGTTACGGCGTCCAGAAAAAAGTCACCCTCACCGGCTCCGTATCTTCAATATCAGGCAAGGATCTTGTAAAAGCACCAATGCAAAACGTCTCGAATATGCTCACCGGTAAGGTATCGGGCTTGACCGCCATACAGTCGACAGGTCTTCCCGGTGCCGATAACGCCGCCATACACGTGCGCGGCGTCAACGACTTTGCAGGTTCGGGCCCGCTGGTAATCGTCGACGGTGTCCCCATGGACATGAACTCGGTCAACCCCCAGGATGTCGAGAGCGTATCGGTACTGAAAGACGCCGCCGCAGCCATCTATGGTGTGCAGGGTGCCAACGGTGTTATACTTATCACCACCAAGAAAGGTGCTGAAGGCAATGCCAAGATTTCGTATAGCGGCTCTGTAACCTGGAACCGCAATACCGCCATGCCCGAGTACCTCAACGCCGAGGAATACATGTACTGGCACAACAAGGCATCGGGCCTCGACGGCATCACACCCCGCTTCAACGCCGAGTTCCAGCGCCGCGTGCTCGAAGGCAACAACGACCCCGACTCATGGCTGGGCGAGACCGACTGGATCAAGGAGACTTTCCGCACAGGTCTCACCAACAACCACACCATCTCGGCAACAGGCGGAACAGCCAAGACACATTATTATGTATCGGCCGGCATCATGGACCAGCAGGGTACCATGCGTAACACCAACTATCGCCGTTACAACCTCCGCTCCAATCTTGATATCACCGTAGCCAAAAACCTGCGTTTCGTATCGAATATCTCGGGCTACCGCACCGAGCGCAAATGGCCTGCCGTGAACATCACCAACCAGCAGGACGAGTTCAACCCCGCGCGCCACGCTATAGCAGCAGTTCCTATCATCAAGAAGGAATACAAAGGTGTGCCCCTCGCTTATAGAGCAGGCGACTCGCAGTACAACCCCATACACCTGCTCGAAAACACCGGACAGTCAACACTTAACGTAAACGTAATCAACGTGAGCGGCATGCTCGAATATCACTTCAAGGATATTCATCCCGTTCTCGAAGGCCTTAAGGCATCGATCTGGGCCAACTACCAGTACACACACGGTCTTACAGGCAACTTTACCGACCGTCCCAAGAACTACTACACCGGAATCGATTTTGCCGAGCCGGTTCTCAACGTCACTCCCGGCTTTGGCGAGGATGGTTCTTACTTCCGCGGTTCAAGCTGGGCCAACAACTGGATATTCCGTCCCCAGGTCAACTACAACCACAAGTTCGGCAAAGCCGATATAGGCGTCATGTACCTCTACGAGGCCACCCGCTACTCGAGCGGCGTGTTCCAGGCATCGGCCAAGAACTATATCACCAATGACCCCGTCGACATCTCGCTCGGTGGCGAGACCGTTCCCACCAGTGTCTCGGGCAGCCACCAGGTAACATCGATGATTTCACACGTGGGACGTTTCAACTTCGTGTGGGACAGCAAGTATCTCTTCGAGTTCGCATTCCGCGTCGACGGTTCTTACAAGTTCGCTCCCGATAATCGCTGGGGATTCTTCCCCTCGGCATCGGCCGGCTGGGTAATATCGAGCGAGCCTTTCATAAAGGAAAATCTTCACTGGATCGACAACCTGAAACTGCGTGCCAGCTACGGTGAATCGGGTAAAGACAATATCAGCCCGTTCCTCTACACCTACCTTTTTGAGAAACCCGTTACCAACGGCTACTTCCTCAACGGCAACCCTGTTACCCTTTACTACACCAACTCTTACCTGCAGCCCGACCTGAAGTGGTCAACGACCCGCACATACAACATCGGTCTCGATGTCGACGTGCTGCAGCGTAAACTTGGTGCCGAGATTGATGTATTCTACCAGCACACCAGCGACCTTATCGAGTCGATCGGTGGCAAATATCCCTCATCGCTCGGCGGAAACAACCCCACTCGCGAGAACTCAGGCGCTATTGAAAACCGCGGTATCGACATCACCCTCAAGCACCAGCTTGCAGTTACCAAGGACTTCAACTACAGCATCCGCAGCACATTCAGCTTCGCTCGCAACAAGGTGTTGAAGATGAAGACCAGCGATGACCACCCCATGTACAACTCACAGCTCGGCCACTCGATGGGCGCACGCTTCGGCCTCATCGCTACCGGACTGTTCCAGACCCAGGAGCAGCTTGACAACTACCCCGCACCCCCCTCGGGCAGCATTCGCCTCGGCGACATCATGTACAAGGATACAAACGGTGACGGCAAAATCATGTACAAGGGCACCGAGAGCGACTACGTACGCATCGGTTACGGCGCTCTTCCCGAAATCTCGTTCTCAATGAACATGGATTTCAACTACAAGAACTTCTACCTCAACATGCTCTGGCAAGGTGTCAGCCACGTCGACTATCAGCTCAACGGCGCGTGGGGCAACGGTCACACCGACCACACACCCTACACCCGCCCCTTCTATGGCGACACCAACGCTCCCAAGTATCTTGTAGAGCAGGCCTGGACCCCCGAGAATACCGACGCCCGCTATCCGCGTCTGTCGACAATCGCCAACCAGAACAACGCCGTTACCTCTACCTGGTGGCTGGTCAACGGCGAATACCTGCGACTCAAGAACCTCGTCTTCGGTTACGAACTGCCCGAACAGATCCTTACCAAGACACCGTTCAGCCGTGTCAACGTATATGTTGCCGGCACCAACGTGTGGACACTGAGCCACTTCAAGTATGTCGACCCCGAGTCTCCCTCGGTCAGCGCCGGCCACTATCCGCAGCAGTCAACCTGGAGCTTAGGTCTTAATGTATCATTCTAATGATTGGGAGGAATTTAACAATGAAAAAAATATTATATATATTCGCCGCAACTGCCCTGCTGTTTGGTTCGACATCGTGTAACGACGAACTGAACCTACGCAGCACGACCCAGTTCACCCCCGAGGACGTATGGAACGACGAGGGAGCCGCCGATGGCTATGTCATCGCCTCATACCAGACATTTGCCGACCACCTCGGTAACTACTTTATTGACGGCAACAAGTTCTATGATGCATTCTCCGATATCGCCAAATCAACATCATGGGATCAATACGAGCACCAGTACAACAAAACCTGGATGCTCTCCAACTCATTCGGCAAAAACAACGCCGGCGTGTTCAGTTGCTGGGGCACCGAATATGGCCGCATCAAACGTGCCAACCGCCTGCTCAACGAGATTGACTTTTACGGTGTGCCGCGTTATGGCGAAGAATGGTGCGATATACGCCGCGCCGAGGTTCGCTTCTGCCGTGCCATCAGCTACTTCTTCCTTGCACGCGTTTATGGCGGTGTGGTTATCCGCACCGACAAATCGGGCGTGACCGGTGAACTCGACGACGGTCGCTACGAGGAAGACATCCACCGCGCCCGCCTCACCGAGGAGGAGACCTACGACTTCATAATCGATGAAATGAATTGGGCCATCGAACATCTGCCTAAAACATGGGCCGAGCATAAAGATTATAAAAACAAATACATAGGTCGTGCCACCCAGGGTATGGTCTACGGCTTCTTGTCGCGTATCGCTCTATATGCCAAGCGCTGGGATGTCGTTATTGACGCTGCCGACAAGTGTAAATCGCTCGGAGGCTATGATCTTAAACAAGCTTCATCAAGAAAGTTTGAAGACCTCGTAGAAAACTACAAGTCGCTGTTCAATTGCAAGAACGATGTAGCCAACCGCAAAGAGGTAATTTTTGCCATCTACGGTAAAAAAGACATCAAGATGAACGATTACGATATGCAGATGCGTCCATTCGGCGACTCTAAAATCGAACGTCTCGGTAAAGTGAACGCCCGCATCGTGCCCACCGCCGAGCTGGCCGACATGTATGAGTTCCACGACGGCACCGACATCAACTGGAACGACTGGGAATGGGACTGGGACGACCCGTACACTATGCGTGAGCCTCGCTTCCAAGCTACCATATTATATGATGGAGCCGACTGGGAAGGACGCAAAATCGAAACTTACATAGGTAGCGGAACAGATAACGGCGCTGACTACTATACCGAATATCAGAACAACGCGTCGACCAACGGACACACTCCTACCGGCTACTATTTCCGTAAATATCTTATGGAAGGTGAAGAAATATCGACATCCAACCGTAGCTATAACACCGAAATCGTACTACGCTATGCCGAGGTATTACTCAATAAGGCCGAGGCACAGGCCGAGCAGGGAGACGTACCCGGGGCAATCGCGACACTTAATATTGTGCGCAACCGTGTAGGCCTGCCGGGCAAGTCGGCAACCGACAAGGAGTCATTCATGAAGATACTGCGTCGTGAGCGCTGCTGCGAGCTCGCCGGAGAGGGATTCCGTTTCTGGGACCTTCGCCGCTGGGACATGGCACGCGAGGTAATCGACGGCAAGAATGTTCACGGTACTCTCATCACCAAGACAGCAAGCGGTATCAAATCATATAAAGAGGTCGATGCCGACGGTGGTTCGAAACGCATCTATCAGGAGCGTTACAGATACTTCTCCCTCCCGTCAGACGAGCTCAACAACAACCACCTCTGTGTAGACAATCCCGACTGGTAATGTAACCTTTTTAACACTACTTCAATCATGAAACTATTATATAAAAACCTACTTTTTATCTTTATCACGGTTGCTTCGGTAGTAGGATTCGCCTCTTGCCAGAAAGCCGATGAAGATTTTAAACATGACAATAACCTCATCTCCGACATGCGTCTGAAGATGAATCCTACGGCCGAAGGTATCAAAGGCGTTATAACTGAATATAACGCGGCCGGAGAAGTGGTTTCTGGCAAAGATTTGACCGCCAAGGCTGTACAGGGTGGATATGGAAAGATTGAATTTATCCTCAAACGCAGCCTTATCGGAGCCTACGACCTTGAGAGCTGCTACCTCTCGGCTTCTCTTACATTCGACGAGGTAATTACCCCGCCCCTCACTCGACACAATATCACCAACCGCGATGCAAATGGTGTAGCTCAAGGTACAGAATTCATTGTAACCTCGGGCATAGGAACCACACGCCGCTACATTGTTATCGGTTACTTCGAGGGTGAATATATTTTTACCGGTGAAGAATAATCTCAACGCTATAATAATATGAAACTACAATATTTTATATATACAGCATTCCTTGGTATTGGTGCAGCAGCCCTTTCGTCATGTGAAGATGACATGACCAAAGATCTACGTTCAGATGCAGCCATCGAACCCTACGGATTTACCGTAGAATCGCCAACAATCTATGACGAAGAAGGAAAAATTAAGCGTCAAAGCAAGGTTTTCAAGGTTAAACCTTCGACCGAAAACGGTAATGTATTCAACATTCGCATCAGCCCGTTCCTTGATGCGAACGATTACCTTACCAACGCTAAGCCCTCCTTCAACCTCTCGATGGGTGCAACCGTAACACCCTCTATGACCGAGCCCCAGGACTTCAGCAACCTCGATGCACCGGTTGAATACACCGTAACATCAGGTGACGGAAAGAAAGTCGAAAAGTTCTACGTGAGCTGGACCGAGAGTGAGCTCAAGCCCTACGGTGAAGGCATGGGCGACGGCGAGCAGAGCGCTTACAAGACCTACGTTGAACTTGGCTATCCCGGCACATACGCCAAATGGCCTCAGGACGATAACCTCAACACATCTTATGGTGACCTTATGGGCTTCCCCGCCTTCTGTGGCAAGGACAAGATTGTTATATTCTCTCGTCGCTTCGCCTGGGGTGATAACGGTGATGCCGGTGCAAAATATGCAATGCAGCCAAATGACGCCCACGCCTTTAAAGTATTTGATGTAGCTACTTTAAATCCGGCCGGATCACTCAATCTTGGCAGCATTTCTCCGGGCGACGTAGTTGCCATAACATCCGACTGGCTTGGAAATATGGTAGCGTCGGTGGGTCGTAAAGCTTCCGGCAAGACCGATTTCTACTATTGGACATCACCCGAGGAGGAACCCATTCATGTAGGTACCGCCGATGTAACTACCGATATAAGCGCCAACTCTACCGATGGCGGATGCTATATCAACGTAGCCGGAGACATTACAACAAATGCAGTCATTGCCACATCGGCACCACGCACAAACAAGGGTCAGCACTACAAGTTTAATGCCTACCGCGGTAAACTCGAACCTGAATACACCATCATCGAGACCGGACGCAGCGAGCTCGATAAGAATCAGTTCCAGATGATATCATACTTCGGCACCTATGAGAATGACCCGTATCTTGTAGGCGACTGCTCGGCCAACGGCAGCGAAGACAACGGTCAGATTCATATCTACCTCAACAACCCCGACGGATCGAACCGCGGTGAGGCCGACTACCACATGCTCGGGTACAACGGCTATATGCACGATGACGGCGAGCAATGGTGGTCACGCTCCGGCAAATGGCTCTCTCGCAATGGCGGACGACGTCCTACTGTACACGCAATGGTTCTTAACGGCAAACCATACTCTTATGCCACAACCGGAACCGACTGGCGCAACCGCGGAGTAATGTTCGATCAGGAACTCACTGAGGTAATTCCCGGATATCCCGCATTCGGATACGGACTCTGCACGAAAGAGAAGAATCCCAACAAGAATGAAGCCGGCATGTGGATAGGCGATTCATTCGGCTGTATGGCCGACTGGTACTTCGACGACGAGACACAAGAAGGTTACGTCGCTGTATGGTCCGATCGCTTCGGTCTGAACATGTTCTTCATCACCTGCTACGAGTAACAGAGTTGAATTGATAGAATCAAAAAAAGAGTTTAATCGAAATGATTAAACTCTTTTTTTGTGTTGTCTTACCAGGATTCGAACCTAGACAGGCAGAACCAAAAACTGCAGTGCTACCATTACACCATAAGACAATCCTATTTGCTCAAGCCGCACTCATGTGGGCCTAAAGCGTTGCAAAATTACGCTATTTTTTGATTCCGTGCAACATATCCCGCCGTTTTTTCATCTCAACGCCCCCAAAATTTGCGACTCGCGGTAGAAGGTGTGGCGGAGGCCTGCGTCATAAACGTAGGGACATGCCTTTGGCATGTTTATAATATCAACCGATAATCTAATAAATGATTTTGTTGACAATCAGCAACTTGAGTAAACATGCCGAAGGCATGTCCCTACGGATAATTTCGGGGGGAGGGGTTACTCGGGCTTGACGAGGCGGACGTGGTAGACGCCGCCGGCGATGTTGCCTTTCTCGCTCACAAATTTCACGTTGATGTGCTCTTTACCCTCGAGCAGGTGTGAGGGTATCTTGTACTCGACGTCGACAAACTCCTCGCTGTTCCATCGGCCAGATACATCCTCGTCGGCAAGCAGGATGTCATCGACAAGGATCGAGAATTTGCGGCGTCCGTTCTCGTTGCCCCAGTAGCTCACTCGCAGGGCAAGATCGGTCTCGGAGCATGGTTTCATACGGTAGGCAAAGAATCCGCCGTCGTGGGCGTCACGCCAGGCCTTGCCGAAGTTGACACCGCGGTTGGAATGCTCGGTGGTCATGAAGTGGTCGGCCTCGGGCTGCTGCTCGCCGGTATTAACGGCATCGACGGTGCGGCGGTCGAGGGCAAGAAGGGCTTCCTCGGCGGCGCGCTCACGTTCCAGATATGCCTGATACTCGGGCTGTGTCATCGACAGCCAGTACATCATGTAGCGGCAGTCGTGGAGACGTGCGAAGGGTTTGAGCGTGATCTCCTGCGACGGATCGCTCGTGATGCCCGACACCTTGTAAGTGAGTCCCTCGCCATCAACAGACTTGGCCGAGCGCAGACGCTCCAGAATCTCACTGCGTTCTCCCACGAGTATGGGTGTATCAAACACCGACACAAGCTCTCCGCCGGCTACATGGGCCCAGCGGCTGTCGTCGGCCACGAGTCCCGTGAGGCCCTCGGTGCTGTAAGAGGCTCCGAGCACTATGGGGCCTTTGACTATCGAGACATATTCGGGACAGTTGGGGAGCTCCTCGAGCCTCATCTCCATGGGGAGCGTAACCTCGACAACATCGCCGTTTTTCCACTTGCGGTCGATGGCGACATACGAGCCGGGGGTACCCTCAAACTTGAAATTCTTACCGTTGATCATGACCGTCATGTCACTGCACCATCCGGGATAGCGAAGCATCATGGGGAAACGGCGCGACTTGCGCGTGTTGACGGTGAACCGCGCGGTCTCGCTGTCGGGGAACGAGGTTTCCTGAGTCACCGTAACACCCTTGTCTTTCCAGTCGAGACGCGATGCGATAAAGAGGTTCACATAGAGCGAGTCGGCAGCATGGGTGTATATAAACTGGCCATACTTGCCGTGATTTTCCATGCCTGTACCCACGCAACACCACATGCCGGCATTGGGCCGGGAGTAGACGCGGTAATGTCCCGGGCGGGCCGATGTAAAGTAGACATAGCCGCCATGGCCGGGGTGCTGTGACGAAAGGATGTGGTTGTAAAGAGCGCGCTCATAGAAATCGGACAGGGCGGCCGAAGGGGTCATACGGAACAAGCCCTCGGTGAGTTTGAGCATATTGTTGGTATTGCATGTCTCGGGGCCCTCGCGGTCGGTGACATAGCTGCGGCAATCGTCCTTCGAGGCGAAGTGCTCGCGACGGCTGTTGCCGCCTATCGACAGCGAGCGTGTATCGACCACCGTGTGCCAGAAGAAACGCGCCGCACGGTCATACTCCTCACCGCCGCCAAGCTCGGCAATGCGCTGGTAGCCCACTACCTTTGGCACCTGAGTGTTGGCATGCTTGTTGTCGAGATTGTCGACACCCGCCACCATGCTGTCGAGCAGCCAGTGGTGGGAAAAACGGCGTGCCGCATCGAGATACTTGCTGTCGCCGGTGATGGCGTAGGCATCGGCCAGCACTTCGTCCATGCCGCCAAACTCGTTGTCGAGCATACTTTCCATCGCCTTGTCGTCGATGTTGGCAATGAGATCGACAGCCCAGTCACAGAACAAGACGAACATGTCGCGTGCCCGGGTGTTGCCCGTATAGACCCACGCGTCGCGCAGGCCGGCATAGGTCTTGTGAACATTATACCAGGGCACCCAATATTTCCATATCAAGTCGACTTTGCCCTGTTTCAATTCCTTCCACAGGGGAGCGCCGCCGGGAACTCCGCCCACATAACCGTCACCGTTGGCATCCTGACACTTTTTAAGCTCGGCAATCATGTAGTCCATGCGCTCCTTCAGTGCTTTATTGCCGGTAGCGGCATAGTGGATGGCGAGGGCCGACAGATAGTGGCCGCCTATGTGGCCGTCGAGACCGTCCCAGCAAGGGAAACTCTCGGCTTTGGGCTCAAGGCCGGCCTCTTTGAAGTAGGGAGCAAGCAGGCGATCGGTGTCATACTGCAGCAGCACGTCGACATTAAGGTCGAGAGCATGCTTGAACGGACCGTCGAGCAGCTGTACATCGCCCAGGGAAAATTCGTTGTCATACAGGCGCTCCTGAGCCACAGCTCCGAGCGACACCATAAGGATAATAAGTGAAAAGATACGATTCATAGTGAAACCGATGATAAGAAATTAAAAACAAAACTGGGAGTTTGTAACAAGGATAGGAAAAATGATTGGAAAAGGGAATCCTTATCTTATAGAGTATGTCAGGAACAGACTGTTATTCAGAGACAATCTTTTTTGTCACCACACGGCCCGACAGGTAACGGTAGCACGCGATGCCAATTCCCTCGGGGCGGCCCGAGAGTCGTCGGCCCGAAAGGTCGTAGTACTCTACCGACACAGGCTGCTCGCCATCGGCCACGACGTCGTCGACACCGGCCACCGATGCATTCACAGCCTCGATAGCAGCGAGGACCTCGGCGGTAGCTGCCTCATATCGCGACGGAGATGTCGACGTGAAGCCCTCGTAGGCATCAATCACGCTTTTCAGATTCACCACTTCCTGCAGTTCGAGATACTCGGGGGCTATCGACCCGTACAGTTTCACGGCAGCAGCCATGGCACGCAGGAAACCACCCTTGTAGATGTCGGCAGCCGATGCCGATGTGGTGATTTTCAGTCCGCCCACGATCACGGCGGCCCACCCCGATGTCATGGTATAGCTCACGAGGTAGTCACCCTCGGTGGGTATCTCAAACTCGTAGGCATGCAGTGTCGAGCCCTCAATAGTGCGGCCGCTGTTCTCGTCGAGATTGCCTGTCGAGGCAAGCGAACCGAAGCGGGTAACGGGGCTACCGTCGATACCGGCTACGGTGAAGTCAAAAGTCACCTTGCCGTCGAGCGAGCCCTTGTTCCAGAAAATAGAATTGAAATTGACCGTATATTTTCCCGGCACGAGATGCAGCCGGTAGCCGTCATAGCGGCCATAGGTAATCTCACACTTGTCATAGTCGCGGGCGCTGAGATAGAAACCCTCGCTGAAGTCGCCACCCTCGAGGAAGTACTTCATGCGTGCGCCGCCGGTGTTGGCCGAGTTCTGCTCTTTCTCATCCTTCTCGCCGTTGGCGCGGGAATTGCAGCGGTACCATCCGGCCGGAATACCCTCGCCCACCGAGCCCTGAGTGGCACGCAGATCGGGTTCGAACACAGTCTTCACGGCAAGCTGCTCGCCTACCTCTTCGATACCTATGACGTAGCCACATGTAAACTTTTTCATCACGCCGCCGCTCTCGCCCTTGACATTCTCCACGGTAAGCGTGTAGGACCCTTTGGGGAGCGTAACGCCGGCGGGCATAGAGAGGGTCATGTCGTGGCCACTGGCCGACACTTCGAGCTCACAAGAGGTCGAAGCGCCGGCGAGTACAGCCGTAACACCGTCGGTCTCGACAGCCTCGTCAAACGACAGGGTGATGTCAAGACCGCTCTGAGGCAGGTCGAAAGAGCCGTCTTCGGGCTCGACCGAAGCAACCTTGGGAGCGTCGGGGCCGAGCGACCAACGGTTCATGAAAGCCCAGCCCTCGTCGCTCACACGCGCGAAAGCCTTGTCCTCACACTGCCAGTGGCCCTTGCCGTCGAAGGCGAGGAGCGACACCTCGACACCGTTCTCGCCGTCGAGCCAGTCGGTGCGGGTGGTATTGGCATTAGGATTTCCCACGGGATAAGGGCGGGTGGTAACAGGCGTGGTATTGCAACCGTTGCGCTTGATCCAGGCATCGAGAGTGGGTTGTACGCCCGAGAACACGCACACGTCATCGCCCGTTCCATGGCAGTGCAGTATGGGCACAGGGCGTGAGCTCGCAGCTATTTTTTCGCCCATAGGATAGCCGCTCACGGGGACAAAGGCCGCGATGCGGTCGGCGATGCGGTTGGCACAGTGATAGGTGAACATGCCACCCATCGAGAAGCCTGTCATATAGACGCGATTGGTATTTATACCATAGCGGCTCTCCATCTCCTTGATGATAGCCAGCACGAAGTCGATATCTTTGTTGCCCGAGATATCCCAGAACTTATTCTCGCCGTTTGGGAAAACGACTACAAACTTCTCACGGTCGGACACCTCGATCCAGGCCGAGTTGACGGTAGAGTGGTAGTTGGCATCCTGATTGGCACCGTGACACGCGATAACGAGCGCCGGGCTCTCGCCCAGGCCGGCCGGAGCATGCACGATCATAGTGCGCGTCGCACCGTTTACCGTGAGATTCTCGAGCCCTTGTCCCCAGGCAACAACCGAGCAGAGGACAAGTAATGAAAACAGAAGTCTTTTCATAACTATTATATTGATTGTCAAACTCTTGTATAGATATAAGACAAGGGTGTTGCACAGAGCCGCAACCCATAGTGCAACACCCTATCTACATGAGAGTTAAGCGATTATTTTACAAGATACTTCTTGCCATTTGCCACATAAAGACCGGGGGCAAGAGTCTGGATCTCGGCCTCGTTCTCGGTGCGCAGAACCTGGATACCCTGGAGGTTGTAAACGGTGATGACCTTGTTCTCCTGAGCGTCAACGGTAACGTCGTCGACACCTGCTCCGGGCTTCCAGTTAGCACCGTGCTGGAACCACAGTTTAACGTTGTCTACATAGCACTGGTTGAGGCAGGGGAAGAAACCGATGCTGACAGAAAAGCTGGTCTTTTTGCCCATCTCCTCACATGTCTGCTCGGCATCCCAGTGAACAGGGGTTTTAACTGCATCGTCACCCTCACCCTCGGTGATCTCGAAATCGCGGGCTTTCCAAGCGATTCCTGAGGGCTTGAATGATACGTGGTGCCACTCGTTGACGGTGGGAAGAGCTGCGTTGCCGCAATCCGAGCCGTTATCGTTGCTTTCGATGCTCCAGGGAGCGTCCTTGATTTTCAAAACGGGAGCACCGTTCTTGCCGGGGAACTCGTCAGAATTAGTTAAGTTAACACCGGGAGTCTCAGTCTCATAGATGTCATACTCAACCTCGCGGAGGTCATCAAATGTGTATCCTTCGGGACAATTGATATAATCCCAGATAAAGATATTGCTGTAGCCACCGTAGATGATGTGGGCACACTTGTTGTTGTAACCTTCGGGACCCATATCCACGATCATGTCGGCACGATTAATGCTATGTCCGTTCGAGCCAAGGAACGGCGAGCCGGCCTCGTTGGCTTCCCAGTCGTCAAAGTCGATTGTGACACAGGGCGCAGTTGACTTGTCGAGAGCAGCCTCGTCGAGCTCGCGCTGGGTCATCTCCTTCTCAAAATAGAAAGTGATGTCGTCGATATAGTAGCGGGTGCTACCGTTGAAACCGAAAGCGAAGCCGAAGGTCATAGCACTCATACCGTCGGCCGACAGAGCAAACTCGGTGGCGTCGAATGTAGCGGTAGTCCACTCGTTGAACACGATCTCGTCGGCAGGAGCCACGGGCTCACCAAAGGCATTGCTGCTGCCGGCAGCGAGGAACTGTATGCGCAGGGGCACATCGGGATTCTCGATTGTGGCCTTGTAGGTAACGGTGACCATAAGAAGGTCCTTGAGGGCGCAACCGCCGGGTGCCGAGATGCTGGGGATACGGGCAAAGGTGCTCCATACATCAGGATTTTCACCGCTGTAGCCCGACACATATACGCAGTGGCCCTGAACGCCATCAGGATCCTCTACGACTACAATCTTATCGTTGGGGCCACCCCAGAATGAGTTATACTTGGTACCGAGCGCTACATCCTCAAAGTTCAAGCAGAGCTCCTGCGATACTGTCTCGGCCATCGAAGGCAGTGCACATACTGTGCCAAGGGCGATGGCAGCAAGTGTTTTGTGGTAATTAAGTTTCATAAACTTAGATTTTAAGTGAGTAAGAAATTAGTTTTTTTAATTGCCGGGGCGCAGGGATTGCGGTAACCGCGCCCCGGCAAGGTGTTTTTGAATTAATCAATAGGTTCAATAATCATATTGTCAAGGTAGAGCGAGCACGAAGCGGCGGCGCTGGCCTTAAGCTCGACCATGCTCTTGCCGGCGGGCAGATACACGGCGGTGGCCGATGTGTACCAGATGGTGCGGTCGCTGCCGCTCTGGGTGAACACGGGCGAGGCAACCTTGTCGCCGTTGACATAGAGGTCGAATGTAGTAACGTCGGCAGTTTCGGCGCGATAACGGAACTTGACTGAGTAGCGTCCGCCCTCGATCACGCTCACCTCGTCGCGCACGGCGGCGTTACGGCTTGTACCCATGAGGATATAGCCCTGGCCGGTGTAGTTGCGCACGTCGAAGTCGTAACCGCTGGTGCGGCGCGAACCGATGCTCTTGAAGTCGAACACCTCGGCCTCATACTGGCGTGGACCGTAGTAGAGGTTGGGACGACCGGGCACCTGAATAGTCGATGGAGTATATTCGGTAAGGCGGTCGGTACCGTTGCCCGAGCAGGAGATTGCCAAGTCAAGCGGACCGTTGTGCTCGATGGTGAGTGTGAGCACGCCGTCGCTCCACTTCTCGTCAAGCTTGGCGGTAGCCTCGGCACGGGGAGTCATCGTCACGGCGGGCTTGGCGCCGGCACCCTTGATGCGTATCTCAGAGATAACAGGCTTGCCAGTAACGTCGTAGTGGGTGAGATAGCATGTGAGGCGGTCGGCATATTCCTTCCACACGGCAGTAGTGAAGGTCTCGAAGGTGAAGTCGATGCTCTCGCAAGTGTTGTACTTGAAGGGAACAGTGGCTGTCTTGACGCTATTCCAGGGGTTGTAGGTAACCCATGTGTTCTCGTGACGGCCGGCAAAGAGGTCGCCGGTGTATTCCTGCGGGAACTCGCGGTTGAGTTCGCGGGTCTTGGCCGAAGTGTTGGCCCAAGAGCCTACGATCTCGCTCTGGTTGCGCACGTGGGCAAACTTGGAAGCCATGCCGCCGGCAAACTCGGCGATGACGGGCATCGCGGGATAGCGGCCGGTCTTGCGCAGGTAGAAGTGATTGTCCTCGCGGCCACCGTCATGGTCGAGAGCTCCGATACCCTGGTGGAACCACTTGGGCAGGCAGTATTTCTCGATTTCGGCACCCGAATTGATATCCTGGATGATGGCATACTTGCATCGTGCTATCACCTCGTCGCGAGTCATAAGGCGTATGGTGCCGTCGAGAATCTTGCGATAGAGGTCCATGTCGATGTTGCGGAACTGGGGGAAGGTCTCCCAGTTGCGGGTCTGATAGCCGTCGCCGGCGCTTACTGCGCCGGTCTCCTTGAAGTCCTGCTGCCAGATGAGCTCGGGGCCGTCGAATACCGTCTGGCCGGTGAGCGTCGTATGCTCCAGTTTAAGAGCCGCACCGAGAGCCACGGGGAAGTCGGCTTCCTTGTCGCTGAGGTTGTAATACTTGGCAGCCCACTCGTTCCAGGCACACTGGTCGAAGCGCAGGCCATAGTTGTCGGCATGACCCGACATCCACACGCCCAGACACTCGGCCTCGACATCGAAGAAGCAGCCCGACTGTGTGTACTTCTCACACATGATGAAGTTCTCGGAGTACATGGCCGACGTGGCGGCAAACTCGGGATTGCGCTTGATCATGGCAACGGGGTTGATGGGAGCCGACCAGTAGTTGGCACAGAAGCTCACAACGAGATAGCCTCCATACTCGTGGGTGAGTTTGAGGAGCTCGTTCCAGTGGGCCACGCGCTGGAACCATGAGGGAGAGTAAAGAGCGTCGGTCGAATCAAATCCCCAGAACTGCTCGCAGTAGTTGAAGCCGAGGAAGTTGGGGTACTCGAAGAATTCCTTGTACATACCGTATTTCTCCTCGTCAAACTGCGCGTAGCTGTCGACGTCGGGGAAGTGGCTGTAGCCGCCCGACGAGGGCTGGATCATAGCCCACAGATTGCGTTCGGCACAGGTGCGCAGCCACGATTTCACTGTCTCATAGCCATATTCGCTCACCTTGAAGCGTGCGGTAGACTCGTCGTGGCTCACCGAGAGTGAAAGGTTGAAAATACAGTAGGGAAGGATATCCTCGGGGATGAGGTCGATGATCTTGGCGGGGTCGGCATAGTTCCAGCAGTCGATGTGTACGAGCCATGCAGGATTGTTCACGTCGATGGGACGGCGCAGCTGACCCTTGAGGGGATCGTCGGGGCGGCTCGTGCCACCGCCGGCTGCAAGCTGCAGGGGCTCGGTATCGTCGCTGAAGTAGACGGTGATGTTCTCGGGGTCGGTGATATCGACCGAGCTGATGGCGCTCACCTGCTCGCCGCGCGAGGCGGGACGGAGCACGGTCTTGCCATAGTCGAGAGCGTCGATTACCCACTCGCCGTGCTCGTTGATGCTCACGCGGGGAGTGATGGCGCGCGCACCGGTGACACAGATGCGACCGTCGGGATCGTTCTCGGGAGCAAGCCACTCGCCGTCGGCGGTCCAGTAGTACACACCATCATCGCCGGGCATGGCCGCGATGGTGGGTGTATAGGTCACGTCGGCCTGCGGATAGTCGCTGAGCGCTCCCACACGGGTCTTGAGTGCCACGGTATTGCCGTCGGTAAACTCGATCATGTAGCCGGCATCGTCGGTAAGCACCGTGGTCTTCAGCACCTTGGCGCCGGTTTCCTTGGCCTCGACAAAGCTGCGTATGGCTGCTACGTTGGCATTGATATTGTCAACGGGAGCCTCGCTTGCCTCGGGTTTCAGAACCGGAGCCTCGAACTCCTTGTCGTCACAGGCGACGAATGTAGCCGCCAGTGCCGACAGAAGTAAGGCTTGTGTGAATATACGATTGATTTTCATATTCTTAAGTTACTATTTGGTGAGTCCGTAAACGAGACCCTCATAGATGAAGTTGCGGTTGCCGTCGGCACACCAGGGAGCCACACCGGCGGCATCGTCGAGCACGCGTGCGAGACTGAAGCCGGCAGCTTTATCGCCCATAGCGGCACGGTAGGCCGAAAGTACAGCCTCGTAATACTCGCCTATGGCTTTGCGCTCTGAGATGGTGATAGTGTTGGGATCAACGGCAATACCGTTGCGGTCGACAACACGTACCGAGAAGTTGGAAACTCTCACCTTCTTGTCGAGAACGTTAAGAGACTGCATGGCTGCTACGGCAGCGGCCTCGTTCTCGACCTGGGTCTTGTGATCCTCAGAGAAGGTGGCCGAGAGCACCAGATTAACGCCGTCGACCTTGACGCCCTTGGCTTCGAGAGCCGCAACGGCACCCTTGAGATCGGCTACATCCTGTGCAGTGTTCTTATTGACGGTGAGTGTCTGGCTCACGTAGTAGTTGACGGGAGTCTCGGAAGCGCTGTTAAGCTTGGCCTGAACCTTGGCAACGTAGTCGTCGCCCAGATAGTCGGCCCAGTTGAATGTGGCGCTCTCGTCGTCGAAGGGCTCATCATAGATGATCATGTCCTGGGCGCCTGCCGATGCTGCGGCAAGGCCGTCGACCCACTTGTCAAGCTCGCTCTGAACGATGGCTGTCTTCTCCTCGTCGCTCTTCTCAATGACGGTGTCGTCGCCGGTGAGGTGGTCGACATAGATCTGGATATCATCGACGTAGCATGTGATTTTGTTACCGTAGGCACCGAGGGCCAGGGCAAACGAGGTCAACTGGCGCTGGGTGGCATTGAACTTGAAGTTGTCGGCATTGACAAGGAAGTCATACTGCACCCACTTGCCCGAGGCCTTGTGGTCGTTGGTGGTCAATGTCTTACCTACATTGTCGATTACGATACGCGAGCCGGTGGGGGTGCCTGTATCCTCGCGGTAGCACTTGAACGAGATGCGGGTCACATCGCCTAAGGTAACACCCTGGGGGAGTGTGATGCGGTCGATCTTGGGAAGGTCAAGCAGCAGCTGTGTGCCCTTGAGCACATGGCCATGTGTTCCGGCGGGATCTGGATCCTCGACAATCTCGACAGCCACCTTTCCGGCAGTCTTCTTGGCCGAGGGATACTTGGTGCCGAGAGCCACGCCCTCGAAGTTCTCAGCATCGATAATCTCAGACCAGGGCTCGTAGGGGATTACCTCGGGGGCAATCATCTGGGCATAACGGTCGAATGGGAAGTTGACGAGCGAGCAGTAGGCGGGACCGAACACCGAAACACCGGCCTCGCCGGCTGTCTCGACGAGCGACTTAAGGCCGCTGAGGTCATATTGACCTTCAGCGTCGATAAGATTCTGGGGCAGGAAACGTCCGGGAGCCTCAACCTGTGAGAAATTGTTCTTGATGATGCTGTAGACAAGAGTTTTCTTCTCAAAGTCGGCAGGATTGACCGATGTTCCCATGGTTACGTCGCCCTCGCCTGCATAGTCGGCGAGCACACCATACTGCGAGAGGTGGGCAGCCATCTGCGAGTCATACGGCGCGTCGGGCACGGGTATGGTGACGTCGTAATCCTCGTCACAGGCTGTAAGGCCGGCGATAGCCACCGCCACCGCTATTGTGGTTTTGATATATTTCATGTGGATCATGGATTAGGTTTATTTGACTTCGATTGAGGGATATACGGGCTTGATACCGCGGTCGCGCACCACCAGGTAATCGTCGGTCTTGAGCGACCAGCCGGGAGCTGTCACCTCATAGGTGAGACGGAGCAGGTCGCGCGGCTCGCCGTTGATGACGTTCTTCTCGCCGTCGGTGATGAATTCGCCGCTGCCGGTGATGGTCATCGAGGGGTCGGCCGACGATATGGTGCACTTGCCGTCCTCGCCAAACGCGAGGTTAAGTTTAAAGCGGTAAACGTGGTCGGCGTCGGTGCGTGTGGAGAGTTCGGCTGTACACTCGCGATAGGCCGAGGTGACTACCGATACGAGCTCGTCGTTGATGACATAGTCTTTCTTACGAGTGATCTCGGTGGTAACGCCATCCACAGTGAGACGGTCGGTGCCGCGACGCAGGTAGTTGGCGTGCCAGGGGTTCACGTAGCGCAGGAAGTAGAGCACATAGTCCTTGGGCTGTACGCTCCAGTCGGACGGCTTTACGCGAACGGGATTGGCCACTGAGGGCTTGCCCTGAAGTATCGAGTCAACACCTATGGCGCTCTCCATTACAAGGGGGAGCACATAGTTGAAGTCGAGAGCTTTGGGATCGTTGAAGAAGGCGTCGGTGAGCTGTACCACGACACCGCCGTCATGAGAACCCGAGGGGATGGTGATAGCGCCGCTCTCGAGAGTGTAATACTCGGCGGGAAGCGGAGTGGCCTTGAGACCGCCATACTCGGCGGTGAGATACAGGTTGTCACACAGGCTCTCGTCGACCTTGATGTTGATGATGCGGTCGCGGTTGTTCTCGTAGACACCGCCCATCACGGCCTTAACCCGGAAACGGTGCTGGTTGTCATCGGTAACGTCGGCCTCCGGTTCCTTGCCCAGCTCGATGGTACGGCCGGCAGTGGGACGTGCGAAGTAGACTGTCTGGTAGTCGAAATCGGGGAACTCGTTGTCACCGTTGTGACAAGAAGTCATCAGAGTCGACGCAACCGCTGCAATAGTGAATATCTTGATTATTTTCATTGCTGTCATTTTTATTTGATAATGAAATAATTGGATTACCAGCCCATGTTCTGGAGCAGGTTGCTGAACTTGAGCACCTCACCCTCGGGCAGGGGACCATAGTACATGTGATCGCTGTAAGAGCGCTCCTCGACCTGGGGTATGGGGGTATAGACGCTGTTGTTGGTGATGTTCACACCGCGGGCGCTCTCGTTGAGATCGGCTTTCCAGCGACGCAGGTCGTAGAAGCGGAAGCCCTCGAAGCAGAGCTCGAGACGACGCTCGTTACGAATGAGTTCACGCATCTTGTCGGGGCTTGTGGCACACTCTTCGAGATAGGGGTCGATCGAGATGCCAAGCGCGCGCTGGCGTATAGCCTTGATGACGTCGTAAGCCGAGTAGCCGTGCGAGCCGCTGCCCTTGGGGCCCCAAACCTCGTTGGCAGCCTCGGCGTAGGCGAGGAATATCTCGGTGTAACGGATGCGGGGGTTGAAGTGACGCTTGGGCTGCTTGCCGCCGGGGGTGCAGTTGACATCCATGCGCAGGCGCTTCTTCATGTAGTAGCCCGTGCGGGTCGAGGTCTCGCGCTTGTTGAGGCCGTCGGCGGTCGAAGCGTCAGAACCGGTGTTGATCACTGTGTTCGAAACGCCGGCCTTGCTGCCGTTGTAGATGATGTAGTGGCCCAGGCGCGGGTCGCGGCCGTTGTAGGGGTTAGACTCGTCATATTTGGCGCGGCTGTCATCGATGGGGTAACCGTTGGCCATGGGGAACGCGTCGACAAGATTCTGGGTGGGGTTGCAGAGGCCCTTGCCATAGAGCGACGGGGGGAAGAAGTTCTCCTCCTGGGTTGTCGTACCGTCGGTCTTGTTGTCAAGATTCTCACGCCATATTATCTCCTTGGGGTTGGTGCCGTCACCGAGAGCCTCGATATCGGCAGTATTGCAATAATATGTGAGACCCTTCTTGTCCATTCCGGCGGGACCACCTATGTAGTCGAGCACGTCGGCAGCGGCATCGGCAGCAGCATCCCATGTAGAATTGGAAGCCTCAAAGGCGGGGCTTGCAGCCAGGAGGCAGATGCGGGCCTTGTAGGCACGGGCGATAAGGCCGTTGAAAAGCTGGCGGGCCGATCGACCGAACACGCGGTTGTAGGTCTGGGCCGAAGCGGTGTACTGGCTGAAGGGGGCGGGCACGGCGTCCTCGAGCGACATGTCCTCATACTCCAAGGGGAGGTTGGCCTCGGCATACTCGAGGTCGGCCAGGGCAAATTTCACACAATCCTCAAACGAGGCACGGGGCATGTTGAAATCATCGTTCACGCCCATGAAACGGTCGAGCATAGGCACGCCCTGCAGGGTACCGTCGGTAGCCACACCGCCAAACTCGCGCAGGAGGTGGAACATGAACATGCCGCGCATACCGCGAGCCTCGGCCATAGTGCGCATCTTGAACAGGTCGGCAGCCTCGGGATCCTTGGCCCATGCAACCTTCTCGGCGTTCTCGAGGAACTGGTTGATGTTCAGTATCGAGTGCATCCAGGTGTTCCAGCTGTTGCTCCAGCGCCAGTGGGTGGCGGTCCAGCCGCCCTGGGCTATCTTGCGGTAGTCGTTGTTGATGTCGTTGCACACGGCGTCGTCGGTAGCGTAATCGTTCTCGCTGTAGTAGCCGGGGACGTTACGGTAAACGTTGAGCAGGAAGCCCTGTGCATAGGTCGCGTCGTCATACATCTGGTCGAGGTCCTTGAGGTTCTCCTTCTGGGGCTCGAACACGTCGTCACAGGCGGTAAGGCTCATGGCTGCGCCCAATGCAACAATCAGTGACTTATATATTTTTTTCATTTTCGATATCTTGATTACTTGTTATCAGAATGTGAGCTTGCAGCCTAACATGTAGTGGCGGGTCTGGGGCGCGCCGGTGCTCAGCTCCATGATCTTGCGGTTGGGCGAGATGGTGGCAAGGTTTTCACCCTCGACATAGACGCTCGCACCCGACAGTACACGGTTGCCGGCAAACATGGCTACGGGGAAGTCGTAGGTGAGCTGTACGCGGCGTATGTCAAAGCGGTTGGTGCTGTATTTCCAGAATGTCGATGCCTGGGTATTGTTGGCTGTGGTACCGGTGGTGAGACGGGGTGCGGTTGCAGTCTCGGCAGTCTCGGGAGTCCAGCGGCCCCATGCCATCTCTGAGTAGCGGTCCTGGGCGCCGTTGCAGTAGTAGGGCGAGTTGTTGAAGCCGATACCGCCAGCCTGGCCTGTGCCGTAGGCAAAGAGGGTGAAGTTTTTCCAGCGGGCGGTGAGGTTGATGCCGTAGAAGAATGTCGGAGTCCAGCGGCCAAGCACTACCTGGTCCTTGGAGTCGATAACGCCATCCTCGTTGACATCCTTATACTTGAGGTCACCGGGGCGCAGTGTGCCGCCGAATGCCTGGCGCACCTTGCGTGTGTCGATTTCATCCTGTGTCTGGAAGAATCCCTCGCATATATAGCCGCGGGCCACGCTCAGAGGCTTGCCTACGGCGCGAAGTGCCTCGGTGGCGGGCATCTCGTCGCGGCGGGTAGCCTTGTCGGTGTAATACATCCCCGAGAGGCCGAGTCCCAGCTCCCAGTCGCCTACGTTCTTGACGGCATTGACTGTGAAGTCGATACCCTGACGGCGGTCGTTGTTATAGTTGAGCCAGGGGAGGAACGAGCCCGAGTTGCCTTCCATGTAGGAGGGGAAGATCGAGTTCTTACCGGTGGTGAGACCACCCTTGGTGTCCTGGATGAACCAGTTGGCGTTGAACGACAGGAGACGGTCGAAGATAGAGCCTTCGAGACCTACACGGAACTCCTCGCGGGTAATGAACGTGAGGTCGAGGTTGTAGCCGCGCTTGGGGAGCGAGGTGTAGCCGCCGTGTGAGCCGTCATACCACTGGAACCAGCCGCCGCCTACCTTGTAGCCGTAGTAGCCCTGATACATATAGTAGTCGGTGATGTCGATATCCTGGTGGAGCTTGGCAGCCGAGGCTGTGAGCTTGAGCTCGTCGATCCAGGGAGCGTTCTCGCTGATGAACTTCTCCTGACCTATGCGCCAGCCCAGCGACAGCGAGGGTGAGAAGGCGTTGCGGTGACCCTCGGCGAGTTTCGACGAGTGAACAAGAGCGCCCGTGAGAGTAGCATAGTAGCGGTGGGCGTAGTTGTAGGCCACCTGCAAGCCGGCATTAAGATTGGTAGTATTGTGCAACTGGCTCGAGTCGTGGTTGGCGTCGGCCGAGTTCTGTATCGAGTAACCCCAGCCCACGAGGGTGGCGTCGACCTGGTGCAGGCCGTTGAAGACGCGGTTGTAGTCAAACTGTGCACGGAACATCATGTTCTGGTGATATGTCGACTGTCCCACAAACTCGTTGGTAGAGTTGGTGTCGTCGCCATGCTTCTTGAGGTCGACGATCATATCGCGGCCGTTGACGTTGGCCCATGTGGGCTCATACACTGCATAGTCTTCCTTATAGCCCTCGCTGTAGAACGAGCTGTAGTCGAGGCCGAACACTGTCTTGAACTTGAGACCCTCGGTAATGAAACGGAAGTCGAAGTCAAGACCCAGGTCGAACATGAAGCGACGGTTCTTGTTCTTGATATAACCGGCCTCGTAGGCATCGGCAATAGCGTTGGTCTGGTTGCTCGAGGTACCACCCAGGAGGTAGCGGCCGTCGATGAGGGTTGCAGCACCGATGAGGCCCTGGAGCTCGGCATTGTCGGGGTCGATCATGTCGACGGGCAGCAGGACGCCGAAACGGTTGGGCCATGTGCCCGAGGCCATACCCCAAAGGTCGCCGCGCGAGGTGTAGTTGTCGGCTACGACAATCGAAGCGTTGGTGAAACCGGTAAGCCAGCTTGTGATCGCCATGTCGACATTACCGCGCACGTTGAAGCGCAGGTCGTTGTCGTTCTTGTGATCGCCCACCTTGATGAGGCCGTTGTTGTATGACAGGCCTATGTTGAGGTAGTAGCGGGTCTTTTCGTTACCGCCGCGAATCTCGCCGTTGATGCTGTAATCGTTGGAGAACTTGCGCAGGTACTCGCTGTTGTAGTACTTCTGGTTGGGGTAACGGAAGGGATTGGTTCCGGCAGCCGAGTTGTAGATGTCGGAGGGGCTGTACTGGGGTTTGAGTCCTTCGTTGGCACAAGCCTCGTTGTACAGTGTCATGTAGCTGGCTGCGTCGAGATAGTTGGGATAACTCTTGGGCACGATGAAGCCGGCGTTGGCACGGAAATCGATTTTCATGCTCTCGTTGGCACCGCGCTTGGTGGTGATGAGTATCACACCCTTGGCGCCGCGGCTGCCGTAAAGGGCCACTGCGGCAGCGTCCTTGAGGAAGCTGATGCTCTCTACCTCGCTTGCGAGCACGTCGGCTGCATCGCGGGGCATACCGTCAACGAGTACAAGGGCATCCTGTCCCCACATGCTCGTGCCGCCGGTGTAGCCGCCCACGAGCGGTACGAGGTGACTGTCGAGGCTCGACGTGGCATAGCTCTTCTTCATCAGGTCGCTCACGTTCACCGACGAGGTAGCCGTGATGACATCATCCTTGGCGGTGGTGCCGAAAGCGACGTTGACAATGCTGTCGCTCTGAGCGGTGGCAGTAGCTCCCGCCGACACGGCAAGCGCCAAAGCCACACATCCTATATATTTTGGAATTGTATTCATTGTTTTGTTTCAAGTGTTTAAGGTATTACCAGCCGGGGTTCTGCTTTAACTCGGGATAAATGTTCACATCCTTGATGGGGAAAGGCAGCCAGTAGTGACGGTCGTCGAGATTGCGCTCAACGATCACTTCCTCACGCAGGTTGGCCACGCGCGACTCGCTGGGATTGCGCAGGTTGAAATCGGCCGTACGGTCAAACTCGAGCGATGTCTTGATTGTATAGGGACGCTCGGTGAACAGCAGCCAGCGGCGCAGGTCGAAGAAGCGGTGTCCCTCGAAGGCCAGCTCTACTGCTCTCTCGCGATAAAGCTCGGGAAGGAACGTAGCATTAGAGCCGGTGAAACGGGCAGCGATGCCGGGCATCTTGACATTCTCGCGAATCTTGTTGACAGCCTGCAGGGCGTTCATGTGGAACTTGGGCGACTTGCCTGTGGGCGATCCGTAGCCACATGCAGCAGCCTCGGAGTAGAGGAGATAGACGTCGCTCAGACGCATGAGGCTCAACGACATAACCATACCACTGCTGTACTGGTCGAGCAGCTGATAGGTCGAACGCTCGTTGAGCTGGGGAATGAACTTGGTCTCCAACAGGCCGGTAAGACAGTTCTTGTAAGAAGCCTTCGTGCGCCAGTCGCCACCGGTGAAGAGCTGTGCATAACGGCGTGTCTCGGGTTGCGAGGCGTCCTTCATGCAATAGCATCCGTCATAGGTGATGTCGGTATAGAAGCGGGGATCACGGCCGCGCCAGGGATAGGCGGGATCGTAGCCCGATACGGGATCGGCCTGTGTCCAGTCCTCGATAGGCTCGCCGTTGGCCATGCCGTAGTTCTTGACATAGTTGGCTGTAGGCATTACGATAAGACCCGAGGTAACGATGAAGGGAAGGTAGTCGTTACTCTGGTTACGCTGCCAGCGTGTGCTGAGCTCGGCGAAGTTTTCCATGAGGATAGACTCCTTGAGGCCGGGGATACGTGAGCCCTGCTCTACATAATAGAAGAGCTCAGAGCGACGCTCGAAGGGAGCGAGCTCATAACGGCCTGTCGACTCGGTGAGGCTGAGGGCCTCGCCAAGGAGATCGGCTGCACGCTTGCAGTAATCTTCGTTATAGGTGCGCGAACCGGTCGACTCGTAGTTCATCAACGGGCTGCCGGCATAGAGCAGGCACTTGCCTGCGAAGGCCAGGGCCATGATCTTGTTGGCGCGGAAGTTGTTGTTGCCAAGTGTAAGACGGCCGGCGGCAGTCTGGTCCCAGTCGATGGGGAGCAGTTCGGCAGCGTCGGTAAGGTCCTTGGCGGCCTTGTCGGCACACTCCTGGTAGTTGAGACGCTCAAGACGGGGAGTCTCGCCGGCAGGGAGCAGATAATCTACGTAGGGAAGTCCGCCCCAGTATTTCATGAGCAGCGCGTGGTAGTAGCCACGGAAGAAGAGCATCTGACCCTTGAGCAGGTCGCGTTCCTCCTGGGTAGCGCTCTGCAGGCGGTCGAGATTGGCAAGACCCATGTTGGCCTTGCGTATGCCGGCCCAGCTCATGGCCCAGAGATTCTTCTTGTGCTCGCGGGTGTTTGACGACATGCTGCCGGTGAGCATTCCGGCGGGAGAGCCGTAGAAGTTCTGCTCGCCGCCGCCGTTGAGGTTCTGGTCGACCATACAGCGGTAGTTGCCGTTGTCGATGGCCAGAGTGAGGAAACGCACTTCGTCCTGGTTGTCCTTGACGTGCTCGTCCTCACCAAAGTTCCAGCAGCAGTGCCATGACGATGCCGAGTACAACGGGAGACCGCCATACAGCTCCTCGACAAATCCCTGGAAATTCTTGAAATTCATGTAGGGGGTGTTCTCGTCGATATCGCTGCCCGGAGCCTTGTCCAGGTAGTCGGTACACGAGGCTGTGGCTACGAGAGCGCCGGCCACCATGGCCCCTTTGAATATATTCTTTATATATGTGTTCATGATTTGATCGTGGTTATAGGGTTATGTCAATACCTATGTTGAAGCGTCGTACGGTGGGATAAGCGCCGTCGCTGCCGTCGCCTGCGCCGCTGAAGTTGGACTCGCGGTCATCGGGCATCTTGGTCCAGAGCCACAGGTTGTCGCCGTTGAGATAGATGCGGCAGCTGTTGAGGCCGATCTTGCGGGTGAGCTTCTGGGGGATACGGTAGGAAATCTCGGCGTTCTTCAGGCGCACGTATGAACCGTCATAGAGATAGCGGGTACCACGGGCCATGACGGGATAGGTCGACGACCAGCGGGGCAAGGGGAGTCCCTCGGTATCGGGGGTCCAGTAGCTACCCTCCTTGTAGGCAAGAGTGTTGCCGTTGAAAGTGGGGAACGTTACCGTACGCGACACGTTGGTCACACCATAGAACTGTACGAAAGCGCTGAAGCCTTTCCACTCGAAGCCGAGCGTGGCGTTATAGGTGTTCTGAGGTATGGTGCTGTAGCCGTAGGGAATCTCGTCGTTGGCGTCGATGATACCGTCGCCGTTGAAGTCGATGAGCTTATAGTCGCCGGGCAGACGGTTGGCGTTGTCCGACTCCCATGAGGTAGCGCCGTAAAGGTCGTCCCAAGAACCGATCTGGCCGAAATCGACATAATCCTTGTTCTGGTTGATGGCGTAGCCCTCGCTCTTCATGTAGCTGGGAAGCAGGGGAGCGTCGTCGCGGAATTTCACCTTGTTGGTGGCATGGGTCATGCTGGCGTTAAGCCACACGCGGGTGTCCTGGTTGATAGGATAGTTGAAACGTATCTCAAGCTCGTAACCCTTTGAGTCGACACGGCCCAGGTTGGCACCGGGAGCCTCGGCTCCGAAGTAAGAGGGAATGGCACGCTGGTTGCCGCTGATGTAGATGTCGGTACGCTTGTCGGCAAAGAAGTCTAACGAACCCGAAATCATGTTGTGCAGGAAGCCGTAGTCAACACCGATGTTGCGTTTTTCAACCTTCTCCCACGAGATGTCGGGGTTGCCGAGCATCGACAGGCGGTAGAATGTATAAGGTGTCTTGGCTGCGCCGCCGATAGCCTCGGTAATGTTGCCACCATAGACATACTGGTCGCGGTAGAGCCAACGGCCACCGGCGCTGTCGTCGCCGACCTTACCCCACGAACCGCGGAACTTGATCTGGTCGAGCCATGTGAGATGACGCATGAAAGGCTCCTGACTCAGACGCCATCCGAGCGAGAATGACGGGAAGAAGTCGAAGCGGTTGTTAGAGCCGAATTTCTCCGAGCCGTTGTATGCACCGTTGAACTCGAAGAAGTAACGGTAGTCGAAGTTATAGGTTGTACGGAATACCCAGTCCTCACGGTAGTGGTGGAACTCCGAGCCGCGGGCATAATCCTCACGGGTGAAAGCGCCCATGGCGGTTACCTCGTGCTTGCCGAATGTGCGGCTGTAGTCGATCTGGAATGCATAGTAAACCTTACGGAAAGTGGCGTTGAGGTCAACGACACCCTGCGAGTTGCGCCAGTAGACGCCAAACGACGGGTCGAGGCCCGTAGCCGAGTCGATCTCGGGATCAACGCTTATCTCGCCGGTAACGGGATTTACCCATTTGCGGGGGAGGTTGTTGTCAAGGTCGTTGATACCACGGCGGTTCTCGATGAAGTTATAGTCGAGCGACAGGCGAGCCTGGGCGTGGAGACCCTTGGTGATGAAGTCGAGATCCTGGCCCAGGATAAGGTCGGAGTTGATCTTGGTTGTAGTGATTTTCTCCTTACCCGATGTTGCGAGTGCATAAACCGAGTTCTGGACGTTGGCCTTCGAGGGACCGTAGAAACCGTAGAGACCGTCGCTGTAGATGGGGCGGAACGAATCGGGGGCGGTGCGGTACACCGAGTTCCAGAACGATGCGTTGCTGTCGCCAACGTTACGGCCGAAGGGGGTCTGCTTGCTGCCGTTAGAGCCGAAGAGGTTTACGGTAAGTTTGGTGGTGGGAGTGAGCGAGAAGTCAAGGTTTGAACGCACGTTGACACGCTGGAATCCGAAACCGGGAGTATAGCCGCGGCCACCGTCGAACGAACGGAAAAGGTCACCCTCCTTCAGGAAGTCGACAGCTGCATAGTATTTCACGAATTTGGTACCGCCCGATACGTCGACGCTGGCGTTGTACGAGAAAGCGGCTTTCTTGAACAGCACGTCTTCCCAGTCGACATTGGGGTAGCGGTCCCACTCCTCGGCGTTGAGAGGATTGCGGAACTTCTCGATAAACTCCATGGGCATTACATCGTCCCAAGCGCCTACGCCGGGCGACATAAGGTCGCGCTGGATGGCGCGGTTGCGCAGCATGTAGGCGTCATAGGCGTCATACTTTGCGGGGAGCTTCGAAGCCACCTTGGCTGTGATGTTGGCCTTGGCGTGAACCTGTGCCTTGCCCTCGCTGCCTCGCTTGGTGGTGATAAGGATAACGCCGTTAGCGCCTTTCACACCATACACGGCGGTTGCCGAAGCATCCTTGAGCACCGAGATGTTGGCTACCGACGAGATGTCGACCGAGCTCATCTCACGCTCGATACCGTCAACGAGGATGAGGGGCGAACTGTTGTTCCACGAGCTCTGCGAGCGGATGATGATCTGAGGGTCCTCCTCGCCGGGCATACCCGACGATGCCGATGTGATCACACCGGGAAGGTTACCAGTGAGGGCCGCACCCACACTCGACACACCGCCGGCACGCTCGAGCACTTCGCCCGATGCCTGAGTGATGGCACCTACCACCGACGCCTTTTTCTGCTGGCCGTAACCTACCACGACAACCTCGTCGAGCTGGGTGGTGTTCGTCTCCATGGTGACGTTGATGACAGTCTGTCCTTTAATAGCTATCTCCTTGGGATTCATGCCTATGAATGAAAACACAAGGACTCCCGTCTGCAAGTCGGGAACATTGAGCGTATAGTTACCGTCAAAGTCGGTAGCGGTAGCTACGCCCGTAGCCCCTTTGAGCAAAACTGTCGCTCCTATCAGGGGCTCTCCGGTATCATCGACCACCGTACCTTTTACTGTCTCGGCTACAGCCGGTGCAGCGCCTATGATAAGCGCCAACAGCAACACGACGAGGTGATGATATGAGTTGGTAATTTTTTTCATTGTTACTCTTCTTAAAGATAATAACTTAGTGATTTGTGATAAGCCGGTGTCCACGCAAGACACCATTGATTGGGGTTTGAATTAAGTGAATGGTACTGGATGCAGGTAAATGTGATGTTAGTTATTTAGTATGGTTAGTAAATAGTGAAAATTCATATTCGCGAGGCATAGGGGCCTACTGTCGTTCCGGTGAAACCGCCGGCTACGGCCGTGGAGGTGTGACGGGCATCGACGCCGGTCATCACGGGAATCCAGTTCTCGCCACGGTCGGGCGAATACAGGAAGTCGTAACTCTTGCCCGTCGAAACCACCTTGAGCCCTACTCCTTTCACATCGCTCTCCATCGCGGTGCTTGCAATCTCGCTTGCACCGTTCTCGTCGATCTTGCGCAACACGATGCGGTCAAAGTCGTCACCGGCACGGCGTGCAAGCTGGTACTGATGAGTTTCATCCTTGAACACTACGAGTCCGGCGTGCTGCAGCGAGTCTGAGGGCTCGAAAATCATGTGGGTCTCACACTCATACTTGTGATGCTGCACGCGGCGGCCCATGAATGCTGCCACATCCTTCTCGGTAGTGGGTACATCAGAGCATTTGAGCGTGAGGTGACCGGCGGGACGGCTCAGTGAATAAAGGTCGGCGGCATCGCCACGAAGTGTGTGCCACTCCATGTCGAGAGCGGGCGACATGAAGCTGTCGGTCCACTCGAAGTTGCCGAATGTAACCTTCTCGCCTCGCTTCACACCGGGACGCGACGCGATGAGAGGTATAGCCTCACCCTTGCGGGTCATGTAAGGCCATCCGTCCTCGGTCCAGTTCACCGGGAGCATGAAGGTCTCGCGGCCGAGGTTCTCGTAGTCACCGTCGATAGGACGGCAGGCAAGGAACACCGACCACCAGTCCCCCTCGGGAGTCTGCACCATATCGGCATGGCCGGCACAGGTAACGGCATCGGGGCGATTGGGGTCAAGGTCACGCTGGGTGAGAATGGGGTTGCCGCTCCAGGGCTCGAAAGGCCCCATAGGCGACTTGCCGCGATATATCACCTCGCTGTGGTCTATGGCTGTTCCACCCTCGGCTGTCATCAGGTAATAGGTGCCGTCTATATTATATATGTGCGGGCCCTCACACCATATAGGGTTGTCCTGAGGGCGCCATCCCTTGTTCACAAGAATCTTTCGCTCGCCTATGCACTGCTCGGTAGCGGTGTCGAACTCAACGATACGCACCGTGCGGTGGCCTGGATACTCGGGCTTGCCGTCGGGAGCGTCGTCGTTGTTGACGATATAGGCGCGGCCGTCGGTGTCAAAGAAAAATGAGGGGTCGATACCCTGCACCTCGGGCAGATAAACCGGGTCGCTCCATTCGCCCCACGGGTTCTGAGTCTTGACAAAGAAGTTTCCGGCACCTACGTTGGTCGTGATCATGTAGTAGGTCTTGTTGGCCGGATTGTATTTCATATCGGGGGCGAAAATACCGCCGCTCACATGCTGGTGGCGGAAATTTTTCATCTGCGACTCGCGTGTGAGCACATGGCCTATCTTCTCCCAGTTCACGAGGTCGCGGCTGTGGAACACCGGCACGCCGGGAACATAGGTAAACGTTGATGTTGCCAGGAAATAATCACCCTCGCCGTTAGTACACAGCGTGGGGTCGGAATACCAGCCGGGAAGGATGGGGTTGTAGAACGAACTCTCATCGGGAAGAGGATTGGCGGCATAGAAATCGTCATTGCCTTTGTATGAAAACGACTCGAAGACAGCGGCGTCTTTCTGCGACGGCACTTCTTCACGGCGCGACGTGCCACAGCTTGTAGCTATCAACATCGCGGCGGTCGCCATGGTACTAAACGAAAGGTAATTCATTGCTTGTGTTAACGGTTTTAGGATTCTTTGCAAAGGTAAAATATCGTTAACACAGAGGGGCTATAATAACGTCTTACGAACGTAACTGAATGTTGCCTAAACCCTTTGCGATGTCTCAAAACCATATAAAATCGTAACATCACCAAGCCGGCAAAAGAAAACCGCTCCATCACACCTGAGTGACAGAGCGGTTTTACTACATGAGACTTTATTGATTACAACTTGTAACGGTTATAGGAAAAGTAGTCTACGTCGATATATCCGCCCGGGGTTGTGGTGGCGTAGTTATATATCGCGAAACGCTGTCCCATGAACAGGCGGCGATAGTCATAGGTCATCTTGTATTCTTTGCCTATGCTGTGCCAGGTGACACCGTCGGTGCTGTACTGGCAGGTGGCTACATCGCGGCCGAGGCGGAAGTCGGCGCCGATGCGCAGGTACAGATCATCGCCGGCAAGCTCGACAGCCTCCTCATCGACATTCTCGACCGTATCGATTGTCTTCGAGCCTTGCTTGAAATTGACGATCGTGTTATGCTTCACCAGGCGCTTACGGCCACCCTCGTTTCTCACCGACATCAGTGTCGAGTGACCGTTGAAGGCACCGAAACCGGCAACATCACCGTCGGCCATGTGCGACAGGTCAAGGCGTACCGTTCCATCGCAACATGGTCCCTCCATGCGCTGCGACACAGTGTTCAGAGCATCATATATACTTGTAGCAGTGCGGGCGGTGCGGAGTCTCAGATAGCCGGGGCGCTCGCTCAGCGACCATGAATGATTATCGGGGCAATGATTCCACTGCCAGTTGATACCAAGAGCAGCAGCGTCGAAATGATCCGACGATACAAGCTCACATTCCGGATCGCGCTCGGCAGCAACCGGCAGTTTCTCGGGAATGCGTCCCTCGCTGTCACCCACCATGGGCCAGCCGTCGGTCCAGGTCACCGGGCTGAGTGTCAACACTCTGCCCACAGCATTGCGGTCCTGAAAGAAGACACCCCACCACTTGCCGTCGGGAGCGTCGACGATAGTACCCTGGGCCGCATAGGGGAAACCGGCAAAGTTATCCTGCAGCACGACCATTTTCTCGTAAGGTCCCTCGATGTTGTCGGAGCGGTAGCACAGCTGTCGGCGGGGCTTGCCGGCCGGCCAGTTGATGACAAAAACGTAGTATTTGCCGTTATGCTTGATTGCGCGACTACCTTCATGCAGACCCTTGCTGTCCTCGTCGGGCTCGATGACCACCTTGTCGATACCGCCGGCTTTAACGCCGCTCAGGTCGCTCTTGAGCTCCGTGAGATGAATATTGCCCGAGCCGGAAAATACATACACGCGGCCATCGTCGTCAAAGAACAGCGACGAGTCGTGAAAATGGTTCGTGCGTGTGAGCAGTTTCCACGGACCGGCGGCACAGTCGGCCGTGTAAATGAATGATTTATGGGGTGAATCATTGGACGAGAAAAGCGCGTAGAATTTACCATTGTGATATTTGAGCGATGTAGCCCACTGGCCGTGGCCATAGACGGTGCCACCCTCGAGACGATAACGGCGGTTGTCATCGATGGTATCGAATATATAGCTCACCACCTTCCAGTTGGCGAGGTCGCGGGAGTGCATCACCGGGCAGCCGGGCATGAGGTGCATCGTTGTCGACACCATGTAGTAGTCATCGCCCACGCGTATTACATCGGGATCGGGGACATCGGCCCACAGCACCGGATTGGTCATCTCGTCCCTGAATATTAACGGCAGGAACTCGTTGAGGCAGCGGCGCCATGTGAGCCACTCGTGGTGAGTGCCGGGCGACTCGTAATATGTGTTCCTGATACCGGCACGGGTGAGTGCATTGCTTATCTTGTCAATGGCAAAGTTCTCCTCCGAGCCCTTGCCTGCAAAGAATGTCTTCACCTTGAGGTTAAATGCGTCGGCATCGGCAAACACTCCGTCATACACTTCGGTAATTTTCTCGGGATCAAGGAATAGCGCTCCGCTGAATGTTCCGATGTGGGCAAACTTGTCAAGATTGTAAAGTGTGGTCATGAGGGTCTGATGTCCACCCCACGACAGGCCGGCCATGGCGCGGTTGTCGCGGTCGGTGAGCGTGCGGAATGTCGAGTCGATGTAGGGTATCGTCTCCTTAATAATAATAGGAGTGAACGACGCGCCGAACTCGTCGCGGCTCTCGCCTCGTCGCGCACCGTGAATATAACCGCAATTGCCGTAGTCCATCACCACAATCATAGGTCGGCACTTGCCGGCAGCAATCTGGTTGTCAAGGATATTGGCCATCATGCCCTGCTGGTGCCAGCCTCGCTCGTCCTCACCCATGCCATGCTGGAGATACAGCACCGGGTAGCGCTTCGAAGCCATCGTTTCATACTCGGCGGGAGTGTAGACATAGCAGCGGCGCGAGCTTTTCTCGATATCCGAGTAATACACACACTCTCTCACCTGCCCGTGAGGCACGGCAGGATTATACGTATAGTAAGCGGCATCGGCGGGACTCTCGGGAATCTCGATTCCGCCCGACATGCGTCCACAGCCATAGAAAGTTTCCGATGCGGGGTCGACAACACTCACACCATCAACAATAAGGAAATAGTAATGGAAACCGGGCACGAGAGGATCGGTTGCAACACTCCACAATCCCTTGTCGTCGCGTTTCATATCATATTTGCGTCCGCATATATCGACTTTGACATCGCGCGCTTCGGGAGCGAATACGCTAAAAATACCACGGCCGTCGGGCGTAACTTTCGGGAATTTAGCCTCGGGGATATTCGTCATCGCCACCGAGGCATCCTTGTCGTCGACAACAGCCACTGTCTCCTTGACAAGATCAGGGAACAGCACCCTTGCAGCAGCCTGTCCCATAACCTTATACCCCTCGGCATTGGGATGCAGCCAGTCATACTGGTATTCGAGCCTCATGCGGGTGGGATTGGCAGGGTCGGCTGTGACAGCGTCAAAATCAATCACGCCGTCAAACTTTCCCGATTGACGTATCCACTCGTTAACCGTCTGTCGGGCAGCCTCTTTGAAGTAGGACCAATAGTCGGTATTGCCAAGCTGGGTGATGGTTCCGCCATACACCTTGAGTCCCTTCGAGCGGGCACGATCGATGAACGAGGTGTAGGCCTCGATGAGTTTCGCCGCCGTTTCCTGTACATTGGGGCTCCAGCCTATATCGTTGATTCCCTCGTAGATAACAATACCGGTAAGACCTTTCTGACCCATGATATCGCGGTCAAAACGCTTTACCGCAGGCTCGCTCAAGCCGCCGGCGAGAACACAGTTGCCGCCGATACCCAGATTGAGAACACCGGCTTCGCCACCGGCCATCTCGGCACACACGTCGGTCCAGCGGTTCTGCATGTTGGTTGTCGTTCCGCGACCGTCGGTTATCGAGTTGCCTATCGCTGCTATACACTCTTTTCCCTCGGCCATGACCTCGAGAGCGGCAATATTATACCAGTGCTCGAGACTCTCGGCAGTCTTGAATTCCTTGCGGGGCTTCGACTCGCCGTTCATAATGTAGGAGGTGGTGCGCGAGCCACGGTGAGATGTGGCATGCTCGGGTGTCTGCGCGCCATAGTTTATCGTCACCGACAACAACTGCAGGGGCTTGAGATCATATTTCACGGCATCGCTGTAAACAGCCTCACCCTTGGGTATGACAACGCCCTCCTTGCCGCCGAACTTGAGGTAGCGGGCAGTCGACGGTTCTATGCCGTTCCCTTCACCTTTTGTATCGGCGATATAAACCGATTTTATCTCGACAGGGCCGTTGCCAAACTCGTTGGAAAATTTCATTCTCAGCTCATCCGAACCCAGCGACACGTGTATCGTCTGCCTCAGCGCATTCCCCGTCAGGGTCATCGTACGGGGCATGTCACCCTCTCCGGTAAACTCGGGCGCCGTAGCCCAGCTACCGGTCCAGTGGCGCGCCTGTAACGCCAGCGTCGCGGCAGCTATCAACAGAGAGCAAATTAGTTTTTTCATATGATTCAAAGTATATAATGTGAAATGTAGTCGATTACAAAGTTACAAACCGTTTATTCCCTCGGCAGGCACACGATGTAGCAACAATATTAGTGTTTGCCACGCAGTTGCCGTTTTCGTATCAAATGTATCACTAATTGTAACATCGTTCGATTTTGTCTCATAAAAGCCATGTTACATCGGGTGTTTTGTTATAACTTTGGGGCATCGAAAAACAGAAATCCGAAATCTGAAATCATGAATTACGTTACCCGTCTCTTTTCTGTTATTAATGCCTGCCGACGTTTCAATTTACACATTTTATTTTTGACCCTGTCGGTTTTTGCCGCCGTCACATTGCGTGCCGACGACAGCAGGTCATTGCGTCTTTTCAACGACCCCGAGATTCTTTCACACCAGTACCGCACGTTCTGCCTCGACAAGCAGGGCTACCTGTGGATAGGGTCGGACCTCGGTCTCGTGAGATTTGACGGGTCGGACTATGATGTGTACCGTCGCGACGGCGACACCCCCGGCACGATAAGCTCGAATATTGTATTAGACATCCTGTGCGATGCCGGAGGCCGCATCTGGGTTGCCACCGCCGATGGCCTTAACCTCTTTGACCCTACCACAAACAGCTTCAGGCTGGTCAAGATTCCGGGCATATCATTCAAAGGCTACATCCTGAGCATCACCGAGCAGGCCGACGGCACGGTGGCATTTATCGTATCGGGCGTAGGTTTGTATTTCATCGACGAACAAAACAATGACAATCTCGAAGCCGTGCGCATAGGCTACATATCCGAAAACAGCGATATAAACTCGATCATGGCCACGCCCGACGGCGGCTTCGTATGCGGCTCCCATTACGGCAATATCGTGAGAATATTCCCCAACGGCAAAATTACGAGTAAACCCACCACCAACGATTTCTTCGTTGGCATACGCCGTGCCGGAGAAAACCAAGCCATTGCCTATACGTCGAAAGGAATATGGCGAGCCAACATTCCCACAATGGAAATTGACGAGATAGATATCTCGCCACTGAACGGCCACATTATAAACAATGTGAGCATCGGCCCCGACAACACGGCCTACGTGGCCACCAACAGCGGCGGCGTGTGGATAATCAAGGAGAACAGCAACGTATTGGAGTCGATGGACGGACTCTTCCACCCCTCGGTCGACATCGACCGCATAAAACTCGGAGCCATATATATGGCACCCGACGGCAACCTGTGGATAGGCTGCAACCACCACGGCGTGCTCATGCTGCCCTCCACCCCTATGCCTTTCAGCTATCACCCGGTCAAGAGAGCCATGAACGACTTCGACGGCGGCATAACTGCGATGTCGGTGTCACCGGATGGCGTATGGATGGCTCTTGAAGATAATGATATAGTACATTTCTCCAACGACCATAAACTACGCCACCGCCGACACATCTCCACGGGGCGCAGTATCTGCCAGCTGTACCAGGCCGATGACGGCACGCTCTACACGGCATCGGTCTACGACGCCATCTATCGCATCGACCCGTCGACAGGCGCCATATCCCGGCTGTTCGACCTCACAAACACTTCCATAAGATACTGTATTGCCGGCGGTGGCTCAGAGCCTGACCTTTACGTAGGCGTACACGGCGACGGCATGATAAAATACAACCAGTCGACCGGCGAAAAAACAATGTTCAGCTCCAAGCAACAGGGCGAGGACCGATTCCTCAACGACTGGATAGCATCGATGTTCATCGACTCACACAAGCGGTTGTGGATAGGCCTGTACAGCGGACTGGCGTGCTATGACATACCGGCCGACACGTTCAAAATAATTCGCAAATCGCCTTTCTTCTCTCTCGGCGCATGCAATACGATACGTGAGACACGCGACGGGCGCCTGCTGCTGGGAACCAGTTGCGGACTGGCCATATATAATATCGACAAAGACACCGTTGAGAATCTGATTACCACGACCCACGGTTTATGTGACAACGACGTGCGCGCGCTCGAAATCGACTCCAACGACATCGCCTGGATAGGCACCTTGCACGGCCTGTCGAGATACTCGATAGCCACCGGCGATGTATCGTCGCTCAAAGGTGGCCACGGCATCTCCGAGACGACGTTCCCTCACTCGGGCTACGACCGCGACTCCGACCGCATGGTATTTGCCGGAAATCTTGGATATACCATATTCTCGCCGTCGACAATCGAGCCGGTATCGTTCTCCAAACCGATGAAAGTGAGCGGAGTTTATCTTAACGGCAAGCGTCTCACCGAGTCACACACGTCGGGAGGACGCCCTGCCATCGAGACCGATTCATCACAGGCTTACAGCCGGGTGAACCTGTCGTACAAAGACAACAACCTCATGATGCGCCTCTCGACGATGGATTTCCGCGACCCGGCCAACATAAGTTACGAATGGAAAATCGAGGGAGAGGGAGACTCCTGGATTTCAACCAATCCCGGTTCAAGTACCATAGTGATTCCGGGCCTCGACTCGGGCAACCATACTCTCCTGGTGAGAGCCACCGACAACTCGGTGAGCTCCGACATCACGCGCCTCACCATTCACGTCACGCCGCCCTGGTACCTGTCGGCTCCCGCCAAGGTAGTGTATGCACTGCTCGTAATAGACATTTTAGTGCTCGTGTTCATCATTTTCCGTAAGAAAAAGAGCGAAGAGATATACGAAGCCAAAGTAAAGTTCTTCATGGACATCTCACACGAGATACGTTCTCCCGTGACATGTATCATAGGCCCTCTCGAGACCCTCATCAAGAAAGACCACGACCCGGAGACCCAGGCCATGCTGCGCGGCATGCACCGCAACGCCGGACGCATCCTGAGCCTTGCCAACCAGCTGCTCGAAATACGTAAAATCGACAAAGGCAAGAAGAGTCTAACCATGCAGCCTACCGATCTCACCGGCTTCGCCTCGGAGATTGTCGAACTGTACCGCCCCATGGCCGAGAGCAAGTCGATCGACATCTCGCTCGATGCACCCGCCGATATGGAACAGGTGTGGATCGACCGTGACAACTTTGACAAGGTGCTCGTAAACCTCATTACCAACGCCATCAAGTACACGCCCGACGGCGGCAAGGTCGAGGTATGCCTCGACACCACCACCGACGAGGAACTCGGCAACTGCGCCCGCATCCGCGTGATCGACACCGGCGTAGGCATCGACCCAAAACACATTTCCCGCATATTCGAGCGCTTCTATCAGGGCCAGCGTTCAGCTGCAGGATTCGGCGTAGGACTCAACCTCGCCCGCCAGCTCGTCATTCTGCATCACGGCTCGCTCACGGCAGCCAACCGTGCCGATGGAGTCAAGGGCAGCATCTTCACCGTCATGCTACCTCTGGGCCATTCACACCTGTCGGCCGACGAGTTAAATAATAGCTCATTAACTGACAGCATCTTACCTCCTCCGGGCAATATTTCAACAAACATCAATCTTAACACCGACTCTTCATACAAGTCGTCACAGCCGGCCCGTCGAAACGCCGACCGCTACACTATCCTTATCGCCGACGATGACAACGAGCTGCGCGAGTATCTCCGATTCCACTTCTCGCGCCAGTTTAAGGTTCTCGAGGCCTCAAACGGCTCCGAGGCACAGAAACTGCTGCTCGACAACAAGGTAGACCTCGTGATAAGCGATGTAGTGATGCCCGAGGTCGACGGTCTCGAATTGCTCAAGACCATAAAAGGCAACACCGACACCAGCCACACGCCCGTAATACTTCTCAGCTCCCGCAACGATGTCGCCGACCGCCTCTCGGGCTGGAACCGCGGCGCCGACGGTTACATCGGGAAGCCGTTCAGCATCAGCGAGCTCGAATCGCTCGTCGACACGCTCATCGAAAACCGACTGAGAATGAAAGGCAAATTCTCGGGCGCCCAGAACAGCTGTGACAACGTGCCGCTCCCCGAAGTCAAAGGCAACGACGAGGCCCTCATGAACAAGATAGTGAAAGTAATCGAGGCCCGTATAGCCGACCCCGACCTCAACGTGGAGACACTCGGTGTCGAAGTAGGCATTTCGCGAGCACACCTTCACCGCAAGATGAAAGAGCTGATAGGTATGACGCCGAGCGACTTCATTCGCAACGTGCGCCTGCGCCAGGCATGCGAGATACTGCGCAAACACGATGTCGATGTCACCCAGGTGGCATATAAGGTAGGTTTCACATCACAGCCCCACTTCTCGACAGCCTTCAAGAAGTTTACCGGCGTTTCGCCCACCGAGTATCGCGCACGATCTAACGCCCGGCAGGACGATTGAGCGACGGGCCCACGTAGGTAGGTCTGAGACCGCCGTAGTCTACAACCACGCGCTGTATGATCTGGCCGGCGTCAATGGCGTGAAGCGTGACAGTGTGCGACTCCCGCTGCGGGTCGATAGCGAAAGTGAATTTATTCTCGGTGCTGTTGCGCAGGACGTTGGTTTTCCATTCGTGCGACCACTCGATGGGGTGATACTCGACCGTCTGTATGTCGCCGCCGTCGACCGAAACGCCAAACTGCGTGCCGGCCATGGCATTGAGCGGGAAAAACGGAAACGCATAGACCGTTACCTCGACCGAGTCGCGCGCCATCGCCGGCAATGAGTATGTAATGCTCTCGCTGGCCACGTCGGCATCGGGGCGTGCCTCGCCAAGCTGCACCGACTGCATGTCATAGCCAAGTCCCTTGATAATCCTTATCGACGAGCCGCTCTTGGACAGCGGTGACGCAAGGTCGACAACGTGGCAGCCATCAAGTCGAGACTGTTCATCAACCGGCTCGATGTCAATATCGCCGGCCTCGACACCATCGACGAAGCACACCGTGGGCTTGTTCTGATATTTAGCCACAAAACCCTCGGGCACGGCCATCATCCCGTTCCATTTGCCACCGAGCGCCATATTGTAACGCAGGCTCAGAGCGTCGATGCTGTCATGGGCGGCAATAGCCATCATGGCAGCGCGGTTGGCTCCGGCACTGTCACCGCGGGCAAGCAGCTCGCCGTTGAGCTGGGCAAGAAGATATTTCCGATTCATCTGGTACGATGCCTGAACAGGATAACCGAGCATCTCGAAGAACGGCACACGCAGGCTGTCGGGCAGTTCGTTCATCACTCGCTCAGCCTCGTCGGACAATCGGCGGTAATCGCTAAGTCGGCCTCGGGCATCATTGTAGTTGTCAAACGAATAGTCGGTAGGGCCCGTCTCGGCATATCTCGGGGCATCCCACTCTCGCTCCCATCCCATATACTCGGGCTTGCGGCTCCAGGCCAGGCGATAGTAGTCGTCAAGCATGCCCTGCAACGTCGGGCGATACTCGGCTCCTATTATGCCGGCAAGCATCTCGGCCTGATGGGTATAGGCCTTCTCGTAGCTCCAGGCATCCATATCCCAGGCCATCTCCATAAACGACTGTATGGCAAGCTCCATAGGCTTGATGTCGCCCACGTTGAGTAGCCAGTAGCGGTCGGCACCATAGTCATAGGCCTTCTTGAGCTCCTCATACATGAGCACCGGAGGCGTCGTGCACAGCCACAGGTAATCGTGAGGCGTGCCCAGGTATGACGTGTGGTAATACACTCCTGCGCCACCCTTGCGCCCACGCCCCCTACCGTCGCTAAGATGCTTCATAAAGCCGTAATTATCGTCGGGCCACACGATTGTGACATCATCGGGCAACTGTAACCCGGCCTCATAAACATCGAGCGTCTCCTTGTAAGGGACAAATATCTGGGGCACACGGTCGGCAGCCTTTCCGGTGTGCTTTTCAAGAATCTCACGCTGGTCGGTTATCACCTGCGTGAGCACTTCGACGCGCTTGTCCATCGACATGTCGCCACGCATACCCTCGTCGTGGACGCCACGCATGGCTATCGTATAAATGTTCTCAAACCGGCCTGCCTCTTCAAGGCGCTTGTCAAACTTGTCGTATATCGTAGCCCTGTTGGTGACGTAATTCCACTCTCCGTCACGCTCGCTGTCCCACTCGCTTTGCGCCGCATTGTTAAACAGCATGGGCTCGCAATGGGAAGTAGTGATGATTATTCCGAAACTGTCGGCCACCTCCTTGCTCCCGGCATGAGAGTAGAAAGCGCCCGTGCACGAGTGCATGGCCGGAGCGAGCATATTGCCCTTAAGGCGCAGCAGGAGTTCACACACGCGGGCATAGGTTCGCGGTCCTATGTCGCCCAACTCTTTCTCATAGTTATTTGACGACCAGGGCTTGAGGCCCCAGTCTTCATCGTTGATGAATATACCGCGGTAACGCACCGACGGCTCGCGCGAAAGATAGTCGGCCACGATTCTGAGCTCAGGAATACGGGCCACGGGGACATCGGCCCACCACTCCCATGGCGACACACCCATAGCCTCGCTGACGGCCAGCGCTCCATAGGCTGCACCGCGACGGTCGCTGCCGGCTATCACGAGCGCTTCGGGAATCCCTTTGGCAGGGTTCGGGACCGTAAGAATACGGTAACGTTCTACGGCACCGTCGAGCGAGTCGATATCGATGACCCCTTTGGCCGACAGCTTGTCGATCATGCCGCTGTTGCCTTTCACCCCGATTATCACTGCCGGCCGGCCTCGCCTCACGCGTGTTTCAACCTCGGGCCGTTTGCCCGTGACCCGCTCAAGGTCGGCAGCAAACATTCCGGCAGCTTTCATCACTACCGGCGAGTCGTCAGGGTCGACCAGTATATAGCAGTCGTCGGCCGCAAACCCGGCTGCCGTCGTGCCGCCAATTTTACTGTAAGCCTCTATGACGTCTTTACCTAAAGCATTCACGCCCTGTGAACACATTATTGCCGCGATAATCAGGATAAATATTCTCATGCTTATGTGTGATAAATGATTCGATGCAAATTTACCCAAAAAAGCGTCACCGTCGATACCCACATAGTCCCAAACACGTCGCACGTTGTAACAAAACGTCTCATCGGCATTTCTATAAGTCTCAACCTGCACAAATGCTAACCGACGACGTTGACAGGCAATTTTGTGGTTTCCGATATTTTGGGTAATTTTGTGTGCTTATGTACACACTCCTGGCCGAACCCGTGCGGGGGTGCCGTTTGTTATAATGTCGGTACAAAGTAAAACTTTTTATTATGGAATCAACAAGACAAGCTAAAATAGCCCGTCTCCTGCAAAAGGAGCTAAGCGAGATATTCCGCCGCCAGACGGCCAAGACTCATGGTGTCCTCGTATCGGTAAGCGCCGTGCGCGTTTCGCCCGACCTCAGCATTGCCCGTGTCTACCTCTCGGTGTTCCCCTCCGACAAAGGCCAGGAAATCCTGAACGAGATAAACCGCAGTAACAAGACCATACGCTACGAGCTCGCTCAGATCGTGCGCCACCAGCTGCGCAAGACCCCCGAGCTGTCGTTCTACCTCGATGACTCGCTCGACTATATCGAGAACATCGACAACCTGCTCAAAGAAAAAGAATAATTCTCAACTCTCAATTCTCTAAATGCTTTCTCTGCGCGTGGCGCTGAGGTATCTTTTCTCAAAGAAAACCCACAACGCCGTCAACATACTGTCACTGGTCTCGGTGGTCGGCGTGGCCATAGCCACAATGGCCATGGTGATTGTATTGTCGGTATTCAACGGCTTCAGCGACCTCGCGGCCGGGAAACTGTCGCAGATGGTCCCCGACCTGCTCATCGTGCCGGAGAGCGGAAAGATTATTGAGGATGCCGACTCTGTCGCCGCCATTGCCGGCTCGGTACAGGGGGTAATACTCACAGCCCCCGTGCTGCGCGAACAGGCCATGGCCGTGACCCGCGACGGACAGATGCCCGTAACGCTACTGGGCATGACCGTGGGAGCGGTCGAGGCTACCAACATGTCGGGGATAATGCTCGACGGCTCGAGCCTCGTAGGATACATCGACGAGCCCGACCTCCCCGTCTACGGCCGGCCGGCATGCGTGCTTAGCGTGGGCGTAGCGGTAGAGACCGGACTGAGAAGCGGGATGGACGAGAGCCTGCAAGTCTATGTACCGCGCCGACGCGGCCGCATAAACACGGCCAACCCCATGAGCGCATTCCGCGGCGACACACTCGTTGTAGCCGGGGTATATCGAGTGGAACAGGCCGAGTATGACACCGACATGATCGTGGTTCCCCTCGAGGTAGCCCGACGGCTGCTCGACTACACCGACGGCGAGGGAACGGCCGTGCAGGTATTCCTTACCGACGGCGACTCGGCCCCATCGGTGGCGCGGCAACTGTCTAACCACCTTGGCCCCGGATACCGCGTGCTCGACCGCATAGCCCAGCAACAGCAGGCTTTCAACATGATAGCCGTCGAGAAATGGGTCACGCTGCTCATGCTCGCATTCATACTTGTGATAACATCGTTCAACATCATATCGGCGATATACATTCTTAAAGTCGAGAAACAGGGCAACATGGCCGTTCTGCGCGCCATGGGAGCCACCGAGGGTATGATACAGAACATATTCGCATGGCAGGGCCGACTTATCACGCTCGCCGGCGGCGCGATAGGCATACTGCTGGGCACGACGCTCACCCTCGCACAGCAATGGGGCGGATTCATCAAGCTCCAGGCCGGCGACATGTCAATGCTCTCGGTCGAGGCCTACCCCGTGCGTCTCGAGCCCACCGACCTGCTCGTCGTCGCTGCAATAGTAATAATCGTAGCGCTCGTGTGCGCCCGCATAGCCACCCTTACAAGAAAATGATTACCCCGCTACTATATCTCGCCAGCGACTGGCTCTACTACTCGACTGCCCGCATCGACAACAGCGTCCACTCCACCATACCGCGCGGAGTTACAGTTGTCATAGGGCCCAATGGTGCCGGAAAATCGATGCTGGCCGACATAATCGAGCGCGGCCGCAACTTCCGCACAAACCGTATCACGACACCCGACTCATCGCCTCTCTCAGTCAAAAAAGTAGAGTTTGCCGACATTCACTCGCTGCGGGGAATCACCGCCACAGGCTACTACCAGCAGCGCTACGAGGCCACAATGAACGACGAGGTGCCCGCCGTGGCCGACATCATAAGCCGCGACTACGACCTCGAGGCTGTAAACGAGTGGTGTCATAGGCTCGGGCTTGACGGCGTGATGGAAAAGCGCATCAACTACCTGTCGAGCGGCGAGCTGCGCAAACTGCTCGTGGCCACAGCACTTACATCGCGCCCCGGCCTGCTCATTCTCGACAATCCTTACATAGGACTCGACGCCACCTCGCGCGAGGTGCTCGACAGCGCGCTCGCCATGCTCCCCGTGCTCGGGGTCAACGTGATGATGCTCGTGTGCGACCCGCGCGACATCCCCGCCTACGCCACCGCCATCCTGCCCATCGTCGACATGAAACTGCGCGAGCTTGTCGAAGTCAACAAACCCATCGAGGCCGTGCGCGACTCGATGATGCACCTTTTTGACTATGCCATCGACACATCGCGTCTTCCCCGCCCTCTTGACATCGACAACGACACCGTCGACATTATTGCAAAGTTCGACAAGTGCCGCGTAAGCTACGGCCCAACGACAATTATCGACAGCATCGACTGGACCATACGCGACAACGAGCGCTGGGCGCTGCAAGGCCCAAACGGCAGCGGCAAATCTACCCTTCTGAGCCTTATCAATGCCGACAATCCTGCCGGCTACCGCTCCAACATCACCCTCTTTGACCACCGTCGCGGCACAGGCGAAAGCATCTGGGACATCAAGCGGCGCATAGGCTACGTCTCGCCCGAAATGAGACTCTATTTCACCGGCACCGGTACGGTTCAAACGGTAATAGGTCAGGGACTTATCGACACCGTGGGCAGCTACGTTAAACTACGGCCCGACCAGACGGCTCTTGCCGGACTGTGGGTCGAGATGCTACACCTCCGGTCGATAGCCGACCGCCCCTACAACACCCTCTCGGCCGGCGAACGCCAGATGGTTCTTATCGCCCGCGCAATGATAAAACAGCCCCGATTGCTCATCCTCGACGAGCCGATGCACGGACTCGACTACGGCCGCAAACGCGCCATGCGCGCGCTCATCAACTACTTTGCCGCCCGCGCCGACCTCCCCGGCTCCCCCTACCCCATGGCCTTGATCTACGTCACCCACCACGCCGACGAACTGCCCGAATGCATCGACCACACCCTGAACCTCTCACACCATGACTAAGCATAATAAAATTCAGATTTTCAGCGACCGTAAAGTCCGCACAATTTGGGATAGCGACAATGAACAATGGTACTTTTCAATCATCGATGTTGTAGCTGTCCTTACCGATAGTAACGATGCCTCTGCTTATTGGAGAAAACTAAAGCAACGACTAAAAGCCGAAGGCAATCAAAGTGTGACAAATTGTCACAGGTTGAAACTAAAGGCAGCCGACGGTAAGATGAGACTAACCGATGTGGCTGACCAACAGCAACTTTTCAGAATTATTCAATCAATTCCATCACCAAAAGCCGAGCCTTTCAAGCAATGGATGGCACAGGTTGCGTCAACACGCCTCGACCAGATCCAGGATCCCGAACTATCAATCGAACAAGCTATTGTCGATTATCGAAATCTTGGTTACTCTGAGGAATGGATTAATCAACGGGTCAGAAGTATCGAAACCCGAAAGATGTTAACTGATGAATGGAAGCGAACCGGGATAAGAGATAGCCAATACGCAACATTAACCGACATAATAACTCAACAATGGAGCGGTTTTACTACTCGTGAATACAAGGGATTCAAAGGTTTGCACAAAGAATCTCTTCGCGACAACATGACAAATATAGAACTTGCCTTGAACATGCTTGCCGAAGCATCCACTACAGAAATTTCCAAACAGCAAGATCCCACAACATATTCCCATCAAAGACGCATTGCAAAAAGTGGAGGAAACGTAGCCAAAGCCGCAAGAGCCGAGCTTGAATCTAAGTTAGGTCGTTCTGTAATATCTCCGGCAAAGGCCTCTGATTATCTTAAAACAGGAGATAAACCCACACAGATTGAATAAGCACATAGAAAATCATTATAACTCAATATATTAGCTTAGCGATTAGTGCACTATGCAGCTGAATCACCTGATACTCAATAACTTCAAGAATATTACCGAGGCGTCGCTCGACTTCTCGCCTGCAATCAACTGCCTGCTCGGCAACAATGGCATGGGGAAAAGCAATCTTCTCGATGCCATATATTACCTGAGCTTTGCCCGAAGTTTCAGCGGTCTGCCCGACGCTCGCCTCGCAACACGAGGATGCGACTTCATGATGCTCCGAGGCGAATACACCCGCAAGGACACGGCCGAAGAGCTCACGGCCGGACTCGTCAACGGACGCCGCAAATCATTCAAGCGCGGAGGCAAGGAGTATCAGCGCCTAAGCGACCACATAGGCCTCTTCCCCCTCGTGCTCGTCTCGCCGGCCGACTCCGACCTCATAACCGGCACCGGCGAAGAACGCCGCCGCCTCATGGACATGGTGATATCTCAGGGCGATCCTGTCTATCTCGACCACCTGATACGCTACGGTCGCTCACTGCAACAACGCAACAAGCTACTGCACAACCACATAGTCGACCACAATCTGTATCTCGCCGTCGAAACGGCAATGGCCATGTCGGCCCACTACATCGTCTCGCGACGCCGACGCTGGGTCGAAGAGCTTACACCGCTGTTCACAAAGCTTTACAGCGACATAGCCGGCGACGGCGAAACACCCGCCATCGCCTATCGCACCCATCTCGACGACAATACCACATTTGAATCGCTGCTCGACAACGCCCGGCGCCACGACGAGTCCGTAGGCTACACTACCGTAGGCCCCCACCGTGACGACCTCGAGCTGTCGCTCAACGACCTCCCCGTAAGGCGCGCCGCCAGCCAGGGCCAGTGCAAATCGTTCACGATCGCGCTCCGCCTGGCCCAGTATGACTTCCTACACCGAGCCTCGGGTCTCACACCTCTGCTGCTGCTCGACGACATCTTCGACAAACTCGACGCCACCCGCGTTGAGCGCATCGTAGCAATCGTACGCGACAGCGAGCGGTTCGGCCAGATATTCATCACCGATACCAACCGCGACCACCTCGACTCGATCATGCGCCTCACCGGCGCACGATACAAGATGTGGCACGTGACCGACGGAAATTTCGAGCCGATAGTATGAAACGCAGCGACCCACTCTCGATCAAGGAACTCATCGACCGCGTTCTCGACGACGACAGCGTGCGCGATGCCGCCCGCGCCCAACGCCTCTGCTACCTCTGGCCCGAAATCGTAGGGCAAGGCATAAACCGATACACTACACGGCGATATGTAGCCGACGGAATACTCCACGTTTACCTCTCGTCGGCACCGCTTAAAAACGAGCTTCAGTTTCACCGCTCGCGCCTCGTCGACGTGCTGAACCAAGCCGTAGGAGCCGACGTTATAACCGATATCCATATACACTGAACAATGAAACAACCTATAGAATTCCCCCCCTCGACAAATCCTCGAGTACCCGAACCCATAGCACCCTTCTACCACGCCGTGCCACTTCAGATACGTTTCAACGACATCGACATGCTCGGCCACATGAACAACGGCGTCTACCTCACGTTCATGGACCTGGGCAAAGCCCACTATTTCAACGACGTGATGGAAAACCGCGTCGACTGGCACAACATCAACGTCGCCGTCGTCAACATCAACGTCAACTTCTACGCCCCCACCTACCTTGACAGCCACATAAGCGTGCTCACAGCCGTAACCCGCATCTCCAAACACAGCATGACCATGGAGCAGCGCATCGTCGACACCGACACCGGCGAAGTAAAATGCCAGGCCATCACCATCATGGCCGGCTACGACGCCAAGACCGCCACCTCCCTTCCCATCGACCCCGCCTGGCGCCAAGCCATCGAAGACTGGGAGCAACGCCCCCTCTCCTAACCCCGCACCTTGAACCTTATTCAACGCGGCACCCCGCCACCAACAATCAGGATGCCTCGCACCTTGTACCTCGTGCCTTGAACCTTATTCAACGCGGTACCCCGCGTTCCTACAATCAGGATGCCTCGTACCTTGTACCTCGAGCCTAGTACCTTTTTTGTCTCCGGCCGGCGCGATTCATCGCGCCAAGTACAGCCTATCAATCAATATATTGAGCATCAATTTACGATAACGCGGCACGCCGCGTCCAAACAATTAGCGATATCACGTCTAAACCGATATTGTATATTACGACATTTTGACGTATATTTGTGCGATTGTTTTACAAATTACTACATTTTTATGAGAATTCATCAAATGATGCTCGCAGCCGCCATGTGTTTTGTTCCAGGCTGGCAGGCTGCCGCCCAATGGCAGACAATAGGTACAGGCGTCTATCACGAAGATTTAATTCCCGATTTTGACGGGACTTGCGAACGTGGCATGAAGTGGAATGTCACTATCGAAGAGAACACCGAGACACCCGGACTATACCGTTTCGTTCCATACCACAAATATAGCGGCATCGCGGAGTGGATTACCGCGTCAGATGACGTGACATGCATGATTATTCATGCCGAGAATCCCGACAAGGTATGGATGGAAGATTTCAAGCCCTACCCCGAGTATGAGATGTTCTGGTTTACCCATATGGTGCCGGAAAGCGGCTGGGAAGCCGAACCGGCCGGATACGGAATACTTTCTGAAGGAGTTATTTCCTTTCCCGCCAGCTGCATGGCGTTCGTCAACATCTATGACGAGAATCAGCAATGGTTCGCGACAAACACCAGCGGTTCTTTTAAAATAGAACTTCCCGGTGGTGAAAGCTACGAAGATTACAGCCTGTTTCTTGAGAATCCCTACTGTGGTGCCGACAATAGTGTGCCCGTAACCATAACATGTGGCAACTCAACAGCTTCAATGAAGTATGCCATCTATAAAGGTCCGAAAGAAGCCGACGCGCAACTTGCGGCTGACATTGCTGCCAACGGCACATTGATTGAAAAAGGAGAACAGTCGATAAAGTGTCCGGCTCACGGTATGTACACGCTCGTTGTCGTCACGCTCGACAACAACGGCAACCTTAAAGAATATAAGAAAACCGAGATATACGGACTGTATGACAATGACGATGATTGGAAATCACTCGGAAAGACGACCTATCACGAAGCGATCATTGCCGAGCACTATGAATATGACTACACTGACCTTCAGGTAGAAATACAGGAAAACATCCATACTCCCGGTTATTATCGACTCGTCAATCCCTACGCAGAGTATGAGTACAATTACATTGAGCGTGTAGACGGGCATAACCACTACATGTATATCCATGCCGAAAATCCTAAAGCCGTGTGGATTGAAAACTCACCCTTAGGTGCCGATTTCGGCTATGGCGACGGCCGTATATCATCGGTAGTTGCACAAGCTATTGAAAACGGATTTACCCTCCAGGAAGCACTTGACAGCGGTCTCGAAGTAGGCTTCATAAACAATGAAAACGCAATCGTGTTCCCCGAATGGGGCATCAAATATGCCGATCGTGATTACTTCGATGGCGAATGGTATTCGTCGGGCCTTGGTTTTAAACTTCAATTGCCGGATAACGCAGGAATAGATTCCATCATATCTCAAGACGACAACACTCCCGTCCAATACTACAACATGCAGGGAATCAAGCTCAACAGCAAGCCCTCGGGCATCATGTACATCGAGAAACACGGCTCGACGGTAACAAAACACATCAATTAACGACAGCTTCTATATCAATAAAGCCTCGGCTCCACATCAATGGAACCGAGGCTTCATTATTTTAAACTGTTGATTACTTATCGGCTACCGCACGGAGTGACATTCCTTGTGAACGACGGTCCTTATTTACCTTGAAGGTACGCTTGCCATTGATAATAAACATATATTGACCATACAAAGTAGGATTGGCAACCAAATCGGCCGATGCTTTGCCGGCAGTACCTATCCACAAACCACTGTAATGGTTCATATCGGGGAAATCGCAACCGCCCGACACATAGGCACGTGTGCCTGTAGCAGGGAACCACTGGCCATCCTGCATCGCGCCCTTGTTCGCATCATCCCACGTCATCGAAGCATATTTAAGCCATGCATAAGGTGTTGCGCCCGAGGCATCGCAAACCGGCACCTTCCATCCGGGAGGACAAGGATCATACATTGATTTTTTCATAGAAACACCGCCCCAACGGTCATCATCCGACACGTCCGACCAGTCGCCCGACAACGGATCATTCAGCCTTATTTCATCACCGTACTCGTCAAGTTCGCCAGTATAAATATAAGTCATCGCATAGAATGTCATAGGATTAGCGACCGACAGATCAACCGTTCCGTGAACATCGGTAAGAGAACTGATCTTAGACAGCTTATTATTTTCGATATCATACAAAGTAGCTTCACCATCTTTGCCGCTCACATAGTTGTAGTTCTCGTCGAGCTCAGTATAGGAGACCGGAGCAGGGAAAGGATCCTTGCGGCCCCATTGATATATAAGGCCATGCGTAGCGAAACCGGCCGACGGGTCAGCACTCAACGCTCCAAGATTACGGTCCATAAATGTCCATGTAGTACCATCGGCATTAGCCTCGGTGGTAAATGCAGTAGCATCCGGATTATAATCAGTCACCCACAAGTGCCAGCTCCATAACACATTTCCTGCATCATCCACAGCGGCAACAAGAGCATTACCCTCCTCTTCGCCGAGCCACACAACAGCCATCTTTTCATCAACGGCATACTTCACATCCTTGACAAGGGATACCTTATCCATCCACACGAGTTTTACGCCGGCCACATCTCCTACTTCCACCGTTTTGGAATTGCCTTTATATTGTGTGCTGAAAGCTACAACCTTACCGGGCGAAGCCAAATAGCAGTTTGCCGTTTCTACACTTGACAGAATCGAGGCATCCTCAGGAACTGTCACCTTAAAATAATCATCAATAGCACCATTACCGTTGTCGTCATCGCTGCACGAGGTCAAGTTCAAAGACAGAACACCGGCAACAGCAATAATACCTAATTTGAAACCTTTCATAAAAAATACTTAGAATTGGATTAATACTTGATTTATGTTGCAAATTTATACATTCTCACCACTCCAATCAACAAATTTTCACAAAAACCTCAAAATAAACTACAATTCATCACCAAACTCAACAATCCGGCTAATAAAAACCATACATACAATCCACCCCGCGCCCCGAACCTCGTGCCCCGTGCCTTGACCTTGAACCTTGTACCTCGTGCCTTGAACCTCGTGCCTTGAACCTTATTCAACGCGGCACGCCGCGTTCCTACAATCAGGATGTCTCGTACCTTGAACCTTGTACCTCGCACCTCGCGCCTCTCCCCCGTACCTTTTTTGTCTCCGGTTGGCGCGATTTATCGCGCCGTTATGGGTTAATTATCAATATATTGCAGTTTTGCCGGGTTTACGCGGCACGCCGCGTCCCTACAATTAGGGAGCTACACACCTCATACCTTGCGGGTTGAAGCTATGCTGTAAATTTGAATTATCCGATTATATTCGCTAAATTTGCCGATATAAGACTTATTCAAAATGGAGAAATATATAGTATCGGCACGCAAGTACCGCCCGTCGACGTTTGCAAGCGTCGTGGGGCAGACTGCACTGACGTCGACGCTCAAAAACGCCATCGCTACCGACAGGCTGGCTCACGCCTACCTATTCTGCGGTTCGCGCGGTGTGGGCAAGACATCCTGTGCACGCGTTTTTGCCAAAACGATAAACTGCGAACACCGCACTCCCGACGGCGATCCATGCAACGAGTGTGACTCTTGCCGTGCGTTCAACAACGGCTCGTCGCTCAATATCGTCGAACTCGACGCTGCGTCAAACAACGGTGTCGATGACATCCGCAGCCTCGTCGAGCAAGTGCAGGTTCCTCCCACCAACGGCCTGTACCGAGTGTTCATCATCGACGAGGTTCACATGCTCTCGGCAGCGGCATTCAATGCCTTCCTCAAGACGCTCGAGGAGCCGCCAAGCTACGTCGTGTTCATCCTCGCCACCACCGAGAAACACAAGATCATTCCCACCATCCTGTCGCGATGCCAGATATACGACTTCAACCGCATCACTATCCAGGACATGGTCAACCATCTGGAATACGTGGCATCGCAGGAGGGCATTACCGCCGAGCGCGCTGCCCTGGGAGTGATCGCGTCAAAGGCCGACGGTGCCATGCGCGACGCTCTGTCGATATTCGACCAGGTGGCAGCATCATCGCGTGGCAACATCACCTACCGCAGCACCATCGAGAACCTCAACGTGCTCGATTCGGCCTACTTCAGCCGACTCGTCGACTGCTTCCTTGCAAGCGACGTACCCGGCGCACTGCTCGTGTACAAGGAGATACGCGACCACGGCTTTGACTCGCACGCGTTTATCAACGGGCTCGCGGCCTATATACGCGACCTCATGGTCACCCGCGAGGAATCTACACGCAGCCTTGTCGACACCGACGAAGCCACACTGAAACTCATGACCGACCAGGCAGCCAAGTGCACGCCTACGTTCCTCTATCAAGCCATGAGCCTGTGCAACGACGCCGACCTCAACTACCGCCAGGCAACGGCCAAGACATTCCTCGTCGAGCTCCTGCTCATCAAACTGTGCCAACTACTCAGCCCCTCCCCCATCTTTAGTGGCGACGGAGAGGGGCAGTTGAAACCCTTGCAGGCGGCTGTACAACAGCCCGCCATGCCCGCCACGCCCCAGGTACAGCAACCGCGCCCGGCAGCGCCTCAGGTCCAGCAGCCGGCCCCCGCACCGCGTGCCTCATTTACCCCGGCACCGGCACCGGCCACAGCCCGGCCTGAAGCAAGACGACGCGCTGCCACTGTACCCCACACGATAAGCATTCGCAACCCCGAGGCTACACTACACCCCGAGACAGCATCATCGCCTGCCACCTCGTCGGCCCCACGCCGCGACTCGGCCTACAACGAGAAGCAACTCTCGGCCGCATGGGAAGCCTATATGGCAGCCAACCCTACGCGCCACATCCTCGTCAACACCATGAGGGCGAGCCATCCTGTAGCCGCCGAGGGCCGGGCCCACATATTCACGGTAACAGTCGAGAATCCCGCCCAGCAAGAGATGCTCGAAGCCGAGATGCCGGCGCTGCTCGAACACATACACAACGCCCTCGACAACGACTTCGTAACCTTCGAGATAGCTCTCAACCAGGGCGTCTCGAGCCCCTCGACATGGAGCGAGCGCGAGATTGTAGCCTATATGTCCGAATCTTATCCCAACATGAAGAAATTCATGAGCGAACTCAAACTATCACTCACTTGACATTGTTCTAACAAAGTATAAAATTTGACAAAATAATTAATAACACTATGGGTAAATTCCTTTCTGATTTCAAAGCGTTTGCCATGAAGGGCAACGTCATCGACATGGCAGTCGGTGTTATCATCGGCGGTGCGTTCGGCAAGATTGTAACATCGCTTGTCAACGACATACTCATGCCCGTGATCTCCATCCTCACCGGAGGCGAAGGCTACAAGAATCTCAAGTATATCATCACCCCCGAGGTTAAAGATGCCGCCGGCACAGTCACCGTACAGGAGGTTGCCGTCAACTACGGCATGTTCATCCAGAACATCGTTGACTTCCTCATTATCGCCTTCAGCATCTTCGTAGCTCTCCGCGTGATAATGAAATTCAAGAAGAAAGAGGAAGAAGCACCCGCACCTGCTCCCGCTCCCACCAAGGAGGAAGTTCTTCTCACCGAGATTCGCGATCTGTTGCAGAAGCAGGCCGACAAGAAGTAATCACCGACGCTGTGCGTCCCGTTTATCTTATAGGCTACATGGGCTGCGGCAAGACCACACTGGGTCGTGCTGTAGCTCGTTGTGCGTCAATGCGTCTCATCGACCTCGACGAGTATATCGAAGAGCGTGAGGGCATGTCGGTAAGGCAGATTTTCGACGCTAAGGGTGAAGCATACTTCCGCGCTGTCGAGCGGGAATCTCTTGCCGAGGTATCGCGCATGAGCGACGTGATCATCGCCACCGGGGGCGGCACACCATGCCAGCCGGGGCTTATGGACATGATGCTCGAGACCGGTACCGCAGTGTGGCTCGAGGCACCGATCGACGTCCTGCACCGACGTCTCATTGAGGGACGGGCAACCCGTCCGCTCATAGCATCGCTCGACGATGACGAGCTACGCCGGTTCATCGTCAAAGCGCTCGACGCCAGGCGACCTCATTACGCGCGAGCTGCCGCACGTTTCGACTCCTCCCGCCTCGAATCGACCGCCGAAATCGCCGACTCCGCCGCCCGCTTCATCGACCAATTCATCGACCACAGCTCCTGATAACGGATTCCGACACCTCTTTCGTTCTGTTAGGCGCGAAGCATCGCGCCATCTGCATTTTGCATATCATCCCAAGGTCCACGCGGCACGCCGCGTCCCTACAATCAGGACGTCCCGAACCCCGTACCTTGAACCTCGAACCTCGTACCCCGAACCTTGAACCTTGGACCTTGAACCTAAAAAGGGCCTCGTACCTTGGGCCTTATTCCACGCGGCACGCCGCGTCCCTACAATTAGGACGCCTCGTACCCCGCACCTCGTACCTCGAACCTCGAACCTCGAATCTCGAACCTCGAACCTAAAAAGAGCCTCGTCCCTACAATTTTTGACTGATGTATTCTCCACTTGAACAAGCCGCTGAGGTTGCTACCTCCCGCCGTCGTTTCTCCATTGGCCTGCCGCGAAGCGCCTCGCAGGCCGAGCGTCGTTTTCCGCTTACTCCCGAGGCCGTAAACATTCTTGTCGAGCGCGGCTTCACCGTCAAGATGGAGACCGGCGCCGCCGATGTGATACACTATACCGACAACCGATACTCTCGCCACGGAGCATCGATCGTCGACCGCTCCACCACATTGCAGTGTGACATCGTGATCCACCTTGCCCCCCTGTCGGTGGCCGACGTCAGCCACATGCGCCGCGGAGCTATGCTGCTCACGCTGCTCCACTCGTCGGTGAGATATACCAAACCGCTCGTCGACGCACTGATTAACCGCGGCATAATGACAATCGCCATCGACCTTATACGAGAACACGAGGGGCACTCGCCATTTGCCGACATCCTCAGCGAGATCGACGGCCGTGCCGCTCTGGCCACAGCCTCGTCGCTTCTTGCCGACGCTCTTCGCGGCAAAGGCATTCTGCTGGGCGGTGTAGCCGGAATAGTACCCTGCGAGGTCATGATTCTCGGCAGCGGCATAGCAGCCTGTGCCGCCGCCATGTCGGCTCTGGGACTGGGTGCACAGGTGCGCATGTTCGACAGCGACACCTACAGCCTGCGTTCGGCACTGATGAAACTTGGCCCGGGAGTGGCCGGCTCCGTACCCCACCCCCACGTTGTCGACAACGCCCTGCGTAGCGCCGACGTTGTCATCGCCACCACAATGAACTCAAGCGAGGTCATAGGCAGCGAACGCATCGAACTGATGAAACGTGGCGTAATAACATTCGATATCTCGGCAACACCCGGCACCACATTCCCCTCGCTACCCACAATCGATCTCGCCGTAGCCCGCAGCTGCGACAACTCCACCGACGGCTACCGCGTGTGCTACGTCAACGCCGGCAGCGCCGTTCCCCGCACCGCCGCCATGGCCCTGAGCAACACCTTCATCACCATGCTCGACGACGTCGTGACCTGCGAGGGCATGAACAACGCGCTCAAACTCACGCCCGGACTCCAAGGCGCCACGCTCACGTTCAGCGGACACGCCGTCAACCCCGAGATCGCCCGCATATCAGGTTGCCGTCCTACCGATTTAGCCCTTTTCCTACAACTTTCATGAGCCAGTCAAAAAAGAAATACTACGTCGTGTGGGCCGGCTGGGACACCGGCGTGTTCGACTCCTGGGAAGATGCCCAGCTGCAGATAAACGGTTTCCCCGGAGCCCGCTACAAAAGCTTTGAATCACAGGCCGCAGCCATCAATGCCTACCGCGGCAATCCCGAGGAATACATAGGCGTAATACGCAAGATCTTCACTCATCCCGCCGCTCCCGTCAACTACGATGCCATACCCGAGATACGCCGGGACGCCCTTGCCGTGGACGGAGCATGCGCGAAGAATCCCGGACCGATGGAATACCGCTGTGTGCGCGTAGCCACCGGCGAGGAGGTATTCCACATGGGACCGCTCGCCGACGGCACCAACAACGTGGGCGAATATCTCGCCCTCGTCCACGCCCTCGCACTGCTCGACAAGCAGGGCGACCACATCACCCCCGTCTATTCCGACAGCCGCACCGCCCAGGCTTGGTTACGTCGTCGCGGCCACAAATCGACTCTGAAACGTACCCCTGCCAATGCCCGCATCTTTGAACTGCTCGAGCGTGCCGACGCCTGGGTGCAGAGCCACGAGATACTGAATCCCGTCATCAAATGGGACACCGACAACTGGGGTGAGATTCCCGCCGACTTCGGCCGCAAATAGTCACGCCGCCTACAACCATACCGGCCTTGGTGTGTTATAATTCATATACAGTATTATATGCGACAGATTATAACACACTTCACCGACGACGATCTCTATAAGTTCACAATGTGCTGTGCCGTGATCGAGAACTACCCGCGCACGAGGGTCAAATACAAGTTCACCGATCGCGCCGACACCATCTATCCTCCCGGCTTCGCCGACCGACTCGAGGAGCAGATTGCCATGCTCGAAAGCCTGACCATCACGCAGGAAGAGATCGATTTCATGCGCCGCCGCTGCACCTATATCCCCGTGTGGTTCTACAGTTTCCTGAAAGGATTCCGTTACGACCGACGTCTCGTCACTGTGGCTCAGGATGCACAGGGTCATCTTAGCGTCGAGTTTGAGGGCAACTGGAGCGATACAATCCTGCTCGAGGTCAAAGTGCTCGCAATAATCTCCGAGCTCTACTATATCATGACCGGGCAGAGCGACACCCTTGACTACGACACCTACTATTACAAGTCGTGGAACAAAGCCAAGAGGCTCATCGAGGCCGGATGCGTGTACAGCGATTTCGGCACCCGCCGCCGCGCCTCGTTCCAGGCCCAGGACACCGTTGTCAGGGCCATGAAAGAGTGTGGCGACTCAATGGGCGGACCGGGACGCTTCACCGGCACCAGCAACGTCTACCTCGCCATGAAGTATGACCTTACGCCCATAGGCACGATGGCCCACGAGCTTATATGTGCCATTGCCGGAATGTATGGCCCGCAGATGTCCAACTATATCGCCATGAAGACCTGGGCCCACACCTACCGTGGCGCCCTCGGCACATTCCTTTACGACACCTACGGCTGGCGCATATTCAGCCTCAATTTCTCCGAAGACTACGCCAACATGTTCAAGGGACTGCGCGTGGACAGCGGAGACAATTACAAGGAGCTTGACCTCATAGTCGAAAAATACCGCTCGCTCAACATCGACCCGCGCACGAAGCAGATTGTATTCAGCAACGGACTCGACGTTGACGAAGCAATCAAAATCCAACAGTACGCCACCGGCAAGTGCCAGCCATCATTCGGCATAGGCACACATTTCACCAACGACTTCCCCGGCGTGAAGCCCATGAACATAGTGATAAAACTGCTCGCGGTGAAGATCACCGAGGCTTGGCCGTTCTACTGCTCGACATGCAAGCTGAGCGAGGATCACGGCAAATACACCGGCGACCCCGAGACCGTAGCCAGCTTCCTCCAGACTCTCAATCTTGAATAACCGGCTCTTACTTTTGGGTCACAACGACCTTGTCACGGGGACTGAGCGACGGGATGTCGATGTCGTAGGGCAGTCCCTCGGGCAACGCGAAACGGTACTCGTAGCTGCCGTCGTCGCGCAGTTTCCACGATGACGTGACCGTGCCGTGGGGTGTCTCGGTGCGGGCCGTGGCATACTCTATGCGCTTCTGCCCTGTCTTGGCAAGGTAAGGCGTCACATCGACCTCACGGCACATCACCTCGTGGCGATAGTCGGTCCAGCCGGGATTCAGCTCGCCCATCTCCACCCGCCACCACAGCAACAACAAACGCAACAAAGCATCTCATCCTCATACCAAAAACTTCATAGGTTAATCACCACGAAGATACACAAAAAATTCTTTTATTATTAAATTTCCCCTCCAATATTTCAAAATACGATTATTGCTTAAGTTTATTGAGTCGCATTACAATTGAGGTTTGACTTCTTCCCATTTTTGCAGCTATATATTTCAAGCTCTTTCCCTCATCATGTAGCTGTAGCAGAAATTGATCAGCCTGTTTAGTCCATCTTTTATTTGCATTTGGATGTTTTGCATAGCTTTCCTCAGAAATCCTTTCGGGTCGCAAAAACTCATCAACAAATACTGATGGGAAACGCCTGTCATAAAGCACAAAAGTCTTATACTTAGCCCGGGTAATTGCAACATAGAATAATCTACGCTCTTCTCCAAATGGATATTGGTCACCCTTAGTCAATACATAATTGATCACCTTGTCATCACTAACAAGAGACGGAAAACCGTAAGTATCTTTATTACACTGCAATAGTATTACATAATCTGCTTCAAGACCTTTTGACTTATGAACTGTCAAAAACTCTATTTTTCGTCCGCAAATCAAATAGAAAAATCTATTGCCCTCTTTTATACCTTGAAACATAAACGAAAGATAATAATCGTCAAAAGAATATCGTCCTAATAAAAAAATAGATTTATCTGACGGTATCGACGAAACGAGCTGTCCTATAGTCTGACAATAATCCATTCTATCATAGGGATAAAACTCAAGATCGGTTTTCATTTCCGAACAAAACGGATGAATATCCTTCCTAACCTGCGCAGTATTGCGCTGAATAAAACGAGAAGACAGAGATACTAAGGGTTCACCAAATCTATATGTTGTCTCAATTTTATTTATTTCCGTCGGACCAAAATACTCTGAAAACTGATTAAAAAGAGCCATGTCACTACCCGAAAAGCGATATATCGACTGCCAGTCATCACCTACACAATAAAGTTTAGCCGGAGGATTCCCCTCCCTGAGTACCTTCAAGAAATTATACCTGTCGACCGATATATCTTGAAATTCATCTACTATTATATAGTTATATTCAAGTGGATGTGATATCCGGCATATTTCAGTTGCCTGAAGAATTGCATCGGTAAAATCAATTTGATGCCTTTTGCCTAATTCCTCTTTATAGCACTCATATACCGGAATAAATATATCTTTTATTATAACAATACTTCTCTCATCACCGGCAGCGTATGCCTGCCTCAATATTGTATCAACCGACCTGCAACTTGACTTGACCAGAGAAACAAAAGTAACTATAAGTCTTATAAATGCTTTTTCCCGTTTACTGCCTTCGGGTAAAATCAAATCATACAATTCTTCCTCAGTTTTTTCTTTTATTGGCACACCAGCATCCTCGAGCATTTTTTTGAGCTTATCTTTTATATCATAATAGTGGAAATCAGCACTTGAGGTCACTATAAGCTGGGTTCCAAATTTTTCGTGCGCCGCTTTTTTCCATGTTATACCATCATTATATTGTTTATTGGCCTCTTCGTATGACATATTTCTATCTTTTGCAAACCAAGCAGGAACAAGATTATGCTCGTCAACTCCGAAATGTTCCAAATATATGCGCTTTGTTATACCTTTATGCTCAAAGTAGATAGAAAAATCAGGGCGGTATTGTGAGTACATCTCATCGGCCAACTGATACTCATACGGTTCTTCATATCTAAAATTCACACCAAGCGAAGATAATACAAAACATATCTTTTGTTCCTGCTCACTCCTTACATAAATGGTTTTGCCATCCATGTCGGGAAACATTGCTTTCAGTTGTACTCGCTTTTGTTTAGATAATTGATCTCGTCTCTCCGTTTTACGTCTATCCCAATCTTCTTCTGGAGACTGGTAGTCAACAAAATACTTTAATACACTCCTTTTAAAATGTTTATCGTTCAAAAGACGATGGTAAATTTCTATAAACAAGGCATCGGTATTCTCACAAATAGATGGTTTTATACCTGTAGCTTTTCCTATGATATCGATTGCCAATTTATGAAATGTATAACCCCTTAGTCCGTCAGTGGACACTCTTTCAGTAAGTTCGGCTGCAGCTTTATTGGTATAGCTGATGAGTAGAATTTTATGAGGTTTAATCCCTTTTATCTCTGTAAGATATTTTACTTTACCCACAATAGACGAAGTCTTTCCACTACCTGCACTACTAACAACCAAACAGTTATCTTCTTCTGAAACAATTGAACGCCTTTGTTGCTTGTCTAACGGATACTTTAGGCAATGGTCAAAAAAATCCTTATGAGATTCGAGTAAACAGTTTATGAAAACTTCATTATGCTGCTTTACATACTTATTAATGCTTTCAAAGTCAAAAATTAGCCTCGAGACTATTTCAGGAGAATTGACTTTAAAAAACTCGGACTGTTTAACTAAAATGCATGCTTCCCGAAAATATGGTTCATAATGATTGGTAAAATCTTTTTCTTGAGCTGATGATATAATAGTAGCAGAAAAACTATTATTTAGATCCGATTGAATATCAATGCAGGTTCAACTGGCAAGTGCAAAATTAGCGATTTGTTTGAAGAATTCGG
>CANDNO010000003.1 GCA_947386115.1 uncultured Muribaculaceae bacterium
TACAGCCAATTTCTTACATTAAATATTTAGCTCTTTGCTGTCAAACTCCCGATCATTGTTTTCCTTACAACCCTCTCTACGTCCCTGTTTCTGACAGGTTGTCGTGGTTGTAGTATTGTCGGTCGACGTTGTCTCGGGGGTCTGGGCCGACATTGTTCCTCCGATGGTTAAGAGTGCTATCGCGATGGCGATGAAATTCTTTTTCATTTTAGTTGTGTTTTTGAAGTGTTTATGAAAATATTGTTTCGCTTACACTATATAAGACATGGATAGGTAAAAAGGTTTATTATATAGAGCCAATATATAACAGTTTTTAACCACTTGTACTAACAAACAAAAAAACGAATATCGCTATCTTTGCATTGCTACATACATTAAAGAGCATTAAATGATTTCTGAAAATTACTTATTATGATGGAATATATCAAAGGGCGAGTGGAATCGCTCAATCCGGCATCGGTTGTCGTTGAAACGGCAGGCGGAGTAGCCTATCTGCTTAATATCTCGCTGAGTACATTCAGCGCCCTCGAGGGTGTGGCCGAGACCCGGCTTCTGGTTCACGAAGCGATACGCGAGGATGCGTGGGTACTGTACGGTTTTGCCGACGAACGCGAACGCTCGGTTTTCAGGCTGCTGATAGGCGTGTCGGGCGTCGGAGCCAACACGGCGCGGATGATCCTGTCGTCGATCGCAGCCCCTGAACTCGAGCAGGTTATAGCCTCGGGCGACCCCGCGAGACTCAAAGCCGTAAAGGGTGTGGGCGCAAAGACCGCCCAACGCATAATTGTTGACCTCAAAGACAAAATAAAAGTGGATGAGTTGACGTTATCTATACAGCCGACAGTCACTAACGACACCTACGACGAGGCTCTTGCCGCTCTTGTCATGCTGGGCTTCCAGCGACAGCAGTCGCAAAAGGTGCTCAAGAAGCTCTTTGACGCCAACCCGTCGATTACGGTCGAGGCCGCCATCAAACGCGCGCTCACAATGATGTGACCCGGCCGACGCCACAATGAAGACCAGTCATTTAACAAAATATATCACATTACATCCGGCCGCTATCGCCACCCTGGTGGTGATAGTGGCCGTCATGTTGAGTCTGACCGGTCATGTAGCTAAAGCCCAGTCGCTTACGGCGCCCTATAACCCGGCGATGGCACCACCGTCGCTCGCCACGACTGCCGACTCCATAATGCTGCCGTTTGCCACCTCCAACGCCGTGCCGCAATCCTACGAGGAGCTCATAGCCGACGAACTCGGAGCCGACCTCAACACTCCGTCCAACATACACATGGAGACCGAGTATGACCCCGCAACCCGCACCTACATTGTACGTTACAAAGTTGGCAACTTCGATATCGCCACGCCGCTCATGCTCTCCGAGCGCCAGTACAACAACCTGCAGTACCGCAGGGCCATGCAGCAGTATTACCGCGAGCGCAACAGCGAGGCTTTCCAGGGCAAAGAAAAAGACCCGTTCAACCCGCTCGACATGCACTTCGCCATAGGTCCGCTCGAGAAAATCTTCGGCCCCAGCGGCGTACAGCTCAAGACACAAGGCTCGGTGCAAATCAAAATGGGTATAAAGAGCAACAAGACCGACAATCCCTCGCTGTCGCTCTCGGCCCGACGTAAGACATACTTCGACTTCGAGCAGAAAATCCAGGCCACAATCAATGCCTCGGTGGGCGACCGCATGAAGTTCAACATGACCTACAACACCGACGCTACCTTTGACTTCGACTCGAAAAACATCAAGCTCGCCTATGAGGGCAAAGAGGATGACATCGTTAAGAATATCGAGGCCGGTAACGTCTCGCTCACCACCGGTTCGTCGCTCATACGAGGCAGCACGGCGCTGTTCGGTATCAAGACAAAACTGCAGTTCGGCAAGCTCACCGCCACGGCCCTCGTGTCGCAACAGAACTCCGAGTCCAAGACAGTGAATACCAAGGGGGGAGCCCAGCTCACACCATTCTCCATCACCGCCGACAACTACGATGCCAACCGCCACTTCTTCCTCGCCCAGTATTTCTACCAGAACTACGACAGGTTTGCAGCCAGGTTGCCGTTTGTGTCATCGGGCATACAGATTACCCGCATCGAGGTGTGGGTCACCAATAAGAGCAACAACTACAACCAGTCGCGCAACATTGTGGCGTTCATGGACTTGGGCGAAGAATCCAATTTGGCCGGCGACCTGTGGCAGGGCGATCCGGCCTACCCCATCCCTACCAACATGAGCAACAACCTGCTCTCGACCATCAAGACCGACTACCCCGACGCCCGTAACATCAACTCGGTGACACAGGCTCTCGAGCCGCTCCGAGCCTACGGCATAGAAGGTGGCCGCGACTTCGAGAAGGTAGAGAGCGCCCGACTGCTCAGCTCGAGCGAATACACGCTCAACTCTACGCTGGGATACATCTCGCTCAAAAGCGCGCTCACCAGCGACGAGGTGCTGGCCGTAGCCTTCGAGTACACCTACAACGGCCGTGTATATCAGGTGGGTGAGTTCTCGACCGACATCTCCACCACCGACCAGTCGCTCTACGTCAAGATGCTCAAGGGCACCACGATATCGCCCAAGCTCCCCATGTGGCGGCTCATGATGAAAAACGTCTACTCACTCGGTGCCTACCAGGTGCAGAAAGCCAAGTTCAAGCTCAACATCAAGTATCTGAGCGACACTACCGGCATCGAGATCAACTACCTGCCCGTGCCGGGGCTGTCCAACATGCCGCTGTTGCAGGTGATGAATCTCGACCGCATCGACAGCAACGAGCAGTCCAACCCCGACGGTTTCTTCGACTTCGTCGAAGGATATACCGTGCAGTCGTCAAACGGTAAAATCATATTCCCCGTTGCCGAACCCTTCGGTAAGCACCTGGCCGAAAAAATCAACAATCCGCAGCTTGCCGAGCGGTATGTCTACAGCGAGCTGTACGACTCGACACAGGTTGTGGCGCGCCAGTTTGCCGACAAGAACAAATTCTCGCTCGTGGGCGAGTACCAGTCGTCGGGCGGCTCACAGATACGCCTTAACGCCATGAACGTGCCCCGCGGCTCGGTCATCGTCACGGCCGGCGGCGTACAGCTCACCGAGAACAGCGACTACACCGTCGACTACGCCATGGGCATCGTCACCATCACCAACCAGAGCATCATCGACTCGGGCCAGAACATAAGCGTCACCCTCGAGAACCAGTCGCTCTTCTCGATGCAACGCAAGACGCTCCTCGGCCTCGACCTGCAATATGCCTTCAACAAGAATTTCAATATTGGCGCTACCATTCTGCACTTCAGCGAGAAAGCCCTGCTCGAGAAAGTCAACATAGGCGACGAGGTGGTCAACAACACCATGATGGGCCTGAACCTGAGCTACAACACCGAGTTCATGTGGCTCACCAACCTGCTCAACAAAGTCCCCACCATCAATGCCACCCAGCCGTCGCGCTTCAACGTCACGGCCGAGTTTGCCCAGCTCATGCCCCACGGCGAGAAATCGGGGTCGAACAAAGGCAGCTCGTTCATCGACGACTTCGAGTCGTCACAGATACGCATCGACCTGCGCTCACCCTACTCGTGGTTCCTCGCGTCGACCCCCTACGACCCCTCGCCCGACGCGCTCTTCCCCGAAGCCGCGTTATCCAACAACCCCGCCTACGGCAAGAATCGCGCGTTGCTCAACTGGTACTACATCGACCGCATGTTCACCCAGCGCAACTCATCGCTATGCCCCGGCTACATACGCAGCGACCTTAAGCAGCTGTCAAACCCCTATGTGCGCGAAATCACCATGCGCGAGATATTCCCCGGCCGCGAGCGCACCTACGGCGAGTCGAACATCATCCAGACTCTCAACCTTTCGTTCTACCCCACCGAGCGCGGCCCCTACAATGTCGACGCGACCGATATCGACAACGACGGTAATCTCACCCGCCCCGAAAAGCGTTGGGGCGGCATCATGCGCAAGATGGAGAACACTAACTTCGAGCAGAGCAACATCGAATACATCCAGTTCTGGCTCATGAACCCGTTCCTCGACCCCGAGAACCCCAACTACGACGGCGGCGACCTCTACTTCAACTTCGGCGAGATTTCGGAGGATATTCTCAAGGACGGACTCAAAAGCTACGAGAACGGCGTGCCCTTCGACGGCAACTACGAGTTTATGGACTCCACCGCCTGGGGACGCGTATCGCGACAAGCTTCACTAACCTACTCGTTCGACAACAACCGCACGTCGCGTCCCGTGCAGGATGTCGGTCTCGACGGGCTGCGCAACGACGACGAGTACACATTCTCTACCTATCAGGACTATCTGTCGGCACTCTCGAGCAAGCTGCCCGCATCGACCGTGGCAACCATGCAGGAAGACCGTTTCTCGCCCTTCAACGACCCCGCCGGCGACAACTACCACTTCTTCCGTGGCTACGACTACGACGAGGAACGCCTTTCGATTCTCGAGCGCTACAAACGATACAACGGCGTCGAAGGCAACTCCCTGTCGCCCGAGGATGCCCCCGACCCTCTCTACCAGAGCTCGCGCAGCGTGCCCGACGTCGAGGATATCAACCAGGACAACACCCTCAACGAGTATGAGCGCTACTTCCAGTATCACGTGTCGATACGCCCCGAAGACTTCGTAGTAGGCAAGAACTACATCACCGACAAACAGGTCTCGGTAGTTCCCCTGCGCGACGGCACCAACGGCGAGGTCGAGTGGTATCAGTTCAAGATTCCGCTGGCCGACTTCGAGAAGGTTGTAGGCTCGATAAGCGACTTCTCTACCATACGTTTCGCCCGCATGTTCATGACCGGCTTCAAACAGGTTACCCACCTGCGTTTCGCCACTCTCGAACTGGTGCGCGGCGAGTGGCGCGCCTACGATTTCAACCTCAACCAGCGTGGCGACGCTCCGGCCGAGGGTGAGCTTGATATCTCGGTGGTAAATATCGAGGAAAACTCGGGCCGCGAGCCTGTCAACTATGTGCTGCCCCCCGGTGTTACCCGCATATCTGATCCCGGACAGGCCCAGATCGTGCAGCTCAACGAGCAGTCGATGTCGATGACCGTGCGCGGGCTGCAGGCCGGCGACGGTCGAGGCGTTTACCGCAACACGATGCTCGACCTGCGCAATTACAACCGCCTGCAGATGCACGTTCACGCCGAGGCTCTCATCGACAACACGACCAACCTGCGCAGCGGCGAGATGTCGATGTTCATACGCCTCGGCACCGACGTCAAGAACAACTACTACGAGTATGAAGTGCCCCTCGAGCTCACACCTCCCGGCAAATACTACGACAACCCCACCGACCGCGAGAAGGTATGGCCGGCCAACAACTTCATGGACCTGAAACTGCAGGCTCTCGTCGACCTCAAGAAAGAGCGTAACCGCGCCAAGAGCGATGACGGCTCGAGCGTGAGCTACACCACGCTTTACACCGGCCGCGACCCCGACAACGAGCGCAACCGCATGGCCGTGATGGGCAACCCGTCGCTGAGCGACGTGCGCGTTATCCTTGTGGGTGTGCGCAACAACTCGTCGGTCACCAAGGCAGGCACCGTATGGGTCAACGAGCTCAAAGTCACCGACTTCAACGAGAGCGGAGGATGGGCTACCAAGGTCAACGCCAACCTGGCCATGAGCGACATAGCGACATTCAACTTCGGCACTCACATCGAGACGGCCGGTTTCGGCGGCGTCGACCAGTCGCTAAACGAGCGCCGCCTCGACGATTACAAGCAATACAACTTTGCCGTTCAGGGCGATGTGGGCCGACTCCTCCCCGAGGCCGTCAAGCTGCGCGCCCCTGTGTTCTACTCTGTCACCAAGGAGACAACCACTCCCAAGTATAATCCCCTCGACCAGGACGTTCTGCTCAAGGACGCTCTCGACGGTGCCACACGCGCCGAGCGTGATTCGATCAACAGCTATGCCGTGGAGAATACCAAGATCGAGAATTTCAGCCTTTCGGCATTAAAATTCGACATACGCAGCAAGAATCCCATGCCATGGGACCCCGCCAACTTCACAATCAACTTCTCGTTCTCGCGACAGTCTAAACATGACCCCACTACCGAGTATGAGAACACCAACGACTATCGCGGCTCGCTGCAATACAGCTACTCGCCCTACATCAAGGGACTCAAGCCGTTCTCTTTCATCAAAAGCAAGAACAAGAATCTCAAGTTCTTCAAAGACTGGGAACTGCGCTGGGCGCCCGACAATATCTCGTTCCTCACGACTATGTCGCGCTACTACTACGAGCAGCAGACGCGTTCCGAGACCGACCAGATGTTCCAGCTACCCGTGTCGGTGAGCAAAAACTTCCTGTGGGACCGCCAGCTCAACCTCACGTGGAACCTTACCCGCTCGCTGTCGCTGTCGTTCAACTCCAACACCTCGGCCCGCATCGAGGAGACTGCCGGCGCCGTCAACAAGCGCCTGTTCCCCGACAAGTACAAGGAGTGGCGCGACACGGTGTGGTCGAGCATCCTGAGCATGGGCACGCCGTGGGCCTACAACCAGTCGTTCGTGGCAAGCTACAAGGCTCCCTTCAACCGCATTCCGGCCCTCGACTTCATCACCGCCTCGGCCAGCTACAACGCCACCTACCGCTGGGACCGCGGCGCCACCATCGACGACGTAGCCATGGGCAACACCATCGCCAACCAGGCCACATGGAATGCCGAGGGTCGCCTCAACTTCGAGTCGCTATACAACAAGATTCCTTATGTCAAGGACATCAACAAGCGATTCTCGGCCACCAAGCGCAACACCAAGCCCAAAAAGCCCAAACGCTTTGACCGCACGTTCAAGCTAAAGGCCGACACATCTATCATAATCAAGCACAACCTTCGCGCCCCCCGTGTGCAGGTGCGCGCCGCCGGTACCGACGGAACCCCCATGACGATAAAGACCCGCATCATCGACAATAACAGCATCGAGGTGCTCACCCGCGGCGACAAGAACGTCAGGTTCACCATCACCGAAGTGCTCAAAGAGGACCGCCCGTTCATGAAAGAACTGGCCGCCTACGCAACGCGACTCGCCATGTCGCCCCGCAATGCGTCGATACGCTGGAAACGGTCGAGCGGTTTGTCGCTGCCGCTGTTTCGCAACGACATCGGCAACATCTTCGGCCAGAGCAATTCGTATGGTCCCATGTCGCCCGGTCTCGACTTCGCGTTCGGCTTCACCGGCGAAGACTACATCTACAAAGCCAAGGAGCGAGGATGGCTCATTACCGACGACGGACAGACCTCGCCCGCACTCGTATCGCAAAGCGATGAACTCAACGTCGAGCTAAACCTCGAGCCGATAAAAGGTCTCAAAATCATGCTCACGATGAACCGCTCCGACAACCGTTCGCGCCAGGTACAGTTCATGTATGCCGACATGCCCGTGACCCGCAACGGCTCCTACACGCGCACCCACTGCGCCCTCGCTACCGCGCTCAAATCATCTTCGGCCAAGACCGGCTATGCCTCCGAGGCCTTCGACAAGTTCCTCAGCTACATTCCCGTCGTGGCTTCGCGTGTCGAGAACTCCTACCGGGGACTCGTATATCCCTCGACCGGATTTATGGACAACTCGCCCTACGCCGGACAACCGTTCGACCCCGCGGTAGGAACTACAAGCGCCACATCAAGCGACGTGCTCATTCCCGCTTTCCTCGCCGCCTACAGCGGTTCCGACCCGTCGAAAGTCACTCTTGACCCCTTCCCGTCGTTCCGCTCGGTGCTCCCCAACTGGCGCATCACCTACGACGCGCTCCAGGCACTCCCCCGCCTTAACGGCAAGATCAAATCGATAACCCTCTCACACGCCTACCAGTGTACCTACTCGGTGGGTAGCTACAGTTCATATCTCAACTGGCTCTCGGCCGACGGCTCCGACAAGGGCTTCACCCTCGACGAGCTCACGGGACGTCCCATCCCCTCGTCGCCGTTCAACATCTCGTCGGTAGCCATCACCGAACGTTTCGCACCGCTCATCGGAGCCAGCGTAACACTGAAAAACGACCTCACATTCAACGCCGAGTACCGCGACCAGCGCACGTTGACGCTAAACTCAGGCGCCGGACAGATTGTCGAAGCCACATCATCGGGCCTCACCATCGGCGCCGGATATAAGATTGTGGGTTTCAACACAATATTGAAAATGAGAGGCTCGGGAGCCAACGTGAGCAACGACCTTACAATCAACGCCGATTTCTCACTCACCAACACCCAGGCCCTCATACGCCGCATCGAGACAGCCTACACCCAGGCCACATCGGGCACCCGCACACTGTCGATCAACTTCCAGGCAAGCTACGTGCTGTCTCGCCGCCTCACCATCGCCGCCTACTTCGACCACCAGGTCAACACCCCCCTCGTCTCCACCACCTCCTACCCCACCACCAACACCGCCTACGGCCTCTCCCTCAACCTCAACCTCGCCCGCTAACCTTTCAGATATGCAATATATCATCCACTTTATTCCCGATATAATTTCTATAACGAGCAGTAAGAATTGTCTCGTATAAATAAAAATTCATAAGACTCGCATGAAAATATTTAAACAAATAATAATCGCAGCTGAATCATTTTGCGCCTTCGGTATTCTTTGGTGCATCATAAACATATTTCTCTTAACTCCTGGCACTGAGCCAGACGATATTCTTTCTGCAGTTGATTTAGAACTTCCCGTTTGTAATATAGAGGATACGTATGATAACCTTGATCGTGGAGCATCCCGATTTGACAATTTTACATATCACGTAACTTTTTCACCTCAAGAAACAACAGCTTTGATTAAAAAGATGGAAGAAATGGGATGGCAAAGGGAAGATGATTTGTACATAAAAAGTGTAGATGTCGATGAAGATTTAACATATTCTGCATTTATAAATCCTCGATTAGGTACCGCGACACTTGATGTCTCAATTGATGAATTTTATTCAATTAAATATGTGTTTTATACAATACTTTTCATATTAACAGCATCGTTTATTGCTGGCCTATGGGGTATAGTAATATTAGTCAGTAAAATCAGAACAAAAAAGGAATAGTATTGTATCAGCCTGAAAAAAATATACCACACCCAATAAACCGGCTCAAGCAGTTGAAACTACTCGACCGTTATTATCGATTTCCCGAAAAAGGTTGAAAGCATGGCAATCGTAGCAATGGTAAAATTGTGCTCTCCGCTCAACCATCGTGTGATTTCATTAGGCCGTTTCCCTAAAGCTTCAGCAAATTGCTTTTTATTCAAACCCTTCTCGCGCATCAGCACATCAAGTCTATTCGAGATCGCAAAAGAAAGCCGTGTTTCCTCGCGTTTCTCACGAGGTATCTCGTTTAATATCTCATACAAAGGAATGTTGGCGGTTCTCATACATCGAATGTTTTATCGGTTATAATCTCCTTTTCAGTAATCTCAACAACGCAAAGATATAAAAAAAGTTTTACATATATGTAGATTATAGATTATTTATGTGATACCAAATGTATTTCATAAATCGAAGCGCTATTGAGTAAAGCCGCGGTAACTTTTTCGGGGGTTATTTGTTAATATTGTAAAACAAAGTTTACCATGGATAGCATGTATGACATATTGATGGACCTGCCGCTGTTCAAGGGCGTAAGCCGTGAACGCATTTCGGAAGTCGTGGGCAACACAAAGATGCACTTTCTCAAATACTTGGCTGGCGAGAATATCGTCCAGCCGGCCCAAGCCTGCACCCATCTCAAATTCATCATTTCGGGCCACGTGCGCTCGGCAATTGCCAACAATGGCAACCGCTTCACTGTATCACAGACACTTACTGCGCCCGACGTGATTGCGCCCGAATTTCTCTTCGGCCGCTCCACCCACTATCCATGCACCGCAACTGCTATCGACACCGTAGGCATCCTGCAGATCGACAAAAACGATTATATCAAGATATTGAACAGTGACCGCGTCTTTCTGTACAACTTCCTCAATCTGCTGTCGATGAACGCACAGAAGGGAGTCGACGGAATCCTGTCGTTCACCACCGGAACACTCGACGAACGCCTTGCCTACTGGATTATCGCGCTCACACAAAGCTCTGGTACCGATATAACGCTTACATGCCGCCAGCGCGACCTCTACCTGCTCTTCGGCGTACAGCGGTCATCGTTCATGGCAACGCTCGATTCTATGAAAGTGCGCGGCTACATCGACTACGAGCCGGGCGTCATTCATGTGACCAACAGGTCAAAACTCTTCAACCTCCTGCACATCGACAGCGAATAGAGCTTAAGAGCCCCGGATCAAGCAAGCTCGCAGATCAGCGTAGCCGACGACGAATCGACCACCTTCACTTTGACGAGATCGCCCACCTTGAACGTTCCGCGCGGGAAAACAGCCGTCTTATTCTGCGACGTGCGACCCACCCATTGCTCCGTGCTGCGCTTTGACACACCCTCCACGAGCACTTCATATTCCCGGCCAATGTCGCGGCGGTTACTCTCGGCCGACAGCTCGTTCTGCAAGGCTATCATGCGGTTGAGACGATCGATCTTGACATCCTCGGGGACATTGTCGGGCATGTGCTTCGAAGCCAGCGTGCCCGGACGCTCCGAATACTTGAACATGAACGCCGAGTCAAAGCCCACCTCGCGCATCAGCGACAGCGTCTCCTGAAAATCGTCCTCGCTCTCGTTGTAGAAACCGGTGAACATGTCGGTGGTTATGGCACAGTCGGGTATCGCACGGCGTATGGCAGCAATGCGGTCGAGATACCACTCACGCGTGTACTTGCGGTTCATATCCTTGAGCACCTTGTTGGAACCGCTCTGCACCGGCAGGTGGATGTGACGGCATATATTATCGTGAGCGGCAATCGTAGCGATTGTAGCGTCCGACATATCCTTGGGATGGGATGTCGTGAAGCGCACACGCATGTCGGGGGCAGCCTCGGCCACCGTTGCCAGCAAGCGTGCAAAATCATACGTCTCGCCGGTCGACTCGTCGGTGTAGTTATACGAATTTACATTCTGTCCTAAGAGCGTCACCTCCTTGAATCCGCGCGAACGCAAGTCGGCAAGCTCGTTGAGAATGCTCCCCACCGAGCGGCTGCGTTCACGTCCACGGGTGTACGGAACAATACAGTAGGAGCAGAAATTGTTGCAACCTCTCATTATACTTATGAAACCGCTCACACGATTACCCGTTATACGGCTCGGAATGACGTCGCGATAAGTCTCGGTAGTGCTCAGCTCCACGTTGATGGCCTTGTGACCGGTCTCGGCAGCGGCAAAAAGCTCCGGCAGCGACAGGTAAGCATCGGGGCCCGCCACCACATCGACACCATGCTCGTTGATGAGGCTGTCACGCACACGCTCGGCCATACACCCTATCACGCCCACAATGAGCCGGCGATCGCGACCGCGCCGACGGCGCAGCGACGCCAGGTAAGTGAGGCGCGACAGAATCTTTTGCTCAGCATTGTCGCGTATCGAGCAGGTATTGAGAAGGATAGCATCGGCATCATCAACATTGTCGGTCATCTCATAACCGGCCATGCCCAGTATCGACGCCACTACTTCACTATCAGCCACATTCATCTGGCACCCATAAGTTTCAATAAACAGGCGACGCGTAGCCGTCTCATTATTTATAGTCATAAAATTGTTGCGGTTTATCGGAAGATTTTCTAAATTTGCACAAAATTACAAAATTCGCGCAAAACGACCTTAAATAGAATCCGAAAATATATAAAAGATAATAAACCAACTATACTGTAATGGCATACAAATTTATCACAGCCCAGGAGGCAGCCTCGATGATCAAGGACGGCGACACGCTCGGCCTGTCAGGTTTCACTGCCCCCGGTAACCCCAAAGCAATCCTCGAAGAGGTAGCCCACAAGGCAGCCCGTGAACACGAAGAGGGCCGCCCCTTCAAAGTAAACATCTTTACCGGTGCTTCAACCAACGATCATGTCGACGGCACCCTCTCGCGCAACAACGCCATAAACATGCGCGCCCCCTACCAGAACACGCCCGACCTGCGCAAACGCATCAACGCCCACGACGCCCACTACTTCGACCGTCACCTCAGCGAGATGGCCCAGGAAGCACGCTACGGCTTCTACGGCAAGATCGACTACGCCATTATCGAAGCCGCCGACATCACCGAGAATGGTGAGATACTCCTCGGCTGCGGTCTCGGCAACATCCCCACCTACGCCAAGATGGCCGACAAAATCTTCGTTGAAATCAACGAAGCCCTGCCCACATCGATACTCGGCATGCACGACATATACCTACCCATGGATCCCCCCAACCGCCAGGAGATTCCAATCTTCCACGCCAACGACCGCATAGGCTCCTCGCTGCTGAAGATCGACCCCAAGAAAGTCGTAGGTATCGTGCGCACCAACTCGCTCGACGGCGTCAAACCCTTCACCGAGCCCGACGAAATAAGCAAGCAGATCGGCTCCAACGTCGTATCATTCCTCCTGAGCGAGTATCGCTCGGGCCGCATACCCAAAGAATTCCTCCCCCTCCAGAGCGGTGTAGGCAACGTAGCCAACGCCGTGCTTTATGACCTGGGCGAGAGCACCGAGATTCCCCCCTTCATGATGTACACCGAGGTAATCCAGGACGCCGTTCTCGAACTCCTGCGCAAAGGCAAGTGTACATTTGCCAGCACATGCTCGATGACATTCAGCGACGACACCGAGAAGAAACTCTTCGACGACCTCGCATACTTCCACAACAAGATTCTCATGCGCCCCGCCGAGATTTCAAACAACCCCGAGGTAATACGTCGACTTGGCGTCATCGCCATGAACACAGCCCTCGAAGCCGACATCTTCGGTTGCGTCAACTCGACCCACGTGCTCGGCACACGCATGATGAACGGCATCGGCGGCTCAGGCGACTTTACCCGCAACGCCTACATCTCGATATTCAGCTGCCCGTCGGTAACCAAAGGCGGCCTCATCAGCAACATCGTGCCCATGGTATCACACGCCGACCACAGCGAACACTCAGTCGACATCCTCATCACCGACCAGGGTATCGCCGACCTTCGCGGCAAAGATCCCGTACAGCGCGCCGAAGCAATCATCGAGAACTGCGCCAACCCCATGTACCGCGAGCTCCTCTGGGACTACCTCAAGCTGGGCAAAGGCGGACAGACCCCCCACACGCTTGCCGCAGCATTCGCATTCCACTGCGAGTTTGCCAACTCAGGCGACATGCGCAACGTCGACTACAGCAAATACTGCTAATCCCCCCATCACCCCCATACAACGAGCCGAGCCGGTCCCCCCCGTCCCGGCTCGTTGCTTTTATTAAATATCAATATTAGGAAAAAGAAATAACCCCTAATTCAAAACCTACTTAGACCCACACCAAATGATTAGAAGGAGTAGCCGATGCCGAGGGTGATGGCGCCGGTGGAGTATTTTTTGACGGCTGTGTATTTGCCTTCGATGAAGAGTTTGAGGCTGGAGGTGGCGTAGATGTCGATGCCGGCGCCGATGTTGAATCCGAGCTTGCTGACGCGGTTGGTCACGTCGTCGCCGTCAACAATCGTTGGTTTCAGATTGTCGGTGTGAAGGCTCCAGGAGGTGTAGTTGATGCCGGCCAGAGGGTAGAAGTTGACGCGGTCGGTCACGATAGGCAACGGCATGTGTATGTTGCCGTTAATCGCGAGTCCGTCTACGTCGTTATGGCGGAAAATATAAGTGACATCGGGAGCCACGCGCAATAATCGGTTGATACGATACTGGAAGAAAAGACCGGCAACGGCACTTTCGTTTCGGGTGTTATATCCGGCGGTGATTCCTACCGATTTCTCTCCTTTTTCACCTACAGCGTAAGCGGCAGGAGCTGTCATCACGGCAGCAGTTGCTACCGTCAAAGCTATCAAACGATTACATATTTTCATATCAGTGGGTCTGTTTACGATTGCCAAAGTTAAACAAATTAAAGATAAATTTTGTAACTTCGCGGTGAAAAAAATTTATTCATTTTTCCCGGAGTATATGGATGTAAGGATCGAACAGTCTTGGAAACAGCATCTCGCTGCCGAGTGGGACAAAGACTACTTTGCCCGGCTTACGAGCTGGGTGAGAAGCGAATATGCCTCGACGCAGGTTTTCCCGCCGGCCGGCCGTATTTTTGCCGCGCTCGACACCACGCCGTTTGACGATGTAAAAGTTGTGATCCTGGGGCAGGATCCTTACCATGACATAGGCCAGGCCAACGGTCTGTGCTTTTCGGTGGCACCCGGCGTGGCCATGCCGCCGTCGCTGGTAAACATTTTCAAGGAGGTATCGACCGATACCGGTGCTCCAACTCCCGCCGACGGCGACCTAACACGATGGGCACGACAGGGGGTGCTTCTGCTCAACTCCATCCTCACCGTGCGCGCTCACGCGGCTGCCTCACATCGCGATAAAGGATGGGAGCAATTCACCGATGCCGTAATACGCTCGCTCGCCACCGAGCGTGAGGGCCTGGTGTTCATGCTGTGGGGATCGTATGCAGCACGCAAGGGTGCGTTCATCGACAGGCAGCGGCACCTGGTGCTTGAATCGGCCCATCCGTCACCTCTGTCGGCCTACCGCGGATTCTTCGGCAATCACCATTTCTCGCGTGCCAACGCCTATCTTGAGGCTCAGGGTAAAAAAGGAATCGTCTGGTAATGATAGCATCGGCCCGCATATTACCGGTTATCGTATTGTTGATTGCAGCAATACAGGGCGTTTATGCCGCCGAGAATCTCACGGGGATTCTCGACCCGCATTTCGCTACACTACAGGCATACGTGGGCGATGACAAACTGAACGACCCGGTGCTCACGCTCGACGATGACCGGCAGCTCGTGATAGAGTTTGACGAACTCGCCGACGAGGTGCGCTATATGCGCTACAGTGTCACCCATTGCAATGCCGACTGGCAGCCGTCGCAACTTGTCGAGAGCGAATACCTCGAGGGTTTCAACGAGGGTACCATCGACGACTACGAGTTCTCACGGGCCACGACGGTTCATTATGTACACTACCGTCTCACACTGCCCAATGATCAGATAAGGCTGACGGCCTCGGGCAACTACCTTCTACGCGTCTACGACGAGGGTGACCCCGACGATACGCTCCTGCAGGTTCGCTTCATGATAACCGAGCAATCGGTCAACCTGTCGGGCTCAGTGACCTCTCGCACCGACATAGATTACAACGGCTCCCACCAGCAACTGTCGCTCAACATCGATGCAGGGCGCGTGAGAGTACACGACGCGTTCAACGACTTCAAGGTGGTGATAAGCCAGAACGGCCGTATCGACAATGCCCGCACACTCACCCACCCGCTCAGACTACAAGGCAACAACCTCATCTACGAGCACATGCCCGAACTCATATTCGAGGCCGGCAACGAGTACCGCCGCTTCGAAAACATATCGACCCGCATGCCCGGAATGCACATCGACGACGTGAGCTACCACGGGCCATACTACCACGCTGTGGTCGCAACCGACACTCCGCGCAACGAGACACCGTACACCTACGACAGTACCCAGCACGGCAAGTATGTGGTGAGAGAATACAACTCGAGCCGGTCGGACACCGAGGCCGACTATCTCGTGACCCACTTCGCCCTCGAGACCCCGCGGATTGACGGCTGTGACGTGTATCTCGACGGTGACCTTGTCAATCGCCGTTTCGACGGGAAGTCACGTCTTGACTACAACGACGCCACGGGATGCTACGAGACGGCCCTGCTGCTCAAACAGGGGTCGTACAACTACCAGTATCTCACGCGACCGGCCGGCAGCGACAGGGCATACACCGCCCCCGTAGAGGGTGATTTCTACAACACTGTCAACGAATATAGGGTGGCAGTATATCACAGGCTTCCGGGTGAGCGTTATGACCGCCTCGTGGGATATTTTACCATAATGTCATTATGAACGAAGAAACAACCGAAACAGTAATGCTACAGATTAAAGATACACTCGTGAGCCTCGACCTTGCCGAACAGTTCTTCTGCTGCGACATCGAGCAGTGCAAGGGTGAATGTTGCATCGAAGGTGACGCCGGAGCGCCAGTGACCGACGAAGAGGCCCGGCGCATCGAAGAGGTGTTGCCCGAGATATGGGACGACATGGCCCCGGCGGCGCAGCGCGAGGTGAAGGAAAACGGCGTGAGCTACATCGACAGCGAGGGTGACCGCGTCACGACCATCATCAACGGCCGCGACTGCGCATTCACGTGCTACGCACCCGGAGGCATCTGCATGTGTGCCATCGAGAAGGCATTCCGCGAGGGGCGCTCTACATGGCGCAAACCGGCATCCTGCTATCTATACCCGGTGAGAATAAACCGCTACCCGTCGTTCACGGCAGTCAACTACCACCGCTGGAAGATATGCCGCAGCGCCGAGGCCAACGGCCGCCGGCTTGGCATCAGAGCCTACCAGTTTCTCAAGGAGCCTCTCACCGAATACTTCGGCAAAGAGTGGTATGACGAGCTTGTGATGGCCTGCGAAGCTTACCTCGAACAATATGGAAATAATGAATAACGGTTTCGAAGAAATAAAACGGTTCACGCTAAGAGTGGGCAAGACGCTCGTCCACTTCTCGCGACGCGGCATAAAAGTGCGCCCGCGCTACCGCCTGCAGCTCATCAACGACAGCCGCATGTCGACGATATGGAGTTTTTCGGGCAGCCGCGCACGCCTGCTCCTTGCCGCCATCGTCCTATTCTTCGTTGTGACCATAGCCGGCGCCGCGCTCATCGGTGTCACCCCCCTGCGCACTCTGCTCCCGGGCTATCTCAAACGCTCGCAGAGGTCCGAGATGTTTGAGATGTCGACCCGCCTCGACTCCCTGTCACACCTCGCCGCCGTCAACAACATGTACCTCGACAACATGGTAGCCATAATCAACGACGAGGTCGACCTCGACAGCATACAGCAAGCCTACAACGACTCGATCAACAGACTGCAACTGCCCATCGACTCACTGCTCACCACGAGCAGCGCCGAGCGAGAATTCGTGCGGCGCTACGAACAGCGCGAGCGCTTCAACGTCTCGGTGCTGTCGCCGGTAGCCGCCGAGGGCATGGTGTTCTATCCGCCGGTAACTTCAAGCGTGGCCCAGGCATCGGAGCCCTCGGGGCGCATCACCTATCAGCTGTCACCATCAAGTCCCGTGTCGGCCATATACCGCGGCACGGTAATCGACTCGTACTATGTTCCCGGCCAGGGATACACAATGGTAATACAACACCCCCACGACTTCATCTCACGCTACACCGGCATAGGCACCCCGATGGCCGAGCGCGGCACCAAAGTGAACACAGGCTCACGCATAGGGCTGTCATCGTCGGTAAGAGACAACGACCGACCGCCGGTAACGTTCGAGATGTGGTACAACGGTTCACAGCTCGACCCCTCGGGCTACATCAACGCACAATAAACTTTACAATGAGTACCATTATATTAGGAATAGAATCATCGTGTGACGACACCAGCGCGGCAGTCATAAGCGACGGCCTGCTGCTGAGCAACGTCATTGCATCGCAGAAAGTACATGAAGAGTATGGCGGCGTAGTGCCCGAGCTGGCATCGCGCGCACACCAGCAGAACATCGTCCCTGTGGTCGACGCCGCCATCAAGCGAGCCGGCATCGACAAGAGCGACCTAAGCGCTATCGCCTTCACACGCGGACCCGGCCTGCTGGGCTCGCTGCTCGTGGGCACATCGTTTGCCAAGGGGCTGTCGCTCGGTCTGCGCATACCCATTGTCGATGTCAACCACCTGCACGGTCATGTGCTCAGTCATTTCGTGCGCCAGTCGCCCGACGACATAGTGCCCGAGTTCCCCTTCATCTGCCTGCTTATCTCGGGCGGCAACTCGCAGATCGTACTGGTGAAAAGCTACCGCGACATGGAGATTCTGGGCCAGACAATCGATGACGCTGCCGGTGAGGCATTCGACAAGTGTGCCAAGGTAATGGGACTTCCCTATCCCGGCGGACCTCACATCGACCGTCTCGCCGCCGAGGGTGATTCCAAGCGTTTCAAATTTGCCAAGCCACATATTCCGGGTCTCGACTACAGCTTCAGCGGCCTGAAGACCTCGTTCCTTTACACCCTGCGCGACGAGGTGAAGAAAAATCCCGATTTTATCCCCGAGAACATGGCCGACCTTGCCGCATCGCTGCAGGCTACCATCATAGACATACTCCTTGACAAACTCGACAAGGCTGTAAAACAGACAGGCGTAAAGACCGTCGCTATAGGCGGAGGCGTATCGGCCAACTCGGGCGTACGCTCGGCCATCGCCGACTATTGCGAACGCCACCACCTCAAGGCATTCATACCGCAACGCGCTTTTACCACCGACAACGCCGCCATGGTAGCCATAGCCGGCTATTACAAGTATCTCGACCGCGACTTCTGTCCCTACGATGCGGCACCCTTCGCCCGCGTGACAATGTAAAAATAAACACTTGTAAACGATGAACGTTTCGATTATCGCAATAGGCGACGAGCTGCTCCTGGGCAACGTCGTCGACACCAACACCCCGTTCATGGCATCGCTAATCGATGCCGCCGGATGGCAACTTGTACACTCATGCCAGGTTCACGACGACCCGTGCGACATCCTGTTTGCCGTAAAAGAGGCAATGCGACGCAGCGACGTCGTGCTCACCACCGGCGGACTCGGTCCCACCAAAGATGACATCACCAAGCAGGTGCTGTGCGAGTTTTTCGGCGGTAAGCTCGTCCACGACGCCTCGGTGGCCGCCAACGTGGAGCGAATCTTTGCCGAACGAGGCCTCCCCATGAATGCTCTCACGGCCTCACAGGCCATGGTGCCGAGCAGCTGCACAGTTATACCCAACGCATCGGGCACGGCGCCCGTGATGTGGTTTGAACGCGACGGCAAGGTACTGGTATCGATGCCCGGCGTGCCTCGCGAGATGCGATACACGTTCACGCGCGAGGTGCTCCCGCGTCTTCACAGCCTCATCGCCAATACCGAGCATCCCACGCTGCACCGCTTCTTCCTGCTCGAGGGAATAAGCGAGAGCGCCGTCGACACGAAGCTGAGCGGCGAGGAGTGCCCCGCGGAGCTGCGCGATATCCACAAAGCCTATCTGCCCCAGCCAGGCTATCTCAAAATACGCCTCGACCACACCGACAATGACACACTCGCTAAAGCCGCACAGCAGTTTGAACAGTTGATGGGCCAATATATCTTTGCCCGCGAAGATGTAAAGCCGGCCGAAGCTCTCATCGACACCCTCCGCGCCCGCTCGATGACTGTATCGACAGCCGAGAGCTGCACCGGCGGCAACATAGCCCATCTCATCACTTCGATTGCCGGCAGCTCGGCAGTATTCAACGGCTCGGTAGTGTCATACAGCAACGACATGAAAATCAACGTGCTCGGCGTGCCGGCCGAAATGATTGCCGAAAACGGCGCTGTGAGCACACCGGTCGCCGCAGCGATGGCCGACGGAGCAGCCCGGCTCGCCCACACACACTGCTCGGTAGCTACAAGCGGTATTGCCGGCCCCGGCGGAGCCACACCGGGAAAACCGGTAGGCACCGTGTGCATCGCCGTAAAAACACCGTCAGGAACCCACAGCGACACCTACCGCTTCACAGGCAACCGTGCCGAAGTGATAGAACGTGCATCGGTAAAAGCGCTCATTCTGCTTCTTCGCGCGTTAAAATAGAAAACATACACATTATTTAACATGACTGTGCGAGAATATCGCACAGGCATTGCTGTATATTTGCGTCAACAATAACTTTTATAAACCTCAATAAACATGAAGATATCCTTTACTCTTGATCAGATGAAACAGTTCAACCGCCTCTCGGCCGAAGAACGCTCACGTGTAATCGCATCATGCGACACACTCTCGCAAATGAACGATGACGAGATTGACAACTACAACCCTGCTCCCCAACAGCCGGCCCTTGTAGCCGAGGTACACGGCAAACTGAAACGGCGCGTCGAGAGCAAGCGGCGCCGTGCCGACCGCAAGACCGTAGCCAGACCGAAGACCACGGTAGAAGCGCCGCAGCCGGCCGACACGAACGTATGCATCCGCATCGACGAGCCCACAGCACGCACCGCCGCATGGGTGCGCACCAACTACAACCGCTTCGTCGACCGCGTCCTCGAAGTAATCGGCATGTATGGCGACAGCGACATGGGCAGGAACCTGAACGAGACATGGAGAATGATCACACAACTCATTCACGAAACGATTACCCCGCTGTTCAACCTTGCCGAGGATTTCATGCGCCGACCGGCCGCAAACCGACGCACACCCATTCAGTTTAACATTCCCAACGACATCTATTCTCAACTCCGCAGCTGATACACATCAGAGCCGTTTCTATAATTTATGGTACATGCGGGAGAAATTATTGTGGATTTTTCACATTTTGCACATCGGGAAAAATAATGAGCGATAATAATGTGTGAAAAATGAAAAAAAATCTTAACTTTGCACTCGTATTGGGCGCCAATCGGGCTGTTTTCCACCTACGTGTTTGACACATAGGCCGTTGAACAGCGTGTACCGATTTGACGCTACTGTTGACTGAAAAAAATATATCAAAATTATATATGATAACATCAGCAATATTCGGAATTTCCAACAACGCACTGCTTGCTGTTGTTGCCTTGCTGACGGGTGTAGCGCTCGTGGCACTGGCAATGTGGATTGCGGGCCTCATTTCGCCCCGCTCGTTCAACCCCCAGAAAGGTGAAGCTTATGAATGCGGTATCCCCACTCGCGGCTCCTCGATGACCCGTTTTAGTGTGGGATATTATTTGTTTGCTATCCTTTTCTTGATGTTCGATGTCGAGACTGTATTCCTCTTCCCCTGGGCCGTGCGCATGCGCGAGCTTGGCGTCGAGGGTCTCACAAGCATCGCTGTGTTTTTCGGAATTTTAGTGCTGGGCCTCGTTTACGCCTGGCGGAAAGGAGCTCTTGAATGGAAGTAACAACCAAAAGCATGCCCTACGAGGCATGGAAGGATAACGAGTATATCGAGAATCTCGTTGACGAACTGCGCGCCCAGGGCACAAACGTGCTGGTAGGGTCGCTCGACAAGCTTATCAACTGGGGTCGTTCCAACTCGCTTTGGCCTTTGACCTTTGCCACCAGCTGCTGTGGTATCGAATTCGTATCGCTGGGCGCCGCCCGCTTTGACATGGCACGCTTCGGATGGGAAGTTGCCCGTTCGTCACCACGCCAGGCCGACTTCATAATGGTTGCAGGAACAATCGTTAACCGCATGGTTCCCGTATTCCGTCGTCTGTATGACCAGCTCGCCGAGCCCAAATATGTTATCGCATGCGGTGGCTGCGCCATCTCGGGCGGACCGTTCCGCAAGTCTTACCACGTTGCCAAGGGCATCGAGGATATCGTTCCCGTCGACGTGTTTGTTCCCGGCTGTCCCCCCTGCCCCGAGGCCATGATCTACGGCATCATGCAGCTCTCGCGCAAGGTGAAAGTAGAGCGTTTCTTCGGCGGCGTAAACCGTCAGGAAAAGCAGAAGGACTTCGTCGACGAGCATCCTATGGCCAAAGAGGCTGAGAAAATCATCAACGGCGACTGATTCACGCAGGCCTTGACCAAAAACTAAGATTCAAAAAACAACCACTCATTATTATATATAACTCATGGCAACAATCAAGGAAAACATCGCGGCCCGTTTCCCTCAGGCAACGTTTGAGGATGCCGACGTGCTGCTGATTAACATCCCCGATGAACAGCTTCATGACCTTGCCGCAGCCCTGCGCGACGAGTATGGTTATGATTACCTCATCACCATCGTGGGAGTTGACCGTGTCCAGAGCCTTGGCGCGATTTATTTCCTCAGTTCTACCGCTACTAATCAAGAAATCTCAATACAGGTCGCCACTACCGACCGCGAAAACCCCGCGCTCACTTCTATCTCCGACCTCTGGTCGATAGCTACCATCTACGAGCGCGAGATTTTTGATTTCTACGGCATCAAGTTCCTGAACAATCAGGATATGCGCCGCCTGTTCCTTAGCATCGACTGGGTAGGTTACCCCCTGCGCAAGGACTATGACAACTCGCCCGAGAACAACGCACCCTCGACCCAAAACGAGCGCCAGAGCGATTTCACACAGGTCTACACCCGTCGTGAGGATGGCAGCATCGCCTGCGAGGATCGCGCTGTGTTCCAGCCCGATGACTTTGTTGTCAACATCGGCCCGCAGCACCCCGCCACACACGGCGTGCTCCGTTTCCGCACCGCTATCGACGGCGAGATAATCAAGAAAATCGACGTTTACATGGGTTATATCCACCGCGGCATCGAGAAGCTCTGCGAGAACCTGACTTATCCCCAGACTCTCCACTTCACCGACCGTATGGACTATTTCTCGGCCCACAACTACCACCACGGCCTCTGCATGTGTATAGAACGTGCAGCCGGCATTGAGGTTCCGCGCCGCGCACAGGTTATCCGCGTTATCATGGACGAGCTGTCGCGTATCGCTTCACACTGCCTATTCTTCGGAACATACTGCATGGACCTTGGCGCCACGACAATGCTGTTCTACACCCTGCGCGTGCGTGAGCAGATTCTCGACATCATGGAGAAGACCTGCGGTGCCCGCATGACTTTCAACTACGACTGCATCGGCGGCGTAATGGCCGACCTTGACCCCGACTTCGTGAAGGATGTCAAGGCCCTGCTTGCCACCCTGCCCGCCAACCTCAAGGAATACAACAAGCTATTCGTGGGCAACGTTATCGCCGAAGGCCGTCTCGAGGGCATGGGCGTGATGTCGCGCGAACACGCTATCGACTGGGGAGTTACCGGTCCTTCGGGCCGCGCTTCAGGCTGGGCATGCGACGTGCGCAAGACTCACCCCTACAGCGTTTATCCCGAGGTAGAGTTTGACGAGATCACAATGACCGAGGGCGACTCGATGGCACGCTTCAAATGCCGTATGCTCGAAATCGAGCAGAGCGCACGCATCATCGAGCAGCTCATCGACAACATCCCCGAGGGCGACTATCTGGCCAAAGTACCCAAAGTGCTCAAACTGCCTCAGGGCCACTGGTTCCAGCTCGTCGAGGGCTGTCGCGGCGTGTTCGGCGTATATATCGAGAGCGACGGCGGCACAAGCCCCGTGCGCATGAAGTTCGTCACCCCGTCGCTGAACCTTGCAGCCGTGACCGACTCGATCACATCGGGCAACAAGATCGCCGACCTCATCACTATCGCCGGATCGCTCGACTACATCGTGCCCGACATGGACCGTTAATCACCAGTCATAATAGCCAATCAGTAAGAATATCACATAAATCATGGAGACAACATTCGATTTCTCTACTATCACTCAATGGTTCAACAACCTGTTGCTGGGTTGGGGTCTCGCACCCTGGCTGGTGACAACGATTGAGTGTGTGCTCGTGGGTGTGGGCCTGTTGCTGCTGTACGCCTTGCTCGCACTTTTCTACATCTACTTCGAGCGCAAGGTTTGTGCCGCCTTCCAGTGCCGCCTTGGCCCCAACCGAGTAGGCCCCTTAGGACTCCTCCAGAGCTTCGCCGACATGTTCAAGATCCTCATCAAGGAGCTTATCCAGTTGAAACACATCGACAAATTCCTGTTTGCTCTTGCCCCCTATCTGGTGATTATCGCCTCGATGATGGCGTTCGCCGTTCTTCCCTGGGGTCCCGGCCTGCAGATTATCGACTTCAACATCGGCATCTTCTTCCTCATCGCCGTATCATCGATAGGCGTGCTCGGCATCCTGCTCGCAGGTTGGTCGTCAAACAACAAGTTCACCCTTATCGGTGCTATGCGTTCAGGCGCTCAGATGATTAGCTACGAGCTCTCGATAGGCCTCTCGGTAATCACCATGGTAGCCTTCGCCGGCACTATGAACGTCGAGGAAATCGTTCTGGCACAGGACAATTGCTGGTTCATCTTCGCCGGCCATGTTCCCGCCATCATAGCTTTCGTTATCTATATTATAGCCGGTACGGCCGAGACCAACCGTGGCCCGTTCGACCTTCCCGAGGCCGAGAGCGAGCTTACCGCCGGATACCACACCGAGTACTCGGGTATCCACTTCGGTTTCTTCTATCTGGCCGAGTACCTCAACCTGTTCATCGTTGCCGGCGTGGCTTCGCTGCTGTTCTTCGGCGGCTGGATGCCCCTCCACATCCCCGGATGGGAAGGCTTCAACCACATCATGAACTACATACCCGGTATCGTATGGTTCATAGGTAAGGCTATCGTCATTTCGTTCATAATCATCTGGTTCAAGTGGACATTCCCCCGTCTGCGTATCGACCAGCTGCTCAAGCTCGAGTGGAAATACCTGCTTCCCATCAACCTTTTCAACCTCGCCCTGATGGTGATGATCGTCATCTGCGGCTGGTACATCAAGTGGTAACAGGCAGCTCCCCCACCCTTTAACACCGGATATAAAAAATCAAGACGCTTTAAGCATCACTCCAAGATATTTCATTAAACCATTATGAGCCAAAATAAAGGTAAAATAGCACAGGTAATCGGTCCCGTTGTCGACGTGGCTTTTGACGGCGACAATGTAATCCTGCCCCCTATCTTCACAGCACTGAAAATCGATCGCCCCGACGGCACTCAGCTCATTCTTGAGGTAGAGCAGCACATAGGCGAGGATACCGTAAGATGCGTGGCCATGGAAAGCACCGACGGCCTGCAGCGCGGACTCGAAGTCGACAACCTCGAGCGCCCCATCTCGGTGCCCACCGGCGCCCAGGTAAAGGGACGTCTGCTCAATGTGATCGGTGACTCTATCGACCACCTCCCCGAGCTTAACCGCGAGAACCTGTGTCCCATCCACCAGCCCGCACCCGACTTTGAAGACCTCACTATCGGTACCGAAATCCTTTACACCGGTATCAAGGTGATCGACCTTCTCGAACCCTACAGCAAGGGTGGTAAAATCGGTCTGTTCGGTGGTGCCGGCGTAGGCAAGACCGTGCTCATCATGGAGCTCATCAACAACATCGCCAAAGGCCACAACGGCTTCTCGGTATTCACCGGCGTGGGTGAACGCACCCGTGAGGGTAACGACCTGCTGCGCGAGATGATCGAGAGCGGTGTAATGAAATATGGCGAAAAATTCGCCGAGGGCATGGAGAAAGGCCAGTGGAACCTTGACGACGTCGACATGAACGCCGTTAAAGACTCTCAGGCTGCACTCGTGTTCGGCCAGATGAACGAGCCCCCGGGCGCACGTCTCCGCGTAGCTCTTACCGGTCTTACAGTGGCCGAGCAGTTCCGCGACCAGGACGGCGGCGGTAAAGAGATTCTGCTCTTCATCGACAACATCTTCCGTTTCACCCAGGCAGGTTCCGAGGTGTCGGCACTTCTGGGCCGTATGCCTTCGGCCGTAGGTTACCAGCCCACCCTGGCATCGGAGATGGGTACACTCCAGGAGCGTATCACTTCGACCAAGAACGGTTCGATCACCTCGGTACAGGCTATCTACGTGCCCGCCGACGACTTGACCGACCCCGCTCCCGCAACCACATTCTCGTTCCTCGACGCCACCACGGTGCTTTCGCGTAAGATTGCCGAGCTCGGGATCTACCCCGCTGTGGATCCCCTCGAGTCGACATCGCGTATCCTCGACCCCAACATCATCGGAGCCGACCACTATAACACCGCCCAGGCTGTTAAACAGCTGCTGCAGAAGTACAACGAGCTCCAGGACATCATCGCCATCCTCGGTGTCGACGAGCTGAGCGACGAGGACAAGCTCGTGGTATCGCGCGCACGCCGTGCACAGCGCTTCCTGTCGCAGCCCTTCCACGTGGCCGAGCAGTTCACCGGTCTTCCCGGCGTCATGGTACCGCTCAACGAGACCATACGCGGCTTCAAGATGATTCTCTCGGGCGAGATGGACAAATACCCCGAACAGGCATTCCTCAACGTCGGCACAATCGACGAGGCCATCGCCAAGGGCGAGAAACTGCTTGCCGAGGTAAAATAACCGGCATCGCGACGAGACTTACTCACCCCCACCACCAGACAGAATACTCTGAATATTAAATTATGACACTTAACATCATATCGGCACAATCAATCATGTTCAGCGGCGAAGTGAAGTCGGTGACACTGCCCGGCACCATGGGCAGCTTTACCGTTCTGCACGACCATGCCTCACTCATCTCTACTCTGACTCCCGGCTTGGTAGTCTACGTTGACAACGAGGGAGCCAAACATGATACACCCATCTCGGGCGGTATAGTTAGTGTCGACAATAACATTATATCAGTGTGTGTAGCTTAATGATGAAACGCCTTTCTACCATATTCGCCTCGCTGTTCATAGCTGCCGTTGCCCCGCTGGCAATGATGGCCGACGACGCTGCGCCCGCAGCAACAGCCGACACAGAAGTAGCAGTCGAGAATACCGCTGCAGCCGAGCATCACGAGGCCGAAGAAGACTTCAAACCCAAGGACATCATCTTCGAACACCTTGGCGACGGATACGGCTGGGAGGTTCCCTTCAACCACCACAAGCGCATCCCCCTCCCCATCATCGTGTGGGCGAGCGACGGACTTCACGTGTTCTCGTCATCGCGCGTGGCTCACGGAGCTACATACCGCGACGGCGACATCGAGTTCAAGATTCCCCAGGAGGGCGATTACAAGGGCAAACTCGTCGAAATCAAACCCGACGGATCGGTTGAAAAGCCCCTCGACTTCTCGATAACCAAGAATGTACTCGCGATATTCTTCACTGTCATCATCGTCATTCTATGCGTGATGCCGCTGGGCAAGTGGTACCGCCAGAAAGGCTACGTGGCAGCACGCGGATTCAAGGGAGCTCTCGAGGCACTTTACGAGTTCATCTACGTGTCGCTCATCAAGGCTACCCTCAAGGAGCAGGCCCGCCGTTTCGCACCCTACCTCCTCACGGTGTTCATGTTCATCTTCGTTGCCAACCTCATGGGTCTGGTAGTTGTGTTCCCCGGCGGAGCCAACCTCACCGGCAACATCGCCATAACACTTGTTCTCGCACTCATCACATTCTTCATAACCAATATCTTCGGTACGAAGCACTACTGGAAAGAGATTCTGTGGCCCGACGTTCCGCTGTGGCTCAAATTCCCTCTCCCCATCATGCCCGTAATCGAGATATTCGGTATGTTCACCAAGCCCGCGGCGCTCACTGTGCGTCTGTTTGCCAACATGATGGGCGGTCATATCATCGTCATCTCGCTCACACTCATCATCTTCATCTTTGCCAAGATGGGAGTAGCAGCCCTCTCGGGCGCAACGGTAGTATCGATGATATTCCAGATATTCATGTTGCTCATCGACGTCCTCGTAAGCTTCATCCAGGCCTACGTGTTCACGATGCTCTCTACAATCTTCATCTCGCTGGCTCAGGAGCACGGGCATGAGGAACACGAGAAGCACAAAGAGGCAGCACCCGCCGCCCTATCCGAAACAGCAAAATAATAGAAAATAAAAATATAAATTCACTACTTAAAAAGACAAAATTATGTTAGCATTGATTTTAGCACTTGAAGGTCTCTTACAGTTAGGCGCAAGCATCGGCGCAGGTATCGCAGCAATCGGCGCAGGTCTCGGCATCGGTAAAATCGGTTCGTCGGCCATGGAAGCTATCGCTCGTCAGCCCGAGGCTGCCGGTGACATCCGCAGTAACATGATCGTTATCGCAGCTCTTATCGAGGGTGTTGCCCTGTTCGCAGTTATCGTCTGCCTTCTCGCTTTATTCCTCAAATAAAATATCCCGTTACTGATGGAATTATTCACCCCCGACTTTGGCCTTGTCTTCTGGATGTTCGTGGCGTTCGCCATCCTTTTCCTCCTCTTGTGGAAAAAGGGCTGGCCGGCCATCATGGACATGATTGACAAGCGCGCCGATCTCATCGACAAGGGTGTTGAATATGCTCAACAGGCCAAAGACCAGCTTGACAAGGCACAACAGAGCGCCGAGCAGATTATTGCCGACGCTCGCCACCGTCAGGCCGACATACTTCGCGAGGCCGACCACATGAAGGATCAGATCGTCGAACAGGCACGCCAGGAGGCACGCACCGCCGCTCAGAAAGAAATCGAGAGCGCCCGCATAGCCATCGCCCAGGAACGCAAGGAAGCTGAAAAGCAGTTCCGCGACCAGGTGAGCCTCTTTGCCCTCGACATCGCCTCGAAGGTAACCCGCAAGGACCTGTCCAACGACAGCGCACAGTCTCAGCTTGTGACCAACCTCCTTGACGAGATAGAGAATAAAAACTAAACGACACCAACAACAGTCACCAACACAACCGAGATGAACCAAGGTCTCATACCGCAACGATACGCACGGGCTTTGTACAAAGTAGCTCTCGAGCGCAACTGTACCGAGCAACTGTACACGATTATGAAAACTCTCGACGGCTCGTTCACAGCCAACCCCGAGTTGATTCGTGTTATGGAAAACCCGTTTGTGAGCGCAGCCGAGAAAAAGTCATTGCTGTTGACAGCCGCAGGAGTTGACGCTAAAAACGCTTCAGAAAAAAACAATGCAGCCGGCACTCTCGTCGACTTCATAAAACTCCTCGACAACAACCGCCGCACCGACTTCATGAGAGGTATAGCCCTGGCCTACATCGCCATCTACCGCAAGGAGCGACAGATCTCGACCGTGACTGTAACGTCGGCCGCCCCGCTGCAGCCCGATGCCACCGCCCGACTCATGGCAATCATCAAAGCCCGCCATCCACAGGGAAGCATCGAATACTCCGAGAAAGTCGACCCCAACCTCATTGGCGGTTTCACTATCGCCATTGACAACCAGCGTCTTGACGCATCAATCAAGAACGAACTCAAACAATTGCGTTTAAAACTGCTTAGCCACTAACCAATGATCAACCCCAGCGAGATATCAGAGGTTCTCAAACAACAACTTGAGAACGTAAACACTAAAGTAACGTTTGACGAAACAGGTACCGTACTCAACGTCGGTGACGGCGTTGCCCACGTCTATGGCCTCGACAATGTATGTGCCAACGAGCTCGTGGAATTTGAGAACGGTGTGATGGGCGTCGCACTCAACCTCGAGGAAAGCAACGTCGGCGTCATCCTGCTCAACAACGTCAACTCGGTCACTGAGAATATGAGCGTGCGCCGCACCGGCCGCATCGCTTCGATTCCCGTAGGCGACGGCCTCTTCGGCCGCGTTATCAACGTGCTGGGTGAGCCTATCGACGGCCGCGGCCCCATCACGGGCGAGTTGCTGTCGATGCCCCTCGAGCGCAAGGCTCCCGGTGTTATTTTCCGTCAGCCGGTTAAGCAGCCCCTCGAGACCGGTATCAAGGCCGTTGACTCGATGGTGCCCATAGGTCGTGGCCAGCGCGAGCTTATTATCGGCGACCGCCAGATCGGTAAGACAGCCATCGCCATCGACACCATCATCAACCAGCGTGCCAACTTCGAGGCCGGCAAACCCGTATATTGTATCTATGTAGCCATCGGCCAGAAAGCATCGTCGATCGCCGCTACCGTAGAGACCCTGCGCCAGCACGGCGCCCTCGACTACACCGTAGTCGTAGCAGCTACCGCATCCGACTCGGCTTCGATGCGCTACTACTCACCCTTCGCGGGCGTAGCCATCGGCGAGTATATCCGCGACACAGGCCGCGACGCGCTCATCGTGTATGATGACCTGTCGAAACAGGCTGTCGCCTACCGCGAGATTTCGCTTATCCTCAAGCGCCCCTCGGGACGTGAGGCCTACCCCGGCGATATCTTCTACCTCCACTCGCGCCTCTTGGAGCGTGCTGCCAAGATTATCGACAACCAGCACGTGGCATCGATGATGAACGACCTCCCCGAGGTGCTCAAGCCCATCGTCAAGGGTGGCGGCTCGCTCACAGCGCTCCCCATCATCGAGACCCAGGCAGGCGACGTATCGGCCTACATTCCTACCAACGTGATTTCGATCACCGACGGTCAGATTTACCTTGAGTCGGCCCTCTTCAACCGCGGTATCCGTCCCGCCATCAACGTGGGCATCTCCGTTTCGCGCGTAGGTGGTAACGCTCAGATCAAACCGATGAAAAAGGTTGCCGGTACACTGAAAATCGACCAGGCTCAGTTCCGCGAGCTTGAATCATTCACCAAATTCGGCGGCGACATCGACCCCGTTACCGCACGCGTCATCGACCGCGGCCGTAAGAACGAGCGCCTCCTCATCCAGCCCCAGTACCAGCCCGTACCCGTAGCCGAGGAGGTAGCAATCATCTACTGCGGCGTTAACGGCCTGCTCGAAAACGTTCCCCTCGACAAGGTCGCAGAGTTCCAGCAGTCCTACCTGCAGCTGCTCCGCGCCAAGTATCAGGCTACCGTGCTCGACCGCATCGCAGCCGGCGACATGAACGACGAGGTAACAAAACTCATGACCGAGGCAGCCAAAGAGGTAGCCGGACGCTACTAATCACTGCCCCGAATCCTAAAAAAACGAACATTATAATAAACAATCATAACACAACCCCAGGCACTCAACAATGGCAACACTACGCGAGCTAAAAGCAAGAATAGGGTCGGTAGCTTCAAGCGAGAAGATTACCGGCGCCATGAAGATGATATCATCGGCCAAGATGCACAAGGCCGAGCAGGCGCTACGCCAGCTCAAGCCCTACCGCAGCCAGGTCGAGACAATCATAGCCAACCTGCTCAGCGCCGACGTCGATTTTGCATCGCCACTGCTTGAGAGCCGCGAGGTGAAGAACATCGCACTTGTAGTATTGGGTTCCGACGACGGCCTCTGCGGCGCCTACAACGTCAATATCTACAAACAGCTTGTTGTCAAGCTCGACGAGCTCCGCTCCCGGCACCCCGAGGCAAACGTGACCATACTGCCCGTAGGCTCCAAAATCGCCAAACAAGTAGTGAAACTTGGCGACAGCAGGGTCAAGGTCGATATCAACACCGGCGTCGACTCCAAGAGCGACGAAGAAGCCGTCAAGATATTCACGGCAGCCATGCGCGACAGCTTCATGTCGGGACAATACGACCTCGTGGTATCGCTGTCGACCCACTATTACAGCGTAAGCCGCCAGCGCATCGAGTCGCGCCAGATACTCCCCGTCGAGGCATCATCGCTCTCGGGCAACAACACCGGCGTCACAATCAAGCCCTACATCTTCGAGCCATCGGCACGCGCCATCGTCGACTCGGTGCTCCCCTTGTTCCAGCTCGCCGTCATGCAGGACCTGTTCACACAGAACAGAGCATCGGAACAGGCCGCACGCGTCATGGCCATGCAGAGCGCCAACGACAACGCCAAGAAACTGCTCGAGCAGCTGCGCCTTGAATACAACAAGCTGCGCCAGCAGTCGATCACCAACGAGCTCCTCGATATCGTGGGCGGACAAGTGAGATAACATTATTGATAAAGCAGAAAAACAATAACTAAACAGATATACACAACATTATGGGAAGTGTAAAAGATTATTTCTCTTCATTGGGTCACGGCATCTCGAGCCTTGTCAAGGGCATGCAGGTGACCGGTAAGGAGTTTATAACCCCTAAGATTACCGAGCGATATCCCGAAAACCGCGAGACGCATCACTACCCCGAGCGTTTTCGCGCTTGCCTCGAGCTCATCTACGACGCCGAGGGAAACCACAAGTGTATCGCCTGCGGCACATGTGAGCGCAACTGCCCCAACGGCACTATCAACGTCATCACAAAGATGATCGATACCTGGGACGGCAAGAAAAAGAAAAAACTCGACCGCTACGTCTACGACCTTGGCAGCTGCACATTCTGCCAGCTCTGCGTGACCTCTTGCCCCACCAATGCGCTGAAATTCTCAAACGACTTCGAGCAAGCCGTGTTCACCCGCTCAAAACTCGTCAAGCAGCTCAACTATCTCCCCGAGAAGCCCGAACCCGAGCCCACCGAGGAGGAGAAAGCCAAGATACTGGCCGAGCGTGAAGCCAAGATTGCAGCCGCCAAGGCCGCCGCTGCAGCCAAAGCTGCCGCTGCCAAAGCCGCTGCCGCCGACGGCGCCGCTCCCGCAGCCAAGCCTGCAGCCGATTCATCAACCGATAACAAATAAGCTACACAATCATAATGGAATCATTAGGAAGCATCATCACCTACGTGGTAATAGCACTCGCGATTATCGTTTTCTCGATTCTCGCAGTCACTACACGCAAAATTTTGCGTGCCGCCACTTACCTGCTCTTTGCTCTCTTTGCAACAGCGGCAGTGTATTTCAAACTCGACTATGAGTTTCTCGGTGGCGTACAGATAGCCGTCTATGCGGGCGGTATCGTCGTGCTGGTAGTATTTGCGATTCTGCTCACTACCCACCCCGGCAGCAACAGCGAGCGCCTTGCTTCGCGCAGCCGTCGCCTGGGCCTTTTGGCAGGTCTCGCAGCCCTCGCCGTGGGAGCCTACTCGCTCATCACCCGCTGCGAACTCCTCGCTTCGGCACCCGCGATGTCTAACCCCGACATGGACACAATCGGAACAGCCCTGCTCGGATCGGGCCACAACCAGTACCTCCTTCCCTTCGAGGCTGTCAGCGTCCTGTTACTCGCATGTATAATTGGCGGCGTTGTTGTCGCTCGTAAACGATAAACCGATATGGAAATAAACGCTCTGTATTACCTTATCCCGTCACTGATCATGTTTGCATGTGGCGTGTACGGTTTTATCACACGCCGCAACATGATTGCGATGCTCATCTCGCTCGAGTTGATGCTCAACTCGGTCGACATGAACTTTGTAGTGTTCAACCGTTTCCTGTTCCCCGGCCAGATGGAGGGCATGTTCTTCACCCTCTTCGCCATCGCCATCGCAGCCGCCGAGACAGCCCTGGCTATTGCCATCATTGTTAACGTTTATCGCGCCAACAACGATATCGACGTGCGCGACATTTGTAAAATGAAATTCTAATCCCACGATATGGAAACCTCAGCAATTCTTATTTTAGCAATTCCCCTGTTGATGTTCCTCTTCCTGGGACTCGCAGGCAAGTATCTGACCCACAAGTGGGCCGGCATACTTGGCACCATGGGCATGGGTATCACTATGTGCCTCGCCTACACGGTTGCTTTCGAATACTTCTTCTCGGGCAACCAGTTCTTCATCGACGAAGCCGGCAACCGCCTGCAGCACGTTGTCTTCAACCACGACTGGCTCAACTTCTACGACAAGCTGTCGATTCGCATCGGCTTCCTGCTCGACCCCATCTCGGCAATGATGCTCGTTGTGATCACGACAATCTCGTTTATGGTTCACCTCTACAGCAACGGCTACATGCGCGACCATCACGGCGTGTGGGAGACAGGCTTCCAGCGTTTCTACGCTTTCCTGTCGCTCTTCAGCTTCTCGATGCTCGGCCTCGTTGTCGCCACCAACATTTTCCAGATGTACATCTTCTGGGAGCTCGTGGGTGCATCATCTTACCTGCTCATCGGCTTCTACTACACCAAGCACTCGGCTGTATCGGCTTCTAAGAAAGCATTCATCGTTACACGTTTCGCCGACCTTGGCTTCCTCATCGGTATCCTCGTTCTCTCGTTCTATGTAGGATTCTACGGCGAGGGCAACATCACCGACGCTTTCACTTTCACATCGCTCACATCGGTACCCGTTGACGGTATCGCCGACACATATCACGTATCGGAAGGCACAGCCCAGATGATTCGCGGCCTCTTCGAGAACAGCGCCGCTCCCATGTTCATGGGTGCATCGGTGCTCACATGGGCCCTCGTCCTCATCTTCATGGGCGGCATGGGTAAATCGGCCATGATGCCTCTTCACATCTGGCTCCCCGACGCCATGGAAGGCCCCACCCCCGTGTCGGCCCTCATCCACGCTGCCACGATGGTTGTAGCCGGTGTCTACCTCGTAGCCCGTCTCTTCCCGCTCTATCTCATGCAGCCTACCGCACTCGACATCATCACCGTCGTTGGTGCTGTCACAGCTCTTTATGCAGCCATGGTTGCCTGCACACAGATCGACATCAAGCGCGTGCTCGCCTTCTCGACAATCTCTCAGATTGCATTCATGATGGTATCGCTCGGCGTAACCCGCATCGACCACTCTACCGCACTCGGCCACGAGGTGCACGAGGGTCTGGGCTACATGGCCTCGATGTTCCACCTGTTCACACACGCCATGTTCAAGGCCCTGCTGTTCCTCGGTGCCGGCGCGCTCATCCACGCCATCGGCTCGAACGACTACACCGCCATGCACGGCCTGCGCAAATACATGCCCGTAACCCACCTCACATTCCTCATCGGCTGTCTCGCCATCGCCGGTATCATCCCGTTCGCCGGATTCTTCTCTAAGGACGAGATTCTTACCGCCTGCTTCGGCCACTCGACCGTATGGGCCATCTGGATGGCAGCTGTAGCCGGCCTCACCGCCTTCTACATGTTCCGCCTCTACTTCCTCATCTTCTGGTGGAAAGAGCACAAAGTACACGAAGGTCACCACGCTCCCCACGACCAGCCCTGGACAATGACACTTCCCCTCGTCATCCTCGCCGCTATCTCGATCGTGGCCGGCTTCGTACCCTTCGGCTCGCTCGTTACCTGGAACGGGCACCCCATCACAGGCGACGGCTTCCTCACCAACCTCGAGAACCTCAACTGGGGTGTAGCCTCACTGTCACTCATCATCGCCATCATCGGCATCCTTGTCGCCATGGTAATGTATAAGAAAGAAAACGCTATCCCCGAGCGCATGCACAACGCCCTTCCCAACCTCTGGCGCTGGTGTCACCACCGCTTCTACTGGGACGAGCTCTACCAGTTCATCACCCACCGCATCATCTTCGGCCTCGTTTGCCGCCCCATCGCATGGTTCGACCGTCACATCATCGATGGCACGATGGATGCCTTTGCAGCTGTTACCAACAAAGCCTCGTTCGCAATACGCGGCTTCCAGTCGGGCAACGTGCACATGTATGTGTGGATTTATCTCATCGGCGCGGTGCTCCTGGCTGCCGTCACTATGATATGTGTTCTGTAATCACGGCACCCTTGAGTTAGCTAATACGATAATAAACCAATTAGATCATATATAGTAATTATGTTGTTCGATAATATATTAATCTATTTCGTGCTCATTCCCCTTGTCATGCTCGGGGGCGTGGCACTGAGTCGCAACATCAAGCAGATCCGCGCCGTAGCTGTCATCGGTTCGACCGCGCTGATAGCACTGAGCGTCTATCTGATATATCAATGGCTTAATCCCACTCCCGAGGCAGCCGAGCTTGCTGCCGCCCACGACGGGATGTACCACTATGCATCATGGAAATGGTTCTCGGCCCAAGGCCTAAACATCAACCTCACCGTTGGTGTCGACGGCGTGTCGATAGCCATGCTCCTGCTCTCTTCGATAATACTGTTTACAGGTTCGTTCGCCTCGTGGACGATAGCCCAGCCCAAGGCATTCTTCCTTTGGCTCATCCTGTTGTCGACCGGCGTGTTTGGATTCTTCATCACCATCGACCTGTTCACAATGTTCATGTTCTATGAGGTAGCTCTTATCCCCATGTACCTGCTCATCGGCGTTTGGGGCTCAGGCAACAAGAACTACTCGGCCATGAAGCTTACCCTCATGCTCATGGGCGGCTCGGCATTCCTCATGCTCGGTCTCATCGGTATCTACTACCACTCGTCGGCCGACGGACAGTACACCTGGAACCTCCTCGAGATCGCCAACAACAACGCCATCTCGACAGGCTGGCAGTACTTCCTGTTCCCCATGACCTTTGTAGGCTTCGGCGTGCTCGGCGCCATGTTCCCCTTCCACACATGGAGCCCCGACGGTCACGCATCGGCCCCCACGGCAGTGTCAATGCTCCACGCCGGCGTGCTCATGAAACTTGGCGGCTACGGTTGCTTCCGTGTTGCCATGTATCTGATGCCTCAGGCTGCCAACGACCTCGCCTGGATATTCCTTATCCTCACCGGCATCTCGGTTGTTTACGGCGCCTTCTCGGCCTGCGTTCAGACCGACCTTAAGTACATCAACGCCTACTCATCAGTGTCACACTGCGGCCTCGTGCTCTTCGCCATCCTCATGATCAACACCACCGCCATGACCGGTGCCATCATGCAGATGCTTTCACACGGTCTCATGACAGCCCTCTTCTTCGCCCTCATCGGTATGATCTACGGTCGTACCCACACCCGCGACATCACCAAGATGGGCGGCCTCATGAAGATCATGCCCTACCTCGCCGTCTGCTACGTCATCGCAGGTATGGCTTCGCTCGGCCTCCCCGGCCTCTCGGGCTTCGTGGCTGAGATGACAATCTTCGTAGGCTCGTTCCAGCAGGGTATGGCCGACTATCTCGCCGGCGGCGGTTCGCTCCGTCTGGTGTTCACCATCATCGCCTGCTGCTCAATCGTAATCACAGCCGTCTACATCCTCCGCGTTGTAGGCAAGCTCCTCTTCGGTCCCGTACAGGACAAACACCACCTGGAGCTCACCGACGCCACCTGGTGGGAGCGTCTGTCGACTGCGACACTCATCGTCTGCGTAGCTGCCATAGGCTGTTTCCCCAACTTCTTTGAAAACTTGATTCGCGGCACCTTCGACCCTGAGATCTTCCGTGCCATCGCGATGAACTTCTAAACGCTCTAAGATAAACCATCATGGATTATTCACAGTTCTTACTAATGAAGCAGGAGATTGCACTCCTGGTAGTATTCCTGCTGGTGTTCCTCTACGACACCTTCGCACCCAAGAAAGCGCTCGGAGCCCTGTCCGGTATCACATGCGCACTCTTCGGCATCTACACCATCGCAGGGTTCTGCACATGCGTGACAGGCGTCTCTGACACAGCCTTTGCCGGCATGTATGCCACGTCACCCATCATCGCTATGATCAAGAATGTACTCAATGTGGGCGTCCTCATCGTCCTCATCCAGTCGGTTAAATGGGTCAACAACGACTCCACCGTCGTGCGCCGCGGCGAGTTCTACGAGCTCCTGCTCGTAACGCTCTTCGGCATGTACCTCATGATATCGGCACGCCACTTCCTGCTCTTCGTCATCGGCCTCGAGTCGGCTTCACTCCCCCTCGCAGCCATGGTCGCCTTCGACAAGAAGCGCTACGAGAGCCACGAGGCATCAATAAAGTACATCCTCACCGCCGTGTTCTCGTCAGCCATCTTCATGATGGGTCTGTCGTTCGTTTACGGTCTGAGCGGCTCGCTCTACTTCAGCGAAATCTACGGCGCCATCGGCTCGGTCTCATCGCCCATGATCATTTGTGCACTCGCATTCGTGATCGCCGGCGTAGGCTTCAAGCTCTCGCTCGTACCCTTCCACCTCTGGACCGCCGACGTTTATCAGGGAGCCCCCACCCCCGTTACCTCCTACCTCTCGGTAATCTCTAAAGGCTCGGCCGCATTCGCCTTCCTTGTAATCCTCGTACAGTGCTTCGGCGCCGTCTACGAAGACGCCTGGGAGTGGATGCTCTACGCCCTCATCATCCTCACGATTACCATCGGTAACCTCTTTGCCATACGCCAGCGCAACATGAAGCGCTTCCTCGCATTCTCGTCAGTGTCACAGGCCGGCTACATCATGCTCGGCATCGTAGGCATGAACGCGATGGGACTCGCAGCCATGGTCTACTACATCCTCGTGTATGTATTCAGCAACCTCGCAGCATTCGGCGTAATCCAGGCCATCGAGAACAACACCGGTAAAGTAGATATGGACGACTACCGCGGCCTGAGCAAGACCAACCCCAAGCTCTCATTCGCAATGATGCTTGCAATGTTCTCGCTCGCCGGTATCCCCCCCTTCGCCGGATTCTTCTCCAAGTTCTTCATCTTCACAGCAGCCATCAATCAGGGTTCGATAGCCATCTACGTACTCGTGTTGATCGCACTTATCAACACCATCATCTCGCTCTACTACTACCTCCTTGTAGTAAAAGCGATGTACATCAGCGACGAGCCCTCGACAATAGAGCGATTCAAGTCGAGCTGCACCGACCGTGTCGGCCTCATCATCACCGTAGCCGGCATCATCTTCCTCGGCATCGTAAGCGTGGTCTACAACCACATCCTCACCCTCGCCGAGCGCAGCGGCCTCTTCTAAACGCCCCTCCATTCATCACACAAAGCGGGACGCCCCACGGCGCCCCGCTTTTTCATCCCCCCACATCAACCCCACAAACCCCACACTAAATCAACGCGAAACCCACATCAAACGTAGGGACATGCCTTCGGCATGTTTCTCTAATAATCAATAACATACCCACCCCAACCGCAGCGCGGTTGCATTTAACCACCCCCACGATCATTCGTGGGGTACCAACACCCTCTCCCCCGCCACAACCGCGGAGCGGTTGCATTTAGGATTACGACTTTCAATTAATCATGACAATGCACGCCGCAAAATAATTCACGGTGGCAAACGTGGCTGAATAGCGAGGCTATTCAACTACCCAATTCTCAATGGTACGAGTTTTGTTAGAGAATGAAGCGGCGATTTTCACAACCTGCCGACCATCGGCTTTGAACGGCAGAGCATACTGCTTATCGTCAATCTGCTCCATGGCAACATGAGCCGGACGCTCAAGCTTGAACTCCATGACATACACATATTCGGCAGTCTCCATAACCAAGTCAATCCTACCGTTGCTCGTCTGATACTCAGTGTGAACCGTCAGTCCAACAAGGCTCGATACCAAGTACATCATATTACGGTAGTGCAACTCGAGCAATGCCGGGTCACTCTTATGGAACGGAATTTTAGCAAACAGACTCTGCAGACTACCCATGAATCCATCAACATTGCCGCTCATGGCATTCCTCACAAAGTTATTGATAAACGACGTGGATTGCTCCCCCGACATACAGCCGTAACTGGGCAACAGCCACTTAAGGAAACAGTCCTCAACCTCACGGTTGGGATAGCCCAGGAATGCCGTAGCAAACAACGGGTCCATACGTTTAATCGTGAGGTAACCGCTCTGATACATCATCGGGACGGCATCTCTTGGTGTTACGACCGACCCCGTGAGCATCATCGGGTCATACTCGATGTCTCCATTAAGTTTCGACAAGTCATAATCATTTGACTGCAAAAGCTTAATAAGAAAAGTAGGCGTACCGGTGCTGAACCAGTAGTTACTGATATTCGACGAAGCCAGTGCACTCAAAACACTGAATGGATTATACACGTCGGTAAGATTATCCGAGAAATGATAACCGTCATAATTAACCTTCAACGACGAGAAAGCCTCATCGACACTTATACGGCGGGCAGCGGCAAGTTTACCTATTCCTTGATTGAAAGTCTTGTGCAGTTCGTCCTCTGTAATACCACATACGGCATCAAACTCATTATCCATCGAGATGTCGCGCAGGTTATTCAGATCGCTGAAAACGCTTACTTTTCCAAATCTTGTGACACCCGTGAGGAATACAAAGCGCAGGAACTGGTCGGCGCTCTTGAGAACACCATAGAATGACTTCAAGATTCCGCAATATTTATCCTGAAGCTCGATGTCATCGATAGTCTGCAACAGCGGTTTGTCATACTCATCGATGAGAACAACCACCTTACGCCCCGTCGAAGCGTTGGCCGAGCGTATAAGACTCATAAAACGGTCATCAACAGGCATGCCGCTATTATTGATGCCGTATAAATGCTCGTAGTGCTCAAGGTTAAATTCAATGATGTCGACAAGACTCTTTTCATCTACATAATTCTTACTGTTCAGGTCGATATGTATAACAGGATATTCGAGCCAGTCATGATTATATTTTTCAATTGCGAGCCCGTTAAAAAGCCTTCTTTTACCTTTGAAAAATGCCTCGATTGTCGACAACAGCAGGCTCTTGCCAAAACGACGCGGACGACTCAGGAAGTAATAACCGCTTCCCGAGACAATCTTTTGTATGTATTCGGTCTTATCGACATAAACAAAGCCACCGTCGCGTAGCTTCTCAAACGTCTGGATGCCGATAGGATATAGAACCTCTTTCATATTGTTGAGCTATAGATTTCTAATGCAAATATATGGAAGATATAGCTAAGGTGCAAATCAAATAGGGGAAATGGGTAGGCGAGTGTCGAAAAAAATCGCTATATTTGCAATTCAGTTTAGAATGCCGAAAAATGTACTCACCAAAACGAATTGCTATACTTGGTTCGACCGGTTCCATAGGTACTCAGACTCTCGATGTGACTTCTCACTACCCCGAGTTGTTTGAAGTTACAGTGCTCATCGCCGGGAGCAAGGTCGACACTCTCATACAACAGGCTATCGCCCGCCGTCCGCGCATGGCGATCATTGCCGACGAATCAAAATATCTCAAACTCAAGGATGCCCTCGAGCCGCTTGGCATCATGACCGCGGCCGGCCCGCAGGCCATCGCCGACGCTATGGCCCTCGACTTTGTCGACACCGTGGTCACGGCTACCGTAGGCTACAGCGGCCTCGCCCCCACCCTGCGCGCTATCGCAGCCGGCAAGGACATCGCCCTGGCCAACAAGGAAACCCTCGTGGTGGCCGGCGACATCGTGACCCGCGCCCTCAAGGAATCTGAGTCGCGCGTCATTCCGGTCGACTCTGAGCACTCGGCCATCTACCAGTGCCTCGCAGGCGAAGACCGCTCGCGCGTAAAGCAGCTCATCATCACAGCCTCGGGCGGCCCGTTCCGCAACATGCCGGCCGACCGACTCGAATCGGTCACCGTGGCCGATGCCCTTCACCACCCCAACTGGTCGATGGGTGCCAAAATCACAATCGACTCGGCTACGATGGTCAACAAGGCTTTTGAGATTATCGAAGCCCGCTGGCTCTTCGACATGGAGCCCTCACGCATCAGAGCCGTCGTTCACCCCCAGTCGATAATCCACTCCATGGTCGAGTTTGTCGACGGAGCCATCAAGGCCCAGCTCGGCACCCCCGACATGCGCCTGCCCATACGCTATGCCCTTGGCGATGCAACCCGCCTCCACTCGGGCGACCCGGCACTGTCGCTCGAAGCCATGTCGCAGCTCACATTCGAGCGTCCCGACGCCGAGCGTTTCCCGGCCATCAAGCTTGGACACTACGCCCTCGAGCGCGGCGGCAACACGGCGTGCGTAATCAACGCCGCCAACGAGATTGCCGTAGCCGCGTTCCTCAACAACCGCATCAAATTCACCGACATATACCGACTCATCACCCGCACGCTCGACACCGTACCCTTCATCGCCGAGCCTGCCTATGACGACTACGTAGCCACCAACGCCGAGGCCCGTCGCATAACCGAAGAATTTATAAAAGCATAATCCCCGATGGAAACATTTCTCATAAAGGCCGCCCAACTTGTTCTTGCACTGGCCATGCTCATTATCATCCACGAGGGTGGACACTACTTTTTCGCACGTGTTTTCGGCATCAAGGTCGAGAAATTCTACCTCTTTTTCGATCCTTGGTTCTCGCTGCTTAGCTGGAAGCCCAAAGCCCGCAAGACACCCAAACTCGACAAGCACGGCAACCCGCGTGCCACATGGCGCGACACCCGCTACGGCATAGGCTGGATTCCGCTCGGCGGCTACGTCAAGATTGCCGGCATGATTGACGAGTCGATGGACAAGGAGCAGATGGCCCAGCCAGCCAAGTCATGGGAGTTCCGCTCCAAGCCCGCCTGGCAGCGCCTGCTGGTGATGATCGGCGGCGTGCTCATGAACTTCATCCTCGCCATCCTCATTTACATTGGCATCGCCTGGTACTGGGGCGCACCGAGCGTACCCTTCGAACGCGCCTACCTAGGCTACGACTTTGCACCACAGGCTATCGAAGCCGGTTTCCGCAACGGCGACATCCCTCTGAGCGCCGACGGCAAGCATCTCGATGCATCCGACCCCAACTGCATCATGAACATGGTGATGGCCCACGATGTCACCGTGCTGCGCAACAACACCGACACCGTCACAATCACCCTGCCCGAGAAATTTCCCCTCATGCTCAACGACTCGGTGCCCTTCATCGCGATGCGACAGCCCGTCGTAGTGCAGGAGTTGGTTAACGGCGAACCCGCCATAGAAGCCGGTCTGCAACCCGGCGACCGCCTGCTCACCGTGGCCGGCAAGAACGCACAGGACTACGGCACATTCACACAGCTTCTTAAGGAGAACGCCCAGCGCTCGACTCCCATGACCCTGATACGCGACAACGACACAATCACCGTCAACGCCACCCCCACAGCTGCCGGCAAGCTCGGCTTCAAGCTCGCCAATCCTTACGACGTCTACGGCTACGACAATATCAACTACACGTTCTTCGAATCGATTCCCGTAGGCATAGGCAACGGCGTCGACAAGCTCACCGGCTACGTCAAGTCGCTCAAATTCGTCTTCACCAAAGAGGGCGCTCAGAGCGTGGGAGGATTCGGTGCTATCGGCAGCCTGTTCCCGGCCAAGTGGGACTGGCGCACATTCTGGGAAATGGCAGCATTCCTGTCGATAATCCTCGCATTCATGAACATACTGCCCATACCGGCGCTCGACGGCGGCCACGTGATGTTCGTCCTGTGGGAGATAATCACCCGCCGCAAGCCCTCCGAGAAGGTTCTCGAAAATGCCCAGATGATAGGAATGTGCCTCCTCTTAGCGCTGCTCATTTATGCTAACTTTAACGATATATATCGATTCCTGATAAAATGAAATATCCGGTAATACAACTCAAACGAGGCAAAGAAGAGTCGCTCGACCGCTTTCATCCCTGGGTTTTCTCGGGTGCCATCGCCAAGCTGCCCGACGGTATCGAAGAGGGCGATGTGGTCATAGTCAAGGCGTTCGACGACCGCACGATAGGCGTAGGCCACTACCAGATAGGCAGCATAGCCGTGCGCATGCTCGACTTCGGCCTCACCGAGATTGACAAGACATACTACACTGACCGCCTTGCCGCCGCACTGAGACTGCGCAAGGCTCTCGGCCTCGAACGCCCCGACAACAACGCCTACCGCCTCGTCCACGGCGAGGGTGATTTCCTGCCCGGACTTGTTGTTGACGTCTACGGCGACACGGCTGTCGTCCAGGCCCACAGCCCCGGTATGCACTATGCCCGCAACATCATAGCTGAGAGCCTCGTAGGCCTCGAGGGACTGCCTGTTAAAAACGTTTATTACAAATCAGAGACCACCCTGCCCTACAAGGCTCATCTCGACCCCCAGAACACCTATCTCATAGGACGCGCCGACACCGACGTAGCCATTGAAAACGGGCTGAAGTTTCATGTCGACTGGCTTCGCGGACAGAAAACCGGATTCTTCGTCGACCAGCGTGACAACCGCGCACTGCTCGAGCGTTTCTCGGCCGGACGCCGCGTTCTGAACATGTTCTGCTATACGGGCGGTTTCTCGGTCTACGCCATGCGCGGCGGAGCGACCAAGGTCGAGTCGGTCGACTCGTCGGAGAAAGCGATCTCGCTCACTGACGCCAACATCGAGCTCAACTATCCCGGCGATCCCCGCCACCACTCCACAGCCATCGATGCCTTCAAGTATCTCGACGAGATGGAGAGCGGCGCCTACGATCTCATCGTGCTCGACCCGCCTGCATTTGCCAAACACCGCTCGGCTCTGGGCAACGCCCTTCGCGGCTACCAGCGTCTCAACGCCAAGGCATTCGAGAAGATAGCTCCCGGCGGCATCCTGTTCACATTCTCCTGCTCACAGGCCGTGAACAAGGAGCAGTTCCGCCTCGCCGTGTTCACTGCCGCCGCCCGCTCTCGCCGCCGTGTGCGCATCCTCCACCAGCTCACTCAGCCGGCCGACCACCCCGTCAACATCTACCACCCCGAGGGCGAGTATCTCAAAGGACTCATACTGTATGTCGAGTAGCCGCTCGATGGTATAAAGTATTAAATATTCTGCTTCTTATAACAAATTAAATATTATCACATTATATGTCAAAATTTACTACCATGGCAACCTGTGTAGCAATAACTGCCGCTCTCACCGCCTGCCGCGGAAATGTCGATGACAAGTTTGATTATCACGTTGACCGCTTTGAGGATATCGAGGTACTTCGCTACAAAGTGCCCGACTTCGAGAATCTCACTCTCGACCAGAAAAAACTTGTGTATCACCTCACCGAGGCCGCTCTTGCCGGACGCGACATCCTGTGGGACCAGAACGGTAAATACAACCTGAGCACCCGCCGCCTGCTCGAGGATGTCTACACCGGTTACAAAGGTGACCGTGAGGACCCCGAATTCAAGGCTTTCGAGACTTACCTCAAGCAGGTGTGGTTTGCCAACGGTCTGCACCACCACTACTCGATGGACAAGTTCACGCCCAAGTTCTCACAGGCATGGCTTGAGGCTCAGGTAGAGGCACTCCCCATGAATCTGAAAGAGGGTCTCGACACCGACATCATATATCAATACATCTTCGACCCTGCCTTCCTGGCCAAGCGCGTCAACCAGGCCGCCGGCGAGGACCTCATCGTCACATCGGCCGTGAACATGTATGACGGCGTGACGCAGGAGCAGGTCGAGAAATACTATGCCGCACTCAAGGACACTACCGACCTCACCCCCATCTCATACGGCCTCAACACCCGCGTCACTGTCGATGCCGACGGTAACGTCATCGAGCAGCAGTACCGTGTGGGCGGTCTTTACAGCGAGGCTATCGAACGTATAGTCAACCATCTGGGCGAAGCTGCAAAATATGCCGAGAACGACGCTCAGCGCACGAGCATCGAGCAGCTTATCGAGTATTACCGTACAGGCGACCTGAAGATGTTTGACGAGTATTCGATCACCTGGGCCGGCGACACAGCCTCTCGTGTCGACTTCATCAACGGCTTCATCGAGAGCTACGGCGACCCCCTGGGCATGACCGGCTCGTGGGAATCGATCGTCAACTTCAAGAACAACGAGGCTTCGGAGCGCACCGAGACCCTGTCGGCCAACGCACAGTGGTTTGAGGACCACTCGCCCGTTAACCCCGAGTTCCGCAAACCCGAGGTTAAAGGAGTGTCGGCCAAGGTTATCACTGCCGCCATACTTGCCGGAGACGCCTACCCTGCCACACCTATAGGCATCAACCTGCCCAACGCCAACTGGATACGTGCAGCCCACGGTTCTAAATCGGTAACCATCGAGAACATCACCCAGGCCTACGATGCCGCCTCACACGGCAACGGCTTCAACGAGGAGTTTGTTCCTGATGCCGAGACCCGCCAGCTTCTTGATGACTACCTCTTCATCACCGACAACCTGCACACCGACCTGCACGAGTGCCTCGGTCACGGCTCGGGCCGCATCATGCCCGGTGTCGACCCCGACGCTCTCAAGGCCCACGGTTCTACCCTCGAGGAGACCCGCGCCGATCTCTTCGCGCTCTACTACCTCGCCGACCCCAAGCTCATCGAACTGAGCCTGCTCGACAACCCCGAGGCATATAAAGCCGAGTACTACAAGTTCATGCTCAACGGCCTCATGACCCAGCTGCAGCGCATCGAGCCGGGCAAGGACATCGAGGAGGCACACATGCGCAACCGCGCCCTCATCTCACGCTGGGCTATGGAACATGGCGCAGCCGACAATGTTGTAGTAATGGAAAAACGCGACGGCAAGACCTACCTCGTAATCAACGACTACGAGAAGCTCCGCGACCTCTTCGGCCAGCTCCTCGGCGAGATACAGCGCATCAAGAGCGAGGGCGACTACGAAGCCGGCGCAGCACTCGTTGAACAGTATGCCGTAAAAGTCGATCCCGAACTCCACCGCGAGATTCTCGACCGCTACGCTACGCTCACCATCGCTCCCTACAAGGGATTCGTCAACCCCGTCTACACGGCCGTTACCGACAGCGAGGGTAACATCACCGACGTGACCGTAGACTACTCGGAAGGCTACGCCGACCAGATGCTCCGTTACTCGCGCGACTATTCAACTGTAAAGTGAACCAAAACTAATTATAAACCAATTAACCTAATAACCATGGTACAACCTATCTTCTGGATAGTGCCCGTAGCATCGCTCATAGCTTTGTTGCTCGCCTGGTATTTTTACCGCGGCATGAAGAAAGAGAGCGAGGGCACTGACCTCATGAAAAAAATCGCAGGCCACGTGCGCAAAGGCGCAATGTCCTACCTCAAGCAGCAGTACAAAATCGTAGGCATCGTTTTCCTGTGTCTCGTAGTGCTGTTTGGCGTGATGGCCTACTTCAACCTTCAGAATCCCTGGGTGCCCATCGCATTCCTCACCGGCGGCTTCTTCTCGGGCCTTGCAGGCTTCTTAGGCATGAAAACCGCTACCCACGCATCGGCCCGTACAGCCAATGCAGCCCGCGAGTCGCTCAACCGTGGCCTGCGTGTGGCTTTCCGCTCGGGTGCCGTTATGGGACTCGTTGTAGTGGGCCTCGGTCTGCTCGACATCTCCTTCTGGTATGTGCTCCTCAACTATGTCGAGACCGGCCTTGAAGGCACAACCAAGCTTTGCTTCATCACCACTACGATGCTTACATTCGGCATGGGTGCATCGACCCAGGCCCTGTTTGCCCGTGTGGGTGGTGGTATCTACACCAAGGCAGCCGACGTAGGCGCCGACCTCGTAGGTAAGGTCGAGGCAGGCATCCCCGAGGACGACCCCCGCAACCCCGCCACCATCGCCGACAACGTGGGCGACAACGTGGGCGACGTGGCCGGCATGGGTGCCGACCTCTATGAGAGCTACTGCGGCTCAATCCTTGCAACATCGGCACTCGGTGCAGCAGCCTACATGACATCGGGCGACACCGACATGCAGTTCAAGGCAGTCGTAGCCCCCATGCTCATTGCCGCTGTTGGTATCATCCTGTCTATCATCGGTATATTCGCCGTGAAGACCAAGGAGAACGCCTCGATGAAGAATCTGCTCAACTCGCTCGCTGTGGGTACTAACCTCAGCTCGGTGCTCATCGTGGGAGCAACTTTCGGCATCCTCTACTGGCTCGGCATCGCCAACTGGGTTAACCTCTCGCTTGCCGTTGTCGTTGGTCTTCTCGTAGGTATCGTGATAGGCCGCGCAACCGAGTACTATACATCGCAGTCATACAAGCCCACCCAGCGCCTGTCGAAGAGCGGTGAAACCGGTCCTGCTACCGTAATCATCTCGGGCATAGGCCTCGGCATGGTATCTACCGCAATCCCCGTAATCTCGGTGGTTCTCGGCATCATCCTCTCTTACGGACTTGCCGCCAACTGGGTAATGAGCGACGTGAGCCACGGTCTCTACGGAATCGGTATCGCAGCCGTAGGTATGCTCTCGACCCTCGGCATCACCCTCGCCACCGACGCCTACGGCCCCATCGCCGACAATGCCGGCGGTAACGCCGAGATGGCCGGCCTGGGCAAGGAAGTGCGCCGTCGCACCGACGCTCTCGACTCGCTCGGCAACACCACAGCCGCTACTGGTAAAGGCTTCGCCATCGGCTCGGCCGCTCTCACCGGCCTCGCCCTTCTTGCCAGCTATATCGAAGAAATCCGCATCGGTCTCGACCGCGTAGGCACAGAGCTTCTGCAGCTCGGCACCACCATTGGTCCCGACGGCCAGGAAGTGGCTATCACCAAAGCTCTTCACGAAGCTACATTCACCGACTTCATGAACTACTACCATGTCGACCTCATGAACCCGATGGTACTCTCGGGCATGTTCATAGGCGCCATGATGGCATTCCTGTTCTGTGGTCTCACCATGAACGCCGTAGGTCGCGCCGCAGCCCACATGGTCGACGAAGTGCGCCGCCAGTTCCGCGAGATCAAGGGCATCCTCACAGGTGAGGGCGAGCCCGACTACGCACGTTGCGTACAGATCTCGACCAAGGGAGCACAGCGCGAGATGGTATTCCCCTCTATTCTTGCCATCATCGCACCGATCGTGACCGGCCTGATATTCGGTGTGCCGGGTGTTATCGGTCTGCTCATCGGCGGTCTCTCGGCCGGATTCGTTCTCGCCGTGTTCATGGCCAACGCGGGCGGTGCATGGGACAACGCCAAGAAATATGTCGAGGAAGGCAACTTCGGCGGCAAGGGCAGCGATGTGCACAAAGCAACCGTAGTTGGTGACACCGTAGGCGACCCCTTCAAGGATACATCGGGTCCCAGCCTCAACATCCTCATCAAACTCATGTCGATGGTAGCCATCGTGATGGCAGGCCTCACAGTTACCTGGAGCCTCCTGTAATCACTGAGCAAGAAATTATCCCTACGGGGTCGCGGCTACACAAACAAGCCGCGGCCCCGTTTGTTATATCCTAAAGACTATTTATTATTGAGCAGACTATTTATTATGAGCGACGTTAATCACAGGCATGTAAGCGAGCATCAACACGACTTCAGCCGCGGCTTAGGGCGCGTATTCTACTGGGTCATGGCCCTGAACATGATATATGTAATCATCGAGGGAGGATTCGGTTTTGCCACCGGGTCGATGGGGCTGCTGTCGGATGCCGGCCACAATCTCACCGACGTAGCCACTCTGGCTATGTCGTTTGTAGCATTCAAGGCTGCCGGCATGGCTGCCAACAAGCGCTATACCTACGGCTACGGCAAGGCTACGGTCGAGGCAGCCTTCATCAATGCCGTGACACTGTATGTCATAGTAGTGGTGATACTGATCGAGAGCATTCGCAAGTTTGCCCACCCCGAGGCGATCGACGGCGACACCATAGCATGGGTTGCCGGGGTTGGCGTGGCCGTCAACGGCATCACGACATGGCTGCTGCTCAAATACAGCCATGAAGACCTCAACATCAAGGGTGCATTCATGCACATGCTTTCCGACACCCTCGTATCGGTAGGCGTAGTCATTGCCGGCATCGTGATACACTATACCGGGTGGTATATCATCGACCCGATCATAGGCGTGTGCATCGCGCTGCTTATAGGCATAACCTCCTACTCGCTCCTGCGCGACAGCCTGCACATGGTCCTGGACGGTGTTCCCAAGGGAATAGATATAGACCGAATAAAGCGAGCCATCCTGTCGGTGCCGGGTGTAGCCTCGATGCACCACCTGCATGTGTGGCCCATGAGCACAACCAAGACAGCCTTGACCGTCCACGTGTTGTTGAAATCGCCCGACAGCATCGACCGCACCATCGACGACGTGCGCCAGGCAGTAGAAGCTTGCGGCATCTCCCACTCCACCATCGAGGCCGAGACCCGCATAGGCCCCCACGAGCTCCTCGAGTCAGAGTCCGATCCCACCGTCAACGAGTAATGACCCACTCGTCGATATTACGCGTAGTTTTAGAGAAATTAGCTCCGATTTTTATAATTTGCTTCCCGGCGGTAGCAAATGGCAAGGCATACTCACGTTCATCAATCTGAGTCAAAGCCTTTTGAGCAGTTCCATCGAGTTTAAGTTCAATGATGTAAATAAACCGACCCGCCTCGATAAGGACATCAATACGTCCACGCGACGTGCGGTACTCGGTGGTTACTCTGAAGCCCAACATCTTGACTATAATATAGATATTATTCTCGAAATAAATCTCGGGCTTGTCTTTTGACAGATCGTATGGAATATCGGCAAGGAACGACTTGAGCAACAGCATGAAATCGTCGGGCTCGCCTTTGACTGCAGCCTCGGAGAATCGCCTGATAAAATCGCCCGATTCCTTGGAATTGGCTCCGGAGAATACCGGGAGCAGCCCGCGGAAAAAACCTTGCTCCACTTCGCGGTTTGGAATAGCGAGCTTTATATCGCCCGTGGCAGCATCAAACTCTTTTATAGTAAGATAGCCGGTCTGAAACAATAGCGCGGTAAGGTCGTCGGAATAGGAATCGATCTGAACAAGAGTTGGCTCGTCGGTAACAACATTGAGATAATCACACAGGCTGTCCCGCTGAGACCTCAGCGCCTGGAACAGAAACGTTGGGGTACCGGTAGCAAACCAATACTCGCCTATATCGCCCGACTTCAAGGCGCGGAACAGCGAGAACGGGTTATAAATATCATCGCCACGGCGTGTAAAATGATAACCGTCATAGTTATCCTTGAGCATTTGCATTGCCATGGCGGAATCGAGCCCGTTTTTCGAAGCGAACTCGTCGATGCCGTCCTGCAGGTACTGTTCAATCTCGCTTTCTGTTATTCCACATATACAGGAATAGGCGGTATCGAGAGAAATATCCTCCAGATTGTTCAGATCACTGAAGATACTAAGACGTGAGAAGCGAGTAACACCCGAGAGCATTGCAAACCGTATATACTCGTCGGCAGCTTTCAGCGTGCCATAAATAGCTTTCAGTATATGACAATACTGCTCGTTAAGTTCGGGATTGTCAAAAGTCGAGAACAGGGGCTTGTCATACTCATCGACAAGCACTACTGCCCTACTACCGGTCTTGGCAACCGCACGCTTAAGCAACCCATAGAATCGCTGGGCATAACCTACCTCGCTCGCATTTGCGCCGTACTGTTCCTCCCATGTACCGAGGTGTGCCTCGACAGCCGACTGTAGTCCTTCAATGCAGGAAGTATCAAAATTTACAAAATCGAAGTAAAAAACAGGACTGCTTTCCCACTCATCGACCCGGCCGGAAATAAACAACCCGTCGAACAACTCCCGGTCACCTTCAAAATAAGATTTGAGAGTGCTAAGGAACAGACTCTTTCCAAAGCGACGCGGACGGCTGAGAAAATAGTACTTACCTGTCGACACCAGCCTGTGTATATAGGCAGTCTTATCGACATAGACATACCCTCCTTTCCTTATCTCGGAAAAGGATTGTAAACCTATGGGATATTTGAGTGTCGGCATATAAGTAACTCTTAAAAATTAGTTTATATTATTCAATTATTAAATAACTCGTGCCTACTGCGGCGCTTTTTGACTTTGTTCGGCGCTTTTTGCTTTCATCCTCAGTTGTGTAGCTCGCTACACGCCTTCGTCTTCAAACAAAAATCACTCTAACAAACCTCAAAAATCACTCGCAGCTAATTTTTGCGAGTTACTTAAGTAATACTTATGAAGTACAAATATAAACCTTTTACGTGACAATAACAAATGCTGTTATTTTTTGACCATGTCGGGGAGGGGGGCGAGGCGCATGGCGGGGAGGGCGAGGAGGAGGGCTACGAGGGCGCAGGCTACGTAGACCCAGGCGGTGGAGTGCATGAGGTTGCCGAGCCCGACGAGGGGTGCTACCAGGGCGGCGAGCACATACTTGACTATCGAGAGGATGGCCGAGGCGGTGCCGGCTTCGGCTCGGCCTACTTCCATGGCAAGGGTGTTGGAGCTTGAGAATATCATGCCGCTGAACAGGAGCATTGGAATGGCTGCAAGTTCATAATAGAGGAAATGGTCGGCATGATACATTATCCATGCTTCGGCAACGGCGAGCACAAAGATGCCTATGCACCCTACAATCATGCCCTGCTTCATAACCTTGAATTTCATCGCGAGTGTCGACCCCACTGCTATTGCCAAAGCGTTTCCACCGAATATGAGGCCGAACTGCAGCGACGTGAATCCGTAATGGTCCTGAATGATAAACGGGGCCGACGATATGTAGGCGTAAAGCAATGCAATGCCTATCGACTTTATGAATACATAGAGCATGAAGCGTCCGTTCTTAAGCAGAACGCGATAGCGGGTCCAATAGGCTCCGAGACCCTGCGCGGGCGCACGCCGTGACGCGGGCAACGACTCTTTCATCTTAGCTACAAAAAGCGTCACGATGACGCCGATTGCGAGCAAGAGGACGAAGATACCGCGCCAGCCTACACTGTCAGCCATGAATCCGCCAAGCAGCGGCCCGGTAGCCGGCGCTATACCGTTGATGGCACCTACTATGGCCATCACCTTGGCGAGCTGACGACCCTGATAATCATCGGCCGGAATGGAGGTTGACAGTACCATGGGTCCGCCGGCTCCTAAACCTTGAAAAAGACGGCACATAATAAAATAGGTAATCGAGTGGGAGAAGAGTGACGCGGCGGTGGCTGCGACAAACAGAATCATCGAGGCGAAGAGCACAGGCTTACGGCCGTAGCGGTCGCTCAACGAGCCGAGCACAACCGAGCCGATTCCCATTCCTATCATGGCAAAGGTAAGGCCGAGCTGGGTCATCGATGTGGAGGTGTGGAACTCGCGCATCATCGCCGGCATCGTGGGCAGATACATGTCGTTGACCAGCGAGCTGAACGCTCCCAGCACTGCGATAAACACAACAAAACCCACAAATCCGCGCGTCGAAACATTGCCTGTATTATTACTCATAGTCGCTAAATATTGAACAACTATAAAACGTCACGGCAAAGATAAAAGTTCCACTGCCGGGGGAATGGCAGTGGAACTTGATTACAGGCAATAATAAGAAATTACCGGGCGAGAATACAGTCGGCGATCCAGCTGCCTACCTGAGCGGTGGTGTAGGCGGGATGGCCGGGGGTCTGGATGTCGGGGGTGCGCACGTTGGCATCGAGCGAGGCGTTGACGGCACTGCGTATGGCTGCGCCCTCGTCGGTGAGGCCGAAGTGCTCGAACAGCATTGCTACGGAGAGTATCTGTGCGATGGGGTTGGCGATGTTCTTGCCGGCGGCTTCGGGCCATGAGCCGTGGATGGGCTCGAACACCGGAGTGCCGGTACCGGTCGAGGCCGACGGGAGCAAGCCCATAGAGCCGGAAATGACGCTACCCTCGTCGGTGAGGATGTCGCCGAAGGTGTTTTCGGTCACCATGACATCGAAGAAACGGGGATCCTGTATCATGCGCATGGCGGCATTGTCGACATACATGAAATCGGTCGTGACGTCGGGGTACTCGGGAGCCATCTGCTGCGCAACATGACGCCACAGGCGCGACGAGGCGAGCACGTTGGCCTTGTCGACAACGGTGAGATGACGGCGACGGCGACGGGCATAATCGTAGGCCACGCGGAGGATGCGCTCGACCTCGGGACGGGTGTAGAGGCAGGTGTCATAGGCACGCTCGTCGCCCTCGAGTTTCTCGCCGAAATACATGCCGCCGGTGAGCTCGCGAATGCACACGAAATCGGCATCCTTGACAATGTCGGCCCTGAGGGGTGAGTTATGCAGCAGGCAGGGGAAAGTCTCGACGGGGCGTATGTTGGCATACAGGCCCAGTTTGCGGCGCATTGCGAGGAGGCCCTGCTCGGGGCGCACCTTGGCCTCGGGATTGTGGTCATACTTGGGGTCGCCGACGGCCGAGAAAAGCACGGCCGTAGCCTTGGAGCATATCTCGTAGGTCGACTCGGGGAAAGGATCGCCGCACGCATCGATGGCGGCAGCTCCCACGAGCGCGTGATGATACTCGACGGTGTGACCGAAACGACGGCACACGGCATCCATAACAGCCACGCCCTGCGCGGAAATTTCCGGACCTATACCGTCGCCGGCCAGTACGGCAATATTGAAATGTCGGCGCAACTCTGTTACCTCGTGCTCGGCAACAGCCTGAGCAAAGAGAGCGCCCTCGCCTGTGACTTCGTTGCCCACGACGCCACCGGGCTTAACGTTAAAGCTTATTCCCATTCTCGTATTGTTCTATATCCTCGCGGTGGGCCATCAGATACTCGATATCGTCGAGCCCCTCCATGAGGCATTGTTTTTTATATGAATTGATTTCAAATTTTTCTGACCTTCCCGTTGTGAGGTTGGTGACCGTCTGTGATGGAAGGTCGACCCGCACCTCAACGGCAGGATCCGCGTCGATAGAGTCAAAGAGCTCGGCAAGAAAGACCTCGCTCACCACAACGGGGAGCACGAAGCTGTTGAGCTCGTTGTTGCGGTGGATGTCGGCAAAGAATGTCGAGATGACCACGCGGAAACCGTAGTCGGCAATAGCCCACGCGGCATGCTCGCGGCTCGAGCCGCAACCGAAGTTTTTGCCGGCCACGAGGATACAGCCGCCGTAGCGCGGATCGTTTAGAGCGAAATCGGGACGCAGATTGCCGTCGGCGTCATATCGCCAGTCGCGAAAGAGATTCTGTCCGAAGCCCTCGCGCGTGGTGCTCTTGAGGAAACGGGCGGGTATAATCTGGTCGGTATCAATATTTTCAATAGGCAGTGGAACACATCGCGAAATGATTGTTCCGAATTTAGGTCGTGCCATACTTTATGAGCTCTAAATTGTCAAATGGTTAGTAATCACACCTGTTACCGCGGCTGCAGCAGCAGTAGCCGGCGATGCGAGCACGGTGCGTGCGCCGGGGCCCTGACGCCCCTCAAAATTGCGGTTGGAGGTCGACACGCAGAGTTTTCCGGCCGGAATCTTATCGTCGTTCATGGCAAGACAGGCCGAACAGCCGGGCTGACGCAATTCGAAGCCCGCGCGCACAAGCTCCACGTCGATGCCCTCATCGACAATCTGTTGCATAACAGCACGTGAACCGGGCACGAGCCAAGCCGTGACATCGGGGTGACGGCGGCGCCCCTTGACGACGCGTGCAAACTCGCGGAAATCCTCGATGCGGCCATTGGTGCAGCTACCGAGGAACACATAATCAACCTTCGTGCCGGCGATAGGTGTGCCGGGTGTAAACTGCATGTATTCCAGTACCTTGGCATCACTCTCATTCTTGGGCTCGGGAATCGTGGCACCGACATCGATACCCATACCGGGATTGGTACCATAGGTCACCCTCACGCCTATATCGGCAGCGTCAAACTCCACCTCGCGGTCGAAACGTGCGCCATCGGCGGTGGCAAGAGCGAGCCATCGGCGGGCAGCCTCTTCGAAAGCCTCACCCTCGGGAGCATTGGCACGTCCCCGTATATACTCTATCGTGGTGGCATCGGGGCCTACCATGCCGCCGCGCGCACCCATCTCGATTGACATGTTGCAGAGGGTCATTCGCCCCTCCATCGACAGAGAGCGAACCGCTTCGCCGGCATATTCTACAAAATAGCCTGTGGCACCGTCGGTACCGAGGCGGGCGATGATATACAGAGCCAAGTCCTTGGCCGAGACACCGGGGCGAAGCTTGCCATTGACGGTGATGCGCATAGTGCGCGGCTTGGGCTGCAGGATGCACTGCGACGCAAGCACCATCTCGACCTCGCTTGTGCCGATGCCAAACGCTACGGCACCGACGGCACCATGGGTCGAGGTGTGGCTGTCGCCACAGACGATGGTGTAACCCGGGAGAGTGAGCCCCTGCTCGGGGCCAATGACATGGATGATGCCGTTGAGCGGGTGGCCCAGACCATAGTGAGTGAGACCGTTGGCCTCGGCGTTCTCGCGAAGGGTGTCGACAGCCTTGCGTGAAACCGGGTCGGCAATGGGTTTGTCCTGGTCGTGGGTGGGTATGTTATGGTCGGGGGAGCAGTATGTGCGGCCGGGGCGGAACACTTTCAGTCCGCGTTCCCGCAGGCCGGCAAATGCCTGTGGGGATGTAACTTCGTGACAGTAGTGACGGTCGATATACAGCTGGTCGGGACCGTCGTCGATATGCGTCACGACATGGGCGTCCCAGATCTTGTCAAACAGTGTCTTCATACTACAAACTTGTTGATTGCATCGACAAATGCCTCGGCGCTGGCAGCGACTATGTCGGTGTTGGCCGAGAAACCGTAATACTGACGGCCGTCATGCTCCACGGTCATGTGAACCTTGCCCACGTCGTTGCTACCCTTGTTGATAGCCTGGATAAGGAACTCCTTGACAAGCATCTGGCGGCGTATGATAATCTTGATTGCCGAGATGGCGGCGTCGACGGGGCCGTTGCCTGTGGCACATGCTTCGAAGCGTTCGCCGGCGATATTGAGTCCGACGCTGGCGACCGACTTGATGCCTACGCCCGACGTGACCTGAAGGTACTCGACCTTGATGCGATGGTTGGTGCGGTGTTCGCCGGCCAGCATGAGCACGTCGTCGTCTGTGATTTCCTTCTTGCGGTCGGCCAGCTTGAGGAATGCCTCATAGGCCTTGTCGAGGGCCTCCTTCTCGAGCTCGACGCCGAGCACGTGCATGCGGTGTTTGAGTGCGGCGCGGCCGCTGCGGGCAGTGAGCACTATCGAGTTCTCGTCGATACCCACATCCTTGGGGTCGATGATTTCGTAGCTCTCGCGGTTCTTGAGCACACCGTCCTGGTGGATACCGCTAGAGTGGGCGAAGGCGTTTCGACCCACAATGGCTTTGTTGGGCTGGACGGGCATATTCATGAGGCTCGACACCTGACGGCTTATGGAGCTGATGCGGGTAGCGTTGATGTTGGTATCGAGAGCGAGCTCGCGATGTGAGCGGAGTGTCATGACAACCTCCTCGAGGGCAGTGTTGCCGGCGCGCTCGCCAATGCCATTGATGGTGACCTCGGCCTGTCGTGCACCGTTGATGAGACCCGAGACGGTGTTGGCCGTAGCCATTCCCAGGTCGTTGTGGCAGTGGGTGGATATCACGACCTTGTGTATGCCGTCGACATGCTCTACGAGATACTTGATTTTCGCGCCGAACTCGCCGGGCAGGCAGTAGCCCGTGGTATCGGGGATATTGATTACCGTTGCACCGGCTTTGATGACAGCCTCGACCACTCGGGCAAGGTACTCGTTGTCGGTGCGGCCGGCATCCTCGGCATAAAACTGCACATCCTCGACAAACTTCTTGGCATAGGCTACAGCAGCCACCGCCCGCTCGATAATCTCCTCGCGGGTGGAGTTGAACTTATATTTAATGTGCGAGTCGGAGGTGCCGATTCCGGTGTGGATTCTTTTGTGGCGGGCATACTGCAAGGCCTCGGCTGCAACCTTGATGTCGTTGGGCACGGCGCGTGTAAGGGCGCAGATCGTGGGCCAGGTAACGGCTTTGGAGATTTCGACTACCGAGTTGAAATCGCCCGGGCTCGAGACGGGGAATCCGGCTTCAATAATATCGACGCCGAGCTCCTCGAGGCTTTTGGCAACCTCGATTTTCTCGACGGTGTTGAGCTGGCAACCGGGCACCTGCTCTCCATCTCTAAGCGTTGTATCAAAAATGAATATTTTATCGCTCATAAGTTTCGTTTTATAATCAAATCTTAAATTATTTTGCAAAGTTATAATAAAAACATGAAATATCGCTTATAGTTTATGGGAATTATTCTGGGTTCAAGGTTCAAGGTTCGAGGTTCGAGGTTCGAGGCGCTGCCGCGGGGAGAGGGGGATTAGGGGCTTTAAGGTGTTTAAGGTCTTTAAGGTCTTTAAGGTCTTTAGGGTCTTTAGAGTATTTTGAGTATTTTGAGTGTTTTGAGTATTTTGAGTATTTTGAGTGTTTAAGGTCTTTAGGGGGTTGGGGAATTTTTGGGGGATATGTTGATGATATGGGTGGGATGAGACGATTGGATATATATTTGATAGGTTTGCAAAGGGATTTGTGGGCGGGGGACTTGCAGAAGCGGGCGGGGTTGGTTAACTTTGTGCCGATAATAGGGGGCTGTGGCTCCCGCGTTTCAACGAATAACTGAATCTCACTTATATCCTATTATCATGGAAATATCCCTGCCCAAGGCCAACGAGCAGAAAATGACCAACTATCGCTGGATTATCTGCGCAATGCTGTTTTTCGCGCTCGTTATCAACTATCTTGACCGCCAGGTGCTGTCGCTTACATGGAAGAATTTTATCGCGCCGGAGTTTCACTGGACCGATGCCGACTATGGCATCCTGACGGGTGTATTCTCGGTAGTATATGCCGTGGCAATGCTTTTTGCCGGCAAACTGGTAGATAAACTCGGCACCAAGAAGGGTTACATCGCTGCTATCGTGGTGTGGTCGACAGGCGCCTGCCTGCACACGGTTTGCGGAATACTTACGAACGGTTTTGTAACGGGCGACTGGATATGGTCGTTTGCCGGCGCACGCGAACACTTGGAATCGTCGATGCAGGCCGTGCCCGCTCTGGCTATGTCGGTAACGACGGTGAGCGTGTGGCTGTTCCTTGTGGCCCGCATCGTACTGTCGCTGGGCGAGGCCGGTAACTTCCCCTGCTCTATCAAGGCTGTTGCCGAATATTTCCCGAAGAAAGACCGCGGTTTTGCCACCGGCGTTTTCAACTCGGGCTCACAGATAGGCGCCCTGCTCGCTCCGTTCACCATCCCGTTGATCGCCGCCCACTATGGCTGGGAGATGTCGTTCTTCATCATAGGCGTGCTGGGCTACCTGTGGATGGGCGTATGGCTGTTTGTGTACCACACCCCGCGCGAGAACAAGAAGGTCAATGCGGCCGAGCTCGCATATATCGAGCAGGACAACTGCGAGGACGCTTCGCTTAAGAGCGAGTCGGTGAAAGCCGAGGTTGAAGAGAACCGCGAGGCACGCGTGGGCGTGTTCAAGGCGTTCACTTTCCGCCAGACGTGGGCCGTAATATTCGGCCGTTTCCTCCCCGACTCGGTGTGGTGGTTCCTGCTGTTCTGGGCCCCGGCATTTGTCGACGAGGTCTACGGCTACGGATCGTCGACCACCGAGGGTATGCTCGCCGTGTTTACAATCTATCTGATCTCGATGCTGTCGCTCGGCGGCAGCTACCTGCCTACATTCTTCATCAACCGCAACAAGCTTAACCCCTACTCGGGCCGCATGAAGGCGATGCTCATATTTGCGCTGTTCCCGCTGCTCGGTTTCGGCGTGATGCCCCTCGGACGCCTGTCGATGTGGTTCCCGGTGATTATCATAGGTATCATGGCGGCCGCCCACCAGAGCTGGAGCGCCAACGTATATAACGTAGTGAGCGACATGTTCCCCAAAGCAGTCGTTGCCACAGTGACCGGCGCTGCCGGACTGGCGAGCGGACTGGGTAGCTTCATGTCGAACTACGGTGCAGGACAGCTGTTTACCTACGCCGGCGATGTCAACATGCAGTTCATGGGCTTCGAGGGCAAACAGGCCGGCTACATGATTGTGTTCATTGCCGCCAGCCTCGCCTACCTGTTGAGCTGGACGCTGATGAAGCTGCTCGTGCCCCGCTATAAGCTTGTAAAGCTTTGAGGGTAAGTTTGAATTCAACTATATTCAATTTAACCTCATTCGATGAAACATGCCGCAGGCATGTCCCTACGTCGGGGTGACGCTGATTTCTCTGATAACTTCTTACAAATCAAAACATATTCTGATAAAAGCAATATATGGAACAACCGTTAATTCATGATAACTTCATGCTGCACAGCGATACAGCCCGGGAGCTGTATCACCGGCATGCGGCCAAAATGCCTATAATCGACTATCACTGCCACCTGTCGCCGGCACTGATTGCCGAGGATTACCGCTTCGCCGACATCACCGAGCTGTGGCTATCGGGCGACCACTACAAGTGGCGCGCCATGCGTGCCAACGGTGTGGACGAACGTTACATCACCGGCGACGCCTCGCCGCGCGAGAAGTTCAGAAAGTGGGCCGAGACGGTTCCTTACACGATGCGCAACCCGCTGTACCACTGGACTGCGATGGAACTCAAGACCGCATTCGGCATCGACACCCCTCTCACCCCCGAGACAGCCGACGAAATCTTTGACGAGTGCAACCGCCAGCTCGCCTGCCCCGACATGACCGTGCGCGGACTGATGCGCCGCTACAATGTCGAGATCGTATGCACGACCGACGATCCCATCGACTCGCTGGAACACCACAAGGCAATAGCCGAGTCGGGCTTCGAGATACGAGTGCTGCCGGCATGGCGTCCCGACAAGGCGATGGCCGGCGCTCCCGCGGCCGCATACAAGGAATATATAGCCCGACTGGGAGCTGCGGCATCGATCGACATCACCGACTACAGCTCGCTCATCGCTGCGCTGCAGAACCGTCACGATTTCTTCGCATCGCGCGGATGCTCGGTGGCCGACCACGGACTGAGCCGTGTGCCCTGGGCTCCATGCTCGGCCGAGCGTGCCAACGAGCTGTTTGTAAAACTGCTGTCGGGCACCGATCTCACAGCCGAGGAAGCCGAGCAGTTCAACACCCACCTGCTCCTCGACCTGTGCCGCATGAACGCCCGTGCCGGCTGGGTGCAGCAGTTCCACTTCGGCCCGATGCGTAACGTCAATGCACGCACGTTCAAAGCTCTCGGGCCCGACACCGGCTTCGATACCATAAGCGACTGGAAAGCCGCCGAGGCCATCGCCCAGATACTCAATGCCCTCGATGCCGACAACCTGCTGAGCAAAACGATCCTGTACAACATCAACCCGAGCGACAACACCTGGGTGGCAGCCATGACAGCCAACTTCCAGGACGGCCGCACGCCGGGCAAAATACAGATGGGCGCCGCGTGGTGGTTCAACGACCAGCTCTCGGGCATGAAAGCTCAGATGGACGCACTGTCGATGCAGGGCCTGCTGAGCCGATTCGTGGGCATGCTCACCGACTCGCGCTCGTTCGTGTCGTACACCCGCCACGACTACTTCCGCCGCCTGCTGTGCGACACCCTGGGCAACGATGTGGAGCAAGGACTTATACCACGGTCACAGATCGACCGCGTGGCCGGCATGGTTGACGACATCTGCTACAACAACGCTAAAAACTATTTTAATTTTTAATATAACCTCTCTTGAAATTATGATGGAAAAAACATGGCGTTGGTTCGGACCCAACGACAAAATAACCCTTGACATGCTTCGACAGATTGGTGTCGAAGGCATTGTAACCTCGCTCCACCACCTGCCCGCCGGCGTAGAGTGGACCGACGAGGAAGTGAACAAGATGAAAGACTACATCGAGTCGCACGGCCTGAGATGGTCGGTGGTAGAGAGCCTGCCCGTGAGCGAGTCGATAAAGTATGCCGGACCCGACCGCGACGAGCTCATCGAGCGCTACCGCCGCTCGCTCGCAGCGCTGGGCCGTGCCGGAGTCAAGACCATCTGCTACAACTTCATGCCCGTGCTCGACTGGGCCCGCACCGACCTTGACTATCCCAACGGCGACGGCACGTCCAACCTGTACTTCAACCGCGGCGAGTTTGCCTATTTTGACATCTACATCCTCAAGCGTGAGGGTGCCCGCAACGACTACGACGAGGCTACTCTCGAGCGTGTCGAAAAGCTGCGCGAGACCATGACGCCCGAAGGGGAGCAGCGTCTCGTCGACAACATCATCGTCAAGACCCAGGGCTTTGTGGGCGGCAACATAAGCGAGGACGACGACTCGCCCGTGCAGAAATTCCGCGACCTGCTGGCTCTGTACAAGGGAGTTGACGAGGCGACCCTGCGCGAGAACATGCGCTACTTCCTGGCAGCGATCATGGACGTGTGTGACGAGTATGATATCAACATGTGTGTTCACCCCGACGATCCTCCCTTCCCCGTGCTGGGCCTGCCGCGAATCATCACCTGCGCCGACGATGTCGAATGGCTGTACAAGGCTGTGGACAATCCCCACAACGGCCTGACATTCTGTGCCGGCTCGCTGAGCGCCGGCGCCCACAACAACGTGCCCGAGATGGCCAAACGCTTTGCCCACCGCACGTGGTTCGTTCACCTGCGCAGCTGTCAGGTGTTGCCCAACGGCGACTTCAAAGAGGCTCCCCATCTGGGTGGCCGTGCCGACATCATATCGCTCGTGCGCACATTCGAGCACATCAATCCGGGCCTGCCCATGCGTGTTGACCACGCACCGCTCATGCTCGGCGACGAGAAGATGGGCTACAACGCCGGCTACTCGTTCCATGGCCGCATGCTGGCACTGGGCCAGGTGGAGGGCGTAATGGCAACCGTAGATCGTGAAATACAGGAAGAAAAAGAACAGAACAAATAATGATAATATGAAAAATCAGCTTTTTTCGATAGATGGCCGCGTGGTGGTAATCACCGGCGGAACAGGCGTGCTGGGAGCGTGCATTTCGCGCTATCTCGCAGCAGAGGGTGCCAAGGTGGTTATCCTTGGCCGTCGCGCCGACGAGGGCAACGCTATTGTTGACGATATCAAGGCCGCCGGCGGCGAGGCTATGTTCCTTACCACCGACGTGCTCAATGCCGAGGTTCTCGAGCAGAACTGCAAGGATATCCTGGCTACCTACGGCCGCATAGACGCCCTGCTCAACGCTGCCGGCGGCAACATGCCCGGCGCTACAATCGCCCCGACGGGCAATTTCTTCGACGTCGACGTGAGCCAGTTTGAGCGCGTGCTCAATCTCAACCTCACAGGCACCGTGCTTCCCACCCAGATTTTCCTCAAGCCCATGGTAGAAGCCGGTCGCGGCGCCATCGTCAACTTCTCGTCGATGGCCGCATTCCGCCCCATGACACGCGTGATGGGCTACGCAGCAGCCAAGGCCGGCATCAGCAACTTCACCGCATTCATGGCTACCGAGGTTGCCAAGAAGTTCACATCCAATATCCGCGTGAACGCCATCGCTCCCGGCTTCTTCCTCACCAACCAGAACCGTGCGCTGCTCACCAACCCCGACGGCTCGCTGACCGAGCGTGGCGCCGACGTAATTCGTCAGACCCCCTTCGGCCGCTTCGGCAGCCCCGAAGAGCTGTGCGGCACCATCCAGTACCTCATAAGCGACGCATCGTCGTTCGTCACCGGCACAGTAGCCGTAGTCGACGGCGGCTTCAACGTCTTCGCGATGTAACCCCCCTACCCCTACCGCATAAGAAGCCGCGCTCCCATCACCGAGCGCGGCTTTTTTGTTTTAACTCATGTTCTTAAGATTAAGTATTCAGAGCCGGCAATTCTCAGAGACAAAAGTATAGCAATAAAACCACATAAATATTGCAAGCCACGCCATTAGTTAATACAAGTTAAAAAGCACGACATACAATACATCTCAATAAAATTCATTCTTAAACAGTTGGATTTAACACATACGTTACCTTATATTTGCATAAACCATAAAAAACACGAATTATGCTTAAATTGTTCAAATGTCACAAACGCTGTATAGTTTTATTTGCATTATTATATTTCAACATTAATGTTTGCTTCTCAACCATATTTGTAATAGAATATAACAAAGAAGGTAATCGAATTAATAGATCACTTCATACACCCGAAAGAATTAGTCCAAACCTTATTACTACTCAGCACGAATCATCTACTGACTTGTCTATAGATGAAATATCTATTGAAATTGGACCAAATCCTACAACTAATCTAATTACTGTAAAAATAAATTCAAATTCGGACGCTTTAGGGCAACTATGTATATATAACGTTACGGGAACTAAACTTTATGAAGCTCAAATTGAGTCTTATGCTACAATTGACATGTCTACTTATTTGCCAGGAACATATATTGTGACATATTCCCAAAATGAAAATATATTTACAAAACGTATTATTAAAATCTAACGGCATGAAAAATTTAAGTATCTTCTTTACTCTATTTTTATATCCCTTATTTATTCATGCAGCAAATTATACAGCGAACGATTCTTTATCAACCAATTGGACTGATGAATATTGGGAACAGTATAATGATTCATTAAAGCGTATCCTTTTCCCTACTATTCAGCCGTTACGATCAAATGCAACACTTGATCAAATCGATCAACCTGCTGAATACGGTATAAGATTTCCCATTGATACGACCAAAATTCGCTTTGATACAACCTTAATACGCCCGTCGGAACCATTCGAACCAGTTTTCCTAAACGATCTTCCCGGAAATATCGAAATTAATTCAAATACAAATTCGTTAGGCGCTAAAGTATATGAAGTACCTATCGAATGTTATACTGAAAATTGCAACATCTTTCCAGAAATAGCGCTCAATTATAATAGTTTTCGTGGCAATGGCATTGCAGGCATTGGATGGGATATTAGCGGTATTTCTTCGATAACGCCAGTTAATCGTAATATCTATTATGACGGAATATGTAGTAGTATAGTACCCAATTCCGAATGTTCATTTATGCTTGATGGGCTTCGTCTTATAAAACAGAATAGTGACGCCTACGGAATAAACTATCAGACAATTACAGACGGAATACGCGTACGTGCTTATAGGTCAAGGAATGATATTAGCTATTTCGAGGCTTATTATCCTGATGGCACCTATGCAAAATACACGCAAGCATCATCGGGATCAATGAATTATTTTATTTCTAAAAAAACAGATTCTTTTGGTAATTCAATTGATTACATCTATGATTCAACTAACAATCATGCTAGAATAACAAAAATATCATACAACAATGCATCGATAACATTTAGCTATGACAACAGAACCGATTCGATATCAAGTTTTGCTGTCGGGAAACAAACATTGATTACATCTCGACTTCAAAGCATAACGTGCAAATACAATAATAAACTAATCCGAAACTACAATTTATCATATAAATACTATAACGGCTATACAATATTATCCTCAATAAATTGTAATGGAGCTGATAAAATTTTATATAACCCAATAAATTTTGAATATGGTGATGGCTATAAAAATAAAGGTTTTACATCTGAAAATACCATATTAAGTAACTATTATAGCACTGAAGAAAAGAATCGGTTAGTAACCTTGCAAGGACGTTTTGATTATTATGCTCAATCTGATGGCTTAATAAGTTATCCATTCACGACACCATATTTTTATAGTTATAAGGCAAGTAGATTATTTAATCATTCGGTTCGCAGATATGATAATTTATATGATGGATCCGAAAAGATTTTTATCTATACAAGTATGGATGAATCATACGCCCTAATCAATAATCCTGTCCTTACTGAACCTGGGTTTATTGATATCCTAAGTGTCGACTTAGACGGTAAACAGTTTGACAATATCATAAAAATAAACAACGAAGTTATTGATGATAAAGATGTTATTAAATTTTCAGTATTTGGATATTTACCATCAGCAGGAATCATAAAATTATATACAAAACAATTCACAAATAACGATATATTAATTGATCATTCAAAAAATCGAAGTATTCATCCTAAATTCTACTATGGAGGAGATTTTGACGGAGACGGTATTGGCGAAGTTTTGTCAATATCTGTAAATCATCCTTGTGGTGATGAACAAAGAACATCACAATGTGTAATCTATGATTTAAAGAATGGTACTATGCCTTATATAGGCTCGCCTTTTGAGTACAATTATGAGTTTGTCGGAACGAGGCAAAAAGATGCACAGGCTGCCTATACAAATTCTGACAAAATAATTGTTTTAGATTGCGACGGAGACGGCAAAAGCGAGATTTGCCTAATAAATGACTCTGGTACGCATATTTATTCTTTTAATAAATCTAACTCCACGTGGTATTGCAATCATAGCGCTTTTTCCCAAAACCTGACAAAATCTGATTTGTCTGAAAAAATATTTTTATTAGGCGATTTTAACGGAGATGGCAAACATGATATATTATTGACCCCTCGTGTAGGCTATAGTGACTGGACTTTGTATTGCTCCTCAGGCAATGGTACTTTTTATAAAAAAATATTTAAAGCGGTAAAACGAGAAGACAGTAACGATTTTGCAGTTATTGACTCCAATAACGATGGAACAAGCGATTTAATAATTACAACATCTAACTCTTTTAGAGTTCATTATTTCACTAATAATTCATTCTCGTCATCGGCATACGATTACTCATCGCTCGCACCTAATTCTGTCGTAGTTCCGATGAATGTAAATGCTTATAATAATGTTTCCCAATTTGTCTCAATTTGTAATGAGAATGTTAGACGGTTGTCTAACTTACGAGACGATAAACTTGGAACAATACTCACAAAAACAACCTCAAGTTTAGGCGTTGTCGAAACTAATACATATGAGTATATCAATCAAGATAATGCAACCTTTTCTAAAGGCACTAGTGCCGTATTCCCATATGTAAATATAGCCGAGAAGATACCTGTAGTAGCATCGACACAACAGTCATTGAATAACACGGTAATCGAACGACGTTCCTATTCATATAACAATGCTGTCGCACACAGACAAGGTCTTGGATTTGTTGGTTTTGAAAAAATAACATGGAACGACTTTAATGGTCATTGGTCGACTCAAACATATTCATTAGACCAGTTCGGCACATTAACACGCGAAGAATCTGAGGCTGAATCTACTGACTATAATTATAGGATAATTACGAATTCTAACAACACAAAGGAAAATAATTTATACAGTTTAAAACATTATAATAAATTAACAAAAGACTCCACAGTTACCAGTTATACAAATTATACTAATGGATTCCCTGGAGAAGAATCAGTCATATTTCAAGATGGGTCATCATCAGTCACTCAATATAAGTACTTGAATAATAACACTTGGAACGACGAATATACTTGTGGAATAATTCAAGAAAAGTGTTGTATACAAACCAATGATAATTCAGAAATATCAGACAAAACTATTGTAACTTCATGGCTTAAAAACAAACCAACACAAATTGAGTATTATACAAATGGAGCTCTCGCAAAGACCGAATCCATTTCATATAATAACTACGGTTTCGAAACTAAACGTACCGAAACAAAAGGTAATAACAGTGTATCTGTTCTAATGTCATATGACGAGCTTAACCGGCTTACGTCAAAGACAGATAAGTACAACCTAACTACAAATTATACTTATGATGATTACGGACGTGTCAAGACCTCGACCGATTGTTTTGGAAATATTACTGAATATGAGTATAACGGATTTGGTCATGAGATAAAGGTAACATATCCGGATAGCACTACCAAGAAAATTGAAACTGCTTTTTGCTTAAAAGGTAATCCCGGCGTGTATTATATAAATACTGTTGAAAAGGACCTTCGAGTAACAACTTTTTATGATGCGCTACAACGTGAGATAGCAAAGCGAGTTTATCGATTTGATGGAAGCTACGTAGAATCTTTAAAAGAATATGATAATTACGGTAATGTAATTCGAGAATCACTACCAACAAAAAATGGTGTTGCTAAACTATGGAATTGCTTTAAATATGACACTCATAATCGTAAAACTGCAGAAGAGTATGCTAATGGTAAAACCATTACATATCAATATAACAACAATTCTGTAACAATTAACGATGGCTCAACAACTACTAAAGAATACGATTCCAACGGTTATTTAAAAAAGATAACAACACCCCAAGGTGAAATAAAGTATTTTTTTAATCCAAAAGGGCAACCAATGAAAGTAGTCGCGCCAGACAATGCCACTACGCTATTCGAATATGACGATTTTAACCACCGCACAGAAATAATAGACCCAAGCCATGGCACAAAACGTTATACATTTGAAGGTGACAATGTTATATGTGTTTCTAATGATATAGAAGATATCCAGCACTTAAGTTATGATAATTACAACCGTTTAACTTTACGCACTGACCCGGAATTTGACACAAATTTTGAATATAGTAATAAGAATCAACTTGTTTCTGTTTATACTGATAATGGGTTTAGAAAGGATATAGAATATGATTCACGAGGTCGCATAAAATCGGAATTTTACAAGAATTCAACTTCTTGGCTGAAGAAAGAATTTATGTATAAAAATGGGAATGTGCATACCATTAATTATACATCGGCTTACGGTCACTTAGGCCTGGAAAAGTATTGTTATGAAAATGGATATCTAACAAAAGTATATTTTAATGACAGCACCATTTAACGGCTTGACTCTGAAAGTGCTTCAGGACTTCCGACATCTGTGTTTATGGGCTCGCAAACTAAACGTATCGAATATGATAGTTTTGATCGAATAACAAGAATATATTATTTAACGAATAACAATGACACGATAAGAAGTGTATCATATAAATATGACTCTGCTACATCAAATATGACACAACGTTTCGACAGTTATTATAACGTTTATGAAAACTTTGGTTATGACTCAGAAGATCGATTAATCTCAACTAATTATGGCAATATCGATTATGACAGCAAGGGAAATATTATCTCAAAAGAAAAGATAGGTAGTTTTTATTATGAGGATTCCAACAATCCTTACGCTTTATCACGGATAGAAACAAACGAACGTGCATCTATCCCATCTGTCACTCAACATATTGACTATTATAGTTTCTCGAGACCTAAAAAGATTACAGAAAGCTATTATACAACCGAGTTTGAATATGACGGAGAATATAATTTGAGACAGATGACCGCCTCCAATATAACGAATCATAAAACATTAAAAAGAGAATATCTCGGTGATTGCTATGAACTAGATAGTTTTAATGGATCAGCCTATCATGAGAAATTGTATTTAGGAGGTAATTATTATAATGCCGAAGTTGTTCTATTTAAAAACGTTTCAACTGACAATAAAAAATTCTTGAACTTGACACGAGACATGTTGGGTAGTGTTCTTGATGTTTACTACAATAGGACATCGCTATTAACCGCCCACTATGATGCATGGGGTTATCTTACGAGATATAATATAAAGGATTCTTTTAGAAATGATCTTTTCCCATTCATTTCAAGAGGTTTTACAGGGCATGAATATCTTAATTTACATAATATTGTCAATATGAATGCACGGTTATATGATCCGGTTTTAGGTCGTTTTTTCTCTCCCGACCCCAAATTGCAAGATCCTGAATATGACGCAAACTTTAACCGCTATTCATATGCTTATAATAATCCGTTTAAATACAGAGATCCCAACGGTGAATTATTCTTAGCCATATTCAGTACAATTTTTGATCTATTTAAAAATGTTTTTACTCATGGAATCAATTTTAAGAGATACGATATGTCCATTACCTCCAATGCCTGGAAACTTGAGTTTTCACGCTTTAACGGTAGCTTCTGGCAGATTTTAAATAAAAATACTTGGGGGAGATTCAATACCTTGGCCGGTATAACTGTAGGACAATGTTACAATATTATCGGTAAAGTTGATGGCATTACAGAACTTGACGGTATGCTCGCGTTAAGCGGTTGTACAGGTGGTCTAGATACGTCCAAAGCTGTTACTATTGGTCATGTATCAATGGGTCCTGAGGGTTACGTTGCCGATTGGAGAGATAACCTTTTTGTACATGAATATGGACACTATATTCAAAGTCAACAATTAGGCCCGTTTTTCATGTGTACAGTAGGAATTCCAAGTTTACTTAGCGCATCATTTATTAGTAGCGTTTCCGGAATTAATCATCGTCTTAGGTGGTTTGAAACTAATGCAAGCCGCCAAGGAGCAAATCACTTTGCAAAAAAATATGGACCGGGTAGTAATCATCTAAAAAAGTTTGATGGAAAATACTTTGATATAAACTTTTTCACATCGGGAAATATGACTAATCAAGAAAATAGATATACAAATCCTCGCCCTTATAATCATGGACAAAGTTATTTTCCTATATCGGGTGCTAAATCGACATTTTGGGATTTCGTCTTTTAATGTATTTCGCATTATGATTTATAAATATATTAGATCTATAATTTTCACTATTATTGGTGTGATGTCAATGTCTACTACATGTTCTGAAACTGAATATGTAACGGTATATAATCAATCTGGAGAAAATGTTTTTATAAGTTTGGCAATGCCTCCCGTTGATCCAAATAATATGATTGATTATTTGAGTTTTATAGGCGCAAATCAAAAACTTGTATATGCATATACTGAGTTTTACGAAAAACAGGATTGGTATTTAATAGTTGTTTATCAGGAGACTGTTGATAAATACGGGTTAGCTTATATTCGAGATAATGATATATATGACGAGTTGATAAGATTTGATGAGCGAGAAGTGCTGAACAGTCATAAAATTATATATAACGGCAATAAAAATGAGCGTCAAAACGCAGTAATTGACCGATAAACAACTTCTCATCATATTTAAATCTAAATACATACCTAACAAAATGAAGTCATTATCATTAAAGGTTATAGAATATATTCAACCGATTATTTTAGTATTAATCGGTTCAGTTTTGTTGACTACCGGTTGTAAAGAAGATCCCGAGTATGAAATGGAAATCAGTATTGTAAACAAATCTGATAGAGATGTTTATATTTCGCTACAGTATCCTAAAGAAACCCCACGGTGGGTTCTTAACTATCCTGACTTAGTTCCGGATTACAGTACATATGATATCCAATTTATTGCGGCTGATGACAAGTATAGTACAATAATCAAAACTTCATCCAAACTTGATAAACAGGATTGGTATTTACTGGTAATTTACCCTGAAACAGTTGAAAAATATACCCTGAATGAAATAAAATATTGTGCAATTTATGACGAGTTTATAACTATTGGCTATCGCATCCCTATCTATCAAAAAAAGATTACATACTACGGAAATGGCAAAATTGACAATGATGGCAGTAGAGAATGACTGGGGGCACATCACTTTGCAAAAAAGTATGGGCCGGATAGTAAGCACCTTAAGAAGTTTGGAGGCTGCTATTTTGACATAAATTATTTTACTTCTGATGAAAGAACTATCGATACACCATATAAAAACCCTCGTACTAATAAAAAAAGCCAAAATTCTTTTCCAATTTACTAGCATATTATAGTTATGATTAGACATATGATTACAAAATATACTAAATACTTATTACTTACATTTATCGGGGCTGTATGCATGTCAACTTTCTGCTATGACGAGCCTGTAACCGAAGATGTGAAATTAATTAATAATTCTGATAAAGATATATTTGTGGTTATGGCACCTAAAAGTAATGAAGAAACAGAACCCAACAAACCATATACCAAACATTCATATCATCCACGATACCTACGTGCCGGTCTTACCGTTACAGAATCTATACCTACATTTGGATATGATTTTTTTGATGAAGAAGACTGGTACATGTTTATAATATATCCTGAGACTGTTGAGAAATATACCATGAAAACTGTAATGAGTGAAGGTATATATGATGATTATATTTTGGTTAGTTATCAGGAACGTGTAATCGACAAAAAGGTGATATATAACGGCAAGGAAAATAATTAATAGCAAATCATGATTAAACGGTATTTCAAATATATATTGCTCGTTTTTATCGGGGCAATATCCATGTCATCATCTTGCGATGACGACAATGAACCTAAATATCAGTATGTGAAAGTTGTGAATCAATCGGACAAGGATGTGTACATATCATTGCAATATCCTTTTGAGAACACATACTGGCCGGACTATCCTAAGTTTATACCAACGCTCGGGCCCTACGACCTTCAATTCATACCCGCCTATGGAGAAAGTGAGATGAGGGTGTTAGAATCGGCTTTCTCGGAAAAGCAAGACTGGTATGCAATGGTAGTTTTTGCCGAGACTGTTGAAAAATATACTTTAGAAACAGTAATGAATAGCGTAATATACGACGAGCTTATACCGTTCAGCTACCGTCTGCCCGTTTATCAACGGAGGATAAACTACCGTGGGAATGGCAAGATTGACGGCGCAGAGAATCGTGAATGAAACGTTTGAAGTGGCAGAGCATGGGTTAAAGTTTGTAAAAATAGCAATGTGTCAAATTTTTGATGTATATTTGGGCTTATAATGGTATTCGCTGCCAGGGTAAGGCTTAATAGGCGCCACTTTGGTGGCATACTGCTATTTTTAACATGTAAATGACTTAGATATGACTACTCGGAATTTTTCATTGCACCGCAATCCTGTGGTGAGATATCTTGCCAAGGACCCGTCGACATTCGACCGTGCCGACATCATCAACTATATCGTGAACAATGATATCACGATGGTTAATTTCATGTATCCGGCTGCCGACGGTCGTCTGAAAACCCTCAACTTCGTGATCAACGACATGGCCTATCTCGAGACGATTCTCACGATGGGCGAGCGTGTGGACGGTTCGAGCCTGTTCCGGCACATCGAGGCTGGCAACAGCGACCTCTACGTTCTGCCCCGCTACTCGACGGCATTTGTCGACCCGTTCTCGCCCGTACCGGCGCTGAACATGCTCTGCACCTATTTTGACAAGGACGGCAATGTGCTCGACTCGGCTCCGGCCGCTACGCTCGACAAGGCTTGCACGGAGTTTACCCGCGCCACGGGGCTTGAGTTCCACGCCATGGGCGAGCTGGAATACTATGTGATAGGCGAGGCCGAGACCCATTTCCCGGCAACCGACCAGCGCAACTATCACGAGTCGGCTCCGTTTGCCAAGTTCAACGAGTTCCGCGTAGAGTGCATGGACGCGGTGGCACGCACCGGCGCTCAGATAAAGTACGGACACAGCGAGGTGGGCAATTTCACTCTCGACGGCAAGGTGTACGAGCAGAACGAGATTGAGTTCCTGCCGGTGGATGCACGCCAGGCCGCCGACCAGCTCGTGATAGCCAAATGGATAATACGCAACATGGCCCGCAAGCATGGACTGGATGTAACATTCGCTCCGAAGATTACCACCGGCAAGGCCGGCTCGGGCCTGCACGTGCACATGCGCCTGATGCGTGACGGCCACAACATGATGCTCGACAACGACCTGAAACTGAGCGCCGACGCCCGTCGTCTCATCGCCGGCATGATGGTGCTGGCGCCTTCGATCACGGCGTTCGGCAACGCCAACCCGACGTCATACTTCCGCCTTGTGCCCCACCAGGAGGCTCCGACCAATGTGTGCTGGGGCGACCGCAACCGCTCGGTGCTCGTGCGCGTGCCGCTGGGATGGAACACCCGCGAGGATATGAGCGCCGTTGCCAATCCCGGCATTACGCCCGTGGAGGTTGACCCGGCGCTGAAACAGACTGTCGAGATACGCTCGGCCGACTGCTCGGCCGACGTGTACCAGCTCATCGCCGCGCTGGCTGTAGCTGCTCGTCATGGCTTCGAGATGCCCGACGCGCTTAAGATTGCAGCCGACACATACGTGGATGTCAACATACACGATGCGGCTCATGCCGACCGCCTCGCCACCCTGGCCACGCTGCCCGTGAACTGTGCCGACTCGGCATCGAAGCTCGAAGCTCAACGAGCAGTCTATGAGAGCAAGGGGGTGTTCTCGGCCGCCATGATTGACAGCGTCATCAAGCGTCTGCGCGATTATCATGACGAGAATCTCGCCGCCGAAGCCAAGGCCGACCCAGCATTGATGGGCTCGCTGGTAAAAGAATACTTCTATTGCGGCTGAGAAGTAACTCTTAAAAATTAGTTTATATTATACAATTATCAAGTAACTCGTGCTACTGCGGCGCTTTTTGGCTTTGTTAGGCGCTTTTTGCTCTCATCCTCAGTTGTGTAGCTCGCTACACGCCTTCGTCTTCAAACAAAAATCACTCTAACAAATCTCAAAAATCACTCGCAGCTAATTTTTAAGAGTTACTTATACCAATTAAATATACTATCTTTGGGCGCCCCTTTGCATCTCGAGGGGCGCCCTTGATATGTTACGACAGCTTATCGCCACAATACTTTTACTGCCGATGTTTGTCTCGGCACAGGACATCGACAAGGAAAAACCTGTCGCACCACCCGTCGTACACACACGCATAGGTGACCAAGCGACATCAGGCGACGGCAGTTTCACCATCACGCTTGTTGCAAAAAAACAGAACTACGACTGGAGCGGCGCGGTGAAACGCGACCCCGACGTGGTGTCGCCCAAGAGCGTGAACATAAGCCCCGACGGGAAAAAATTCTATATCAATTCGCTCGAAGGTGCCAAAACCGTGAGTTACAATATGGCGACCCTCGAAAAAATCGCCCGAATATCGCACGTAATAGGCCGCAAACAGCGGCGACTGTGGACCGGTGCTGAGGAGATTTATCCGTTTGACACGGTGTATGAGGCTCCCCGCGTGTTTACAGGCAAGCCTGTGGAGGGCGCATTCAGCCACGGCGGACGATATCTGTGGGTGCCTTACTACCGCCGCTCGTTTGACCTCAACGCACAGGATCCATCGGCAATCGCCGTGATAGATACGCGAGCCGACACACTCGTGAGACTGCTCGACACAGGGCCGCTGCCGAAAATGATAGCCTCATCGCCCGACGGCCGATACATGGCTGTAGCCCACTGGGGTAACAACACCGTGGGTATTATCGACGTAGCTTCGCCATCGCCCGACGCCTGGAGGCAACTCCCCTATCACGTTGTGGATTATAAACTAAAACTCGACTATAGCCGCACGGAACCCGTGAACCGCGACGTAGGATCGGGGAACGCCCTGCGAGGCACAGTGTTTACGCCCGACAGCCGATACCTTCTCGTAGGCTGCATGGGCGGCATAGGAGGCATCGCAGTAATCGACATGGACGAGATGAAATATCGTGGAAAACTTACGGGCATGATGCCTAACGTGCGCCATCTCGACATCGGAGCCGACGGGTACATATACCTCAGCATCAACAAAGCAGGATATCTTCAGCGCCTGAGCCTCGACTCGCTATACAGCAACATCAACCTCATGACCGGAAGCACCCGCAAGGTGACGGGATGGGAAAACTGCAAGGTAGGAGCCGGAGCACGCACCGTGAGCCTGTCGCCCGACGGCCGTGTGGCCTACGTGGCATGCAACACCGTGAGCAAGCTGTATGCCGTAGATACCCGCACGATGAGCGTATTGACGTCGATCGATGTCGACAGTTACCCCGTGGGGCTCGACGTCTCGCCCAACGGAACCACAGTGATAGTCACCTCGCAGGGACGCCCTGGCGCCACAGGCTCCGGCAACTCGGTAAGCATCTATCGCATCACCACCCGCTGACTCACACTCCCAGCACAATCGCGGGATCGATGTTAAGTTTCTGACTGATCACCCGAGCCTGACGCAACGTAGGTTCTTTCTTGCCGGATAGATATTCGCAGATTCGCGATGGATTAATACCAAGGAGCTTGGCAAGGGCAGCCTGATTGAGTCCCATCTCATACATGCGCAATTTTATAATATCTATAAGTGTAGGTTCTCCGATAGAATAATGTTCATCGGAATAATCGGCAACCAACCCCGAAAGAAGCTCGAGCTCCATACTGTAAGGATTATTGACCGGAGTATCGTCGGTGACATGAGGCAACAGTTCTTCAACACGGTTAAGCGCCCAGCGATATTGTTCTTCGTTTACAATCTTTGTCATAACTCAGGTCATTTATATAGTGGAACAATCAATGCGGTCATACTCGGCATGAGTACCGATAAACCGAATATAAATCCACTTAATTGTGAATTTTATAACAACCACCAAACGATGGTTGTTGCCTTTTATATTGAACACATAGTGTTGATTGCCTACATTATCAACACTATTGAAACTTTTTCTTACATCGGCAAAGTTTTCCCATTGTGCTGATTTTACTATCTTTAACCATTCCTGCAACGCAGTCTTTGTGTCGGGATGCTTTGCTATGTAATTTTTGAGCGGCTCCTCGGTTATCACTCTCATGACAAATTAATCTAATAAGTATTGCAAAATTACAAATAATATTCCAAAATTGCAAACATCATTAACCAACTCATTGGCGAAAATCGGTCTGCAACGATGATGCGGGAGGCGATAATGCGTGACATTCGCGGGAACGATATTTATTGAATGAACTTTTTTGTGGGGGCGATGTTGTAATAGTATGAGAAGGCATTTTTCTGACGTTTACAAAAAGTCAAAGTACCTCTGAATGAGATAACCTTCTTCGTCCGCCTCCCCGGTTAAGTTCACCCCTTATCGGCGAGGCGGGCTCTTTTTTGAAGATTCCAAATCGAAGTGCAAAACTTTGAGATAGGAATAACTCATTCTC
>CANDNO010000004.1 GCA_947386115.1 uncultured Muribaculaceae bacterium
GGAGAATGAGTTATTCCTATCTCAAAGTTTTGCACTTCGATTTGGAATCTTCACAAAGCTGTGCCTGTATGGATTGCAGACACAGCTTTTATTATAAGGTAATGGGCATCAGCACCATTCGTAACCACGTAGAATACCACGCTTGGAGGCTCGTGCGAATGCGAGTATCTGATCGCGCACCTCGCTCTGCGGAATCTCGGCCTCGATGCGGTCAAGGGCATCGCTCACGTTGAGCTGCGACAGATACAGGTATCGGTAAATCTCCTGGATGACGTTGATGTCCTCGGGGGCGAAATTGCGTCGACGCAGGCCCACGATATTGATACCGGTATAGGCGATGGGATCGCGCGCGGCCTTTACGAACGGCGGGATATCCTTGTTGATCTTCGAGCCACCCTGAATCATGACATGAGGACCAATGTGGCAGAACTGGTGAACCAACGTGCCGCCGCCTATAACAGCATGATCATCGATGACTACCTCACCGGCAATCTGGCTTGCGTTGGATATAATCACATAGTCGCCTACCTCACAGTCGTGGGCGATGTGGCTGTAGGCCATGATGAGACAGTTCTTGCCTACTACGGTCTTGCCCTTAGAGGCTGTACCGCGGTTGACGGTCACACACTCGCGCAGGGTGGTGTTGTCGCCTACGTAAGCAAAAGTCTCCTCGCCCTTGAATTTGAGATCCTGGGGAATACCCGAAATTACAGCTCCGGGGAAAATGCGGCAATTGCTACCGATACGTGCACCATCCATGATGGTGACGTTGTTCATGATGACCGTACCGTCGCCGATAACGACATCACGCGCTATGACTGAAAAGGGACCTATCTCGACGTTCTCGCCAATCTTGGCCTCGGGATGTACTACTGCCAGTTGATGTATCATTTCTATAGTTTCTGAGTTTCTATAAGAGAAACCTTATTTGTTGTATTTTATTGTTTTGGTCTATGCGAAATAACGGTTGAGAGAGGCAGTTTATTTATTCTTAACAATCTGGGCCATAAATTCACACTCGGTTACAATCTTCTCGCCCACGAATGCATAACCCTTCATCATGGCACAGCCGCGACGCATGGGAGTCATGAACGAGACGTGGAAAATGATTGTGTCACCGGGAACGACTTTCTGACGGAACTTCACGTTGTCGATCTTCATGAAGTAGGTCGAATAGCGCTCGGGATCGTCGACTGTGTCGAGCACGAGGAGACCGCCGGTCTGGGCCATAGCCTCAACCTGCAACACGCCGGGCATAACGGGTTCCTGGGGGAAGTGGCCTACAAAGAAAGGCTCGTCGACGGTAACATTCTTTACACCTACGATGTAGTTCTCACCCTTGTCGATAATCTTGTCGACCATCGCAAACGGGTAGCGGTGGGGAAGGAGCTCACGAATGCGGTTGATGTCCATAATCGGGGCAACCGAGGGATTGTAAAGGGGAGCCTGGAGATCCTGACGCTTGATATCCTTGCGAATCTTCTTGGCAAGGGCGGTGTTGAGTGAATGTCCGGGACGGGTAGCGATGACGCGGCCCTTTATGGGACGGCCCGACAGGGCGAGGTCGCCAAGAACGTCCATGAGTTTATGGCGGGCAGGCTCATTCTCGCTCGTGAGCGGGCGCTCGTTGATGAAGCCAAACTCGTGTACCTTTACATGGGGTGCGTGCATGAGGTCGGCGATATGGTCGATTTCCTCCTGTTCCATGGGGCTGTCATATATAACGATTGCATTCTGGAGGTCGCCGCCCTTGATAAGGTTGGCCTTAAGCAGAGGCTCGATCTCGCGTACGAAAACGAATGTGCGCGCAGCGCTTATCTGCTCGGGGAAGTCCTTGATATCCTCAAGGGTAGCGAACTGGTTGGCAAGCACGGGCGAATCAAAACCCACCTTGACGTCGACGGTAAAGTCATCGTCGGGGAGAACGATTATCGACGAACCGGTGCTGTCGTCGCGCACCTCAATTTTCTGCTTGACGATATAAAATTCCTTGTTGGCTTCCTGCTCAACGACGCCTACCTTGGCGATTTTCTCGCAGTACTCGTAAGCGCTGCCGTCGAGGATAGGCATCTCGGGGCCATCGATACGAATGAGCACATTGTCGATGCCGGCGGCATAGAGTGCAGCCATGGCATGCTCGATGGTGCTGATTTTTACGTCGCCTCGGCCTATTACGGTGCCACGGGTTGTCTCTACCACATTCTCGGCGATAGCGTCGATAACGGGATTCCCTTCAACATCTATACGCTCAAACTTGTAACCGTGATTGTCGGGTGCAGGCTCGAATGTAGCTGTTATCTGTTTTCCAGAGTGAAGGCCTTTGCCCTGAACGCAGAAGGATCCACTCAATGTGAGTTGTTTCATTGCTATATTTTTCTTTTATTATTTTTTCAATTCTTTCTCGAGCTTGTCGACACGGTCGTAGAGCTTGGAGAGATTCTTCACGTAAACCGTCTGTCGGCTCCACTCACGGGCATCGATGGCAGGCGAGCCCATCACGCGGGCGCCCTGGCGTATATTGCCGGGGATGCCGCTCTGAGCGCCTATCTGCACGCCGTCGCCTACAGTGATGTGGCCGGCAAAACCTACCTGACCGCCCATCATGCAGTTGGCGCCAATCTTGGTAGAACCTGCGATGCCACACTGCGATGCCATCACGGTATCATGGCCTATCTCGCAATTGTGGGCCACCTGGATGAGGTTGTCGAGCTTCACACCCTTACCTATGCGGGTAGCTCCCATCGTAGCACGGTCGATAGTGGTGTTGGCACCTATCTCGACATCATCGGCAATCTCGACAATGCCGAGCTGCGGAATCTTATCGTAATGGCCGTTGTTGGGCGCGAACCCGAAGCCATCGGCTCCGACAACGACACCTGCATGCAGGATGCAACGCTCCCCTATCTTACAACCGTGGTAAATCTTTACCCCGGGGTAAAGTATGGTACCGGCACCAATCTCAACGCCTGCACCTACATAACACTGGGGATAAATCTTTACCCCTTTGCCCAGTTTAACACCAGGAGCTACGTAGGCAAAAGCGCCGATATATGCTTCTTCGGGCAATTCCACCCCCTCGGCTACGAAGCTGGGCTGCTCGACGCCAACGGGCTGGTGAACGGTCATCTTCGACACCATGTCGAGCAACATTGCTACGGTGGCATAGGGATCGGCCACACGGATGAGTGTTGCGGCAACAGGTTTCTCGGGAACAAACTCGTTGCTCACGAGGACGATCGACGACTTGGTTGTATAAATATAGGGTGTGTACTTGGGATTGGCAAGGAACGAGATAGCGCCGGGGACGCCCTCCTCGATTTTGGCAAAGGTGCTCACGGCAGCGTCACCGTTGCCTTCGACAGTACCGCCTACGATGGCGGCTATTTGATTGGCTGAAAATTGCATTTCCAGTTATTTGATGGTTAATTTGTTGACAGGTTTACATAAAGTGTACACTTCCCGGCCTCGTTGTACCAACGAGAGGTCGAGACGCGCACAATATTCAATGCAAAGATATATAAAATAATCGGGGCATTAAACTTTTTTCACAAATATTTATGCAACGCGATAATTCACATCCACCAATACGCTACTAATCAGGCATATAACAACAAAGCCGCAGTATTTTGAAAATACCACGGCCTCTTTATTAAAATTCTTGCCTGATTATGCCTTGGCAGCGAGGGGCGAGGGTGTTGTATAGGTACGTGTTGCAAGCTCTTTGTCGAACATATACAGTCCGTAGCCATTATCGCCAATCTTCTTGAGAGCATTGATGAAGCCCTCGGCTGTCTCTTCCTCTTCAACCTGCTCGTCGATAAACCACTTGAGCATAGACTGTGTAGCGTAGTCCTTCTTCTCGGTAGCGAGTGCATAGAGGTCGTTGATAAGGCCGGTAACTTTGTTCTCGTGAGCAAGAGTCTTGGCAAAAGCATCGAGGGGTGAGTTCCATGATGTCTCAACCTCGGCAATAGGTGCAAGCACAACCTGGCCGCCACGTGAGTTCACGTAGTTCATCATGATTGTAGCGTGATCCTGTTCTTCCTTGAACTGAACAGCAAACCAGTTGGCAATGCCTTCATAACCCTCGTGGGCAAAGTGCATCGACATTGAAAGATACAGATATGCCGACCAGAACTCGGCGTTAATCTGGGCGTTAAAAGCCGCTTCTACTTCTTTGTTAAGCATAATAATGATATTTTTATTAGCTTCGCGTGCGGAGCTTATTGTTAATTATTTCTTGCTTTTGAGGTCACTTGCATGACACTGCAAAAATACAATTTATTTCTGTAAAACCGAGATGTCCCTATTTATTTTTTAGCGAAATCGTCTTTTCGGAATCGTAGCAGGAAACCGCCTCGTCGATGGCTCGCACGAAGTATCGCGTGCACAAGCGGGAGTCATCGGCAGCCAAGAGTGAGAGCGGTATTACCGCCTGGTCGATGATGCCGGCAGAGTCGGCGATCGCCAAGGCCGCGTGTACAAGCTTGGTAACAAGATTCCACTGAGTTTCGGTAAAATCGACCGACATCTCGGCCAATGCCATCGTGTCGAGAATCGCCAGGATGAATTTCACCTCATTGTCGGCACCGGGTGCAAACGAGCGGTACTGTTTCAACGTCTTGTTGACCACCGATACACGAGCCTTGGAGTAGTGTCTTTTACTACGATTGAACTCCTTGACTATCACACGCATGTATTTATCGGTAAGCTTCACGACATCGGGATTAAGGTAGTACTCGAAGTACTCCTTAATCTCGGGTCGTGACTCGTAGGCGTCAAGTATCACCTCAACGAGCTGCGGGGCCGTGAGGTTTGACAATTCCTTTTTAAGCGACGTGCGTGACATTTGGTTTCGACAGTGTCTTATTCGGCAGTTGTACCGGCAGTCTCGTCGGCAGCCGGTTTGAGCCAGCGGTCGAGCCAGCGGAAGAATACGCGCTGCCACAGAACTGCATTCTGGGGTTTCAGAATCCAGTGGTTCTCGTCGGGGAAGATGACCATCTCGGCGGGCACACCGCGCAGACGTGCGGCATTGAACGCCATCTCGCCCTGCGACGAGAGGATGCGGTAGTCAAACTCTCCGTGGGTAATCAGGATAGGAGTATTCCAGCGGTCGACAAACTTGTGGGGCGACATTGCGAACGTGCGCTGTGCAGCAGCGTTGTCCTTGTCCCAGGGTGCACCACCCATATCCCAGTTAGCAAACCACAATTCCTCGGTCTCGAGATACTGGGCTTCCATGTTGAAGATACCGGCGTGGGCTATGAGGGCTGCAAAACGGCCGTCATGGTTTCCTGCAAGCCAGTAAACCGAGAAGCCGCCGTAGCTTGCACCTACGGCTCCGATGTGGTCACCGTCGACGTAGGGTTCCTGTTTCATATAGTCGACAGCGCTCAGGTAGTCGCGCATGTTCTGTCCGGGATAATCCTTTGAAATCTGGGCGTTCCACTCAGTGCCGAAGCCGGGGAGGCCGCGACGGTTGGGGGCGATGACAATGTAGCCGTTGGATGCCATGAGGGCGAAGTTCCAACGATAGCTCCAGAACTGGCTGACAGCCTGCTGGGGGCCACCCTGGCAGTAAAGGATTGCGGGATATTTGCGGGCAGGGTCAAACTTGGGGGGATAAACGACCCAGGTTGTCATGAGTTTGCCATCGGTCGTGGGCACCTTGCGAAGCTCTACGCGGGGCATCTCGATCTGAGCGAGAAGCTCTGTGTTGACATTGGTGAGCTGATCGATTTTGCCATCGACAGTATTGACGGCAAACACCTCGTTGGGCTCTACCATCGAGTGGCGCAGAGTTATGAGGCAGTCGTTGCCGGCAGGTTCGAGAGCGGCGTAATCATACTGACCCTCGGCCACAACCTTGACCTCGTGGCTCTCGACATCGATGCTGAAAATGGGAGTAACACCATCCTTGGCAGCGAGGAAATAGATCGACTTGCCGTCGGGACGCCACGCGAACGCATCGGCGGTATAATCCCAGTCGGCGGTGAGATCGGTTTTAACTCCCGATGCCATATCGAGGGTAAAGATGCGGTTTTTGTCGCTTTCATAGCCGTCATTCTCCATGCTCAGCCAGGCGAGCTTGGTTCCGTCGGGGCTGAAGGCGGGATTGGTATCATATCCCATCATGCCCTCGGTGAGGCAACGTGTCGAACCGTCGGCGAGCGTGTATAGGTAGAGGTTGGAATCGGTAGAGATGGCATACTCGAGGCCGGTCTTCTTACGCGACACGTAAACGAGCGACTTGCTGTCGGGAGCCCAGGCGAACGACTCCACGCCGCCGAAGGGCTTCATGGGGCTTTCAAACGGCTCGTCGGCCATGATATCCTTGGCATCGACAGCCTTGTTGCCGTCCCACTTTGCGAGGAAGGGGTGAGGTATCTCCACTACCCACTCGTCCCAATGCTTGTACATGAGGTCATCGATGATGCGGGCATTGGCCTTGGGGAGGTCGGGGTAGACATCCTGTGATGTGCGGCCATACTTTACGGTAGAGATGAGAAGCAGGTTGTTGCCGTCGGGTGAGAACAGAAATCCGCCGACGCCGTTCTCGAGATCAGATGCAACGACAGCACCGGTGCCGTCGGCATTCATGACCCACAACTGGGGTTTGTCGTTATCGGTGGCGATATAGGCAATACGGTTTCCGCCGTCGATCCAGGTAGCGGCGTTTTCGCTCTTGGCGGTGCGTGTGAGGCGGCGCCCCTCGGTACCGTCGACGTTCATGACATAGAGGTCGGCATTGCTCTTGTTCTGCTCGACGCTCTCGTAGCTCACAGTGTAAAGGACTTTGGTGCCGTCGGGCGAAACGACCGGTCCGCTCACGCGTCCGAGCGCCTCGAGGGCATCGATTGTAAACAGGCCGTCGTTGATTGTCACCTCGGGGCGATCGATGATGTTGGCATCATCCTTGGCGCCCTGCGACGAGCCACATGATGACAGAGTAATCAGTGCTGCCGACATGGTAGCTAATGTTGAAGTGGTTAAACGATTCATTTTCTTTTCTTATATTGTGATTTTTGATGATTGGCTTGATTAGCCGCAGGGCTGTACCCTACCCCTCCTGGGAAAAGGCGCGCTATGAGGTCGGGGCGGTGCAGGCGTCGGAGCGAGCCGACGATACCGCTGCGATACGTGCGGTCATACCAGAAGAAATATTGACGCTGGGCAAGTTTCTCGGCCGGCGTCGTGGCTGTGAATACCTTCTTGCCGGTATAGGGATGGATGCCGGTGTAATAAATCTCGGTGGCAAGTGTCATGGGAGTGGGTGTAAAGTCCTGAACCTGTTCGAGATGAAGGTCAAGATCGCGCGTCTTGACGGCGAGCTCGGCCATATCTATTTCATGGCAGCCGGGATGGCTCGAGATAAAATAGGGAATGAGCTGCTGGCGGAGGCCTTCACGCCGGTTCACGTCGTCGAATATCTCCTTGAAACGGTAGTAGAGGTCAAACGAGGGTTTGCGCATCAGGTCGAGCACATGTTGCTCAGTGTGCTCGGGCGCTACTTTCAGTCGGCCCGAAACATGGCGGGATATAAGCTCCCGGTTATAGCGCATATTGGCTGCATCGTGACAGGGGTCGCCGTTGGTGTGCATCGACAGGTCATACCTCACACCGCTGCCTATGAACGACTTCTTGATTCCCTTGACGCTGTCGACACGGTGATAAAGGTCGAGCAATGCAGTATGGTCGGTGTCGAGATTGGGGCACACGGCAGGGTGAAGACAGGACGGGCGCATACAGCGGCTGCACTTGGTGAGGTCGCGGCCGTGCATGCCATACATGTTGGCCGACGGGCCGCCAAGGTCGCTTAGATAGCCTTTAAAATCAGGCATGGCCGTGATTGCCTTCACCTCGCGCAATATCGACTCGGGACTGCGCGAAGCTATGAATTTGCCCTGGTGGGCCGAGATGGTGCAGAACGCACAACCGCCGAAACAGCCACGGTGCATGTTGACCGAGAACTTGATCATATCGAAGGCCGGAATACGCTTGCCGCGATAGCGCGGATGGGGCATGCGGGTGTACGGGAGGTCAAACGACGCATCGATTTCCTCGGATGTCATAGGGGGATACATCGGTGTAACCCTCACGGCCCACTTGTCGTGCGCCTGCCACAGGGTAGCACCGTGGTAGCGGTTGCTCTGCTGCTCTATGTGCTTGAAATTGGCAGCCTGCTTTGATTTATGGGCAAGACACTCTGAAAAGGATGACAATATGATGTTGTCATCGTCGGCATCGGGAACGAGGTCAAGAGGAACACGCGAAACCATCTGGGGCAATAGTGCCAGTTCTTCGATCGATGCTCCCTCTTCGAGCATGCGGGCTACCTCAACGACAGGTTTCTCACCCATGCCGTAGATAATGAGATCGGCGGCACAATCGGCAAGCAGCGACGGGCGCAGCTTGTCCTGCCAGTAATCATAGTGGGACAATCGTCGCATCGAAGCCTCGATACCGCCGGCAATTACAGGCACATCGGGGTAGAGGCGTTTGAGAATATCGCTGTAAACGATTGTGGGATAGTCGGGGCGCATGCCATGGCGGACGTCGGGCGTGTAGGCATCGTCGCTGCGACGGCGTCGGGCTGCAGTATAATGGTTGACCATCGAGTCCATCGCTCCGGCCGAGACACCGAAGAAGAGGCGTGGACGACCGAACTTGCGAAAATCGCGCAGGTCATCGCGCCAGTTGGGCTGCGGAACTATAGCCACGCGGTAGCCGTGGGCCTGCAGGACGCGGCCGAGCACAGCGGCACCGAACGACGGGTGGTCGACGTAGGCATCGCCCGAGAAGAGCACAACATCTACACTGTCCCACCCCAGGGCCTCCATCTCCTTTACCGAGGTAGGCAGCCAGCGGCGGGTATCGTAGGCCGACATTGTCGCGGGTTGTGTATCGTGGCGGTCAGACATCGAATTTCTGTTTTAAATATTCTTCGCTCTTCAAGATCTCGTCGCGCAGGCGTGCTGCCTCCATGAACTCCATGTTCTTGGCGGCCTTGACCATAGCGTCGCGCAGCCGCGCTATGCTGCGCTCAAGCTCTTCGCGGCTCATATATGGGATAACGGGGTCGGCGGCAATGTTCACGCTCGTAGGGTCGGGATTCTCGGTATAGGGTATCCCCTCGCCGCGCTGGCGACGGGTCGTAGCAGAGGCTACACGAGTTGTAGTTTTAACGGGCTCATCGTCGTCGATGCCTATGATGCTTGTGCGGGCTTTGACAATGGCTTGCGGGGTGATTCCGTGTTTCTCGTTATAGGCCATCTGGATAGCACGGCGGCGCTCGGTCTCGTCGATGGTGAGGCGCATGCTGTCGGTAATCTTGTCGGCATACATTATGACACGTCCGTTAAGATTACGTGCTGCTCGGCCTACCGTCTGGGTGAGCGAACGGTGTGAGCGGAGGAAGCCTTCCTTGTCGGCATCAAGAATAGCCACGAGCGATACTTCGGGCAGGTCGAGGCCCTCACGCAGGAGGTTGACTCCCACAAGGACGTCGTAGGTGCCGGCACGCAGGTCGTCGAGAATGCGTATGCGCTCGAGCGTGTCGACATCGCTGTGGATGTAGGCTGTGTTGATGTCCATGCGCTGGAGGTAGTCGTTGAGCTCCTCGGCCATGCGCTTGGTGAGGGTCGTGACGAGAACTCGCTCGTTGCGCTCACGACACACGCGAATCTCTTCGAGAAGATCGTCGATCTGATTCATCGATCCGCGCACCTCGATGAGGGGATCGAGCAGACCTGTGGGACGTATGAGCTGCTCCACGACCACACCCTCGCTGCGTTGCAGCTCGTAGTCGGCCGGAGTAGCGCTCACGTATATCATCTGACGGGTGAGACCCTCAAACTCCTCGAACGTCAACGGGCGGTTGTCGAGGGCGGCGGGCAAGCGGAAACCGTATTCAACAAGATTCATCTTGCGGGCCTGGTCGCCACCGAACATCGCACGCACCTGAGGCAACGTGACGTGGCTCTCGTCGACAATCGTGAGGAAATCGTCGGGGAAATAATCGAGCAGACAGAAGGGGCGCTGACCGGGACGTCGGCCATCAAAATAGCGGCTGTAGTTCTCGATTCCGGGACAGTGGCCTACCTCCTTCATCATCTCGACGTCGTAGGTGACGCGCTCATATATGCGACCGGCGCGGTCGAGCTGCACCTCGTTGTTGAAATAGTTGACCTGCTCGCCCAGGTCAAGCTGAATCTGAGCGATAGCTTCGGCCGTACGGGCCGGTGAGGTCACGAATATATTGGCAGGATAAATCTTGTAATCGTCGACTACCGTTTTCACGCCGGTCTCGGGGTCGATGAGTTCGAGACGGCTGATAACGTCGCCCCAGAAGCTGACGCGAACTACCATGTCCTCGTAGGCAAGACGCACGTCGACCGTATCACCTTTAACTCGGAACGTACCGCGCGGCGTGTCGATTTCGTTGCGGCTGTACATGGCGTTGGAGAGCTGTCGCAGGAACGCGTTGCGCGCAATCTTCTGATTGACTTTTACCTCTGTAATGTTGCTGTGGAAATCCTCGGGATTACCTATGCCGTAGAGGCATGATACAGAGCTGACGACGATTACATCGCGACGTCCCGACAAAAGAGCCTGGGTGGCCTGAAGACGCAGACGGTCGATCTCATCATTGATCATCAGGTCTTTTTCAATATATTTATCGACCGAGGGTATATAGGCCTCGGGCTGATAATAGTCGTAATAAGATACGAAATACTGTACCGAGTTGTTTGGGAAAAAGCCCTTGAACTCGCTGTAGAGCTGCGCCGCAAGAGTCTTGTTGTGACTGAGAATCAATGTAGGACGATTTACGCGCGCAATAACATTGGCCATGGTGAAAGTCTTGCCCGAGCCGGTGACACCAAGCAGCGTCTGTGCCGGAATACCGTCATCGAGTCCTTTCACCAGCTGGTCGATAGCCTGGGGCTGATCGCCTGTGGGTTTATATCGGGATGTAAGTTCAAAATTCATTCCTGATGAGTGTGTTAACAGTAACCTACAAAGGTACGAATTTCACCCGATATACGCAATACAAGCAAAATTATAGCTTACGCGCTACTTGGCAAGGCGGGACGTTTTATAAAGATGCCCCAGCGCCTGCTTGTAAACACGCTTGCTACAGCCGAACAGCTCCTTGACTCTGTCGGGCGAGAGGGTGTCGTCGATTCCGTCACGGCCGCGGGAGTTGACATAATCCAGAATCGACTCGGCCACAGCCTCGACTTCGTCGCGCGAGCTGTTGCTCACGGTGAGGTCGATCTTATTGTCAGGGCGCACTTTATTGACATAGGCGGTAATAGTCTCACCCACAACCAGCGGCGCGTAGACACCCGACTCATAAATCATTCCTACGAAGAGGTTGTCAACCACCACTTTGTATCCTATCTCTGAGTGCTGAACCACCAATGCCTCTACCCTGTCACCACGACGATAACGAGGGAATGTATTGCCAAGGAATTTTTCAATCTTGGCCGAAGCAACGATACGCCCCGAAGCATGATCAAGGTACACATAGACGGGATATACCCCACCCTGCCTCATCGTAGCACGCTGCTCGCGGAAAGGCACAAGGAGGTTTTTGCAGCTTAGGCCCCAGTCCATGAAGGCTCCGAAGCGGTTGACATCCGACACCTGCAGGAATGCTACCTGACCAACGGTGGCAAAAGGCTTCTCGGTTGTCGCAACAGGACGGTCTTCACTGTCGTTATAGACGAAAACCTCTATCTCATCGCCCACCACGGGGTCACCATCGATATAACGCGCAGGCAGGAGCACTTCGTTGCCCTGCTCGTCGACAAGATAGAGTCCGAAATCAACAAAACGGCTTACGATGAGTTTATTATATTGACCTATATTCATTTCATTACAATTGTAAAATTAAAAAAAGCACACCGGTAACAGCCCGGCATGCCGAAAACTTTACAAATGTAACGATTTTGAACCGAATCTTCCTTATCTTTGCACATAAATATATTAAGAGCCCTTAAGATGATTGATATCATAACCAAATATTTCCCTGACCTTAACGAACTGCAAAAACAGCAGTTCGAAGCTCTTGGCGTGCTTTACCCCGACTGGAACGCCAAGATCAACGTAATCTCGCGCAAGGATATCGACAACCTGTATGTCAACCACATACTCCACTCGCTTGCCATAGCGAAGTTTTTCACTCCGGTCGACGGCACTACGTTCATCGACCTGGGTTGCGGCGGAGGCTTCCCTGGCATACCGCTTGCCATCATGTGGCCCCACTGTAAATTTCATCTGGTCGACCGCATAGGCAAGAAAGTCAAGGTGGCCGAGTCGATAGCCGGCGACATAGGTCTTGAAAATGTGACGTTCCAGCATGGCGACGTGAGCGAGTGTCGCCGTCGTTTCGACTTCGTAGTCAGCCGCGCCGTGATGAGGCTCGACGAGCTCGTCAAACTGTCGCGCCGGCTCGTGGGCCGCGAGAGCCACAACGGATATCCCAACGGCCTGATATGCCTCAAAGGTGGAACCATCGAGGATGAGTCGCGCGGACTGAGCAAGGATGAAGTCTTTGAATATGACCTGTCGGTATATTTCAAGGAGCCGTTCTTCGAGACCAAGAAACTTGTTTACGTACCTTTTTAAATCAATATACTATGCTACACATCAAGGGATTTGAATTCAACATGTTCGGCGAGATAACCTACGTTGTATGGGACGATGCATCGCTCGAGGCTGCGATAGTGGACGCAGGCATGTCGACCGATGCCGAACGCCGGGCAATCGACTTGTTTATTGCCGAAAACGAGCTGAAAATAAAATACCTACTGAACACGCACGTTCACCTTGACCATACATTCGGAGTACCGTATATCGAAAAGCAGTATGGCGTCAAGCTTAGCGCGTCGCCGCTCGACACACCGCTGGCCGACCGCATCGAGCAGCAGGCGGTCCTGTTTCACCTGCCTATCAAGCCAAGCAATGTAACAATAGCCAATGAGCTGCGTGAAGGTGACGTGCTCTATTTAGGCGACAATAAACTCGAGGTAATCGAAGTGCCGGGTCACACACCCGGCGGACTGGCATTTTACTCGCCCGAGCAGCATTTTGTTCTCACAGGTGACTCACTGTTTCACAGCAGCATAGGCCGCACCGACCTTCCCGGAGGCAATCACGCCACACTCGTAAAAGCAGTCACCGACAATCTGCTGTCGCTCCCGCCCGATACTGTAGTATATCCCGGACACGGCCAGTCGACAACAATCGCACACGAACTGCGCTATAATCCATTCTTATAAAACAGGCGATAACTACACTCCGAGACTCTCGGCCACAGGGTCGCGATCTATCGAATAATTGCGCTCGAGTGCTTTCTCAAGAATGTAGCTGAGGGCGATTTTCACACCCGCAAATGCCATCGACAACTCGACGTTGCCGCACACCTGGCCGGCTTTCATGAGATACTCACGAGCTGTCCTTACAGCATCGTCGTAACGTCCGAGCCGCAACTGAGAGGCTGCATACAGGGGCAATGACGGCGGGTCGAGTCGCATCTCGGGGCATCCCTCGGGGCGCTCACGCTCCATGAAGCGGCACAGTTCCTCATACATGCCGCAACGATATAGAATTTTAATATATTCGCCGGCAAGCTGATACAGACCGTGGGAGCGGTCATAGGCAGCGAGTAGACGCACCAGATACTCGGGCGTCTCGACATCAGGTGCCATGAGTATTTCAAGACGCTGGGCGAGCATTTCCTCGGTCATGTCGCCGCTGAGCCAACCCGTTTCGGCCCCGCTGTTTGTCCCTATCATCGCGAGGCGACTCTTTGCAAGTTCATCATTGGGATTGCGGCGCAGTTCCTCTTTCCATATCATCTCGGCGAGGTCGCTTTTACCCTGATAATCATACACATCGCTCAGAGCAACCTTTGCCTCGTACATGTCGGGATTAAGACTGATTACCCGCTGCAACAGCTCTGCCGCAGCCTGACTGTCGGGCTCCTTGCCAATAAGCAAAGTGGCCTCGACAAACAGCGGTAGAAAATCGTCGGGGCGCAGTGCCTTGGCATACCCTATGGCATTGAGGCCCTCTTCAACTTCACCGATTTCGCGATTGAGTTCGGCAAGTTTAATCCATGCGTCGGCGTTAAAGGGGTCTATCCGCGTCAGTTCCTCTATGAGACTGATTGACAGCTTCGTGTCATGAAACCTCAACACCTCGGCACACTCACTGAGAGCCGTATCGCGATAACGACAGCGGTCAATGACCCGGCGATAGTTCTCGACAAGCCACTGCTCACTTTCATAGGCGGTTATGAGATTGATAAACTGTATGACATCCTCGTCCTCATCGAGAGTGTAGCGCTCGAGCAGTTCGTCGAGTCGTGCCGGCAGTTCGTCGACTCCTACCCGGTGTCCGCGCAGCCTGATTATATCCCACAGCACGCCCGTGCGTTTAGAGTTGGCGGTGAGAAAATCGTCGAGCGACACGTCGTCATACATGTCGAGCATGGCAAGACCAAGGCGTAGCTCGAGCTGCTCGCTGTCGGGGAACAACCTGCGCCCAAGCATCAACGCGTGCAACTGTACGTAGCGGTCAAGATAGTCGCCTGCCAGATCATACACCATGATGATATCATCTTCATCATAGTACATGTCCGACGGTCGTTCCATCAAGTCGGCCTTGAAACGCTCGTACAATTGCTTTATCTCGTCGATGTTATTGTCGGGTGATGATGCCATGGGCAAATATGGTAGCCAAGAAAAGGTTATTTTTTCTGAACCTTTTCCCAGCTGTCTTTAAGTGCTATAGTGCGGTTGAAAATAAGATGCTCGGGGGTCGAGTCATAGTCGGGAGTGAAGTAGCCGATGCGCTGGAACTGGAATTTAGTTCCGTTGACAGCATTCCGGGCGATGAACGGCTCGACCTTTACGCCTTCGACAACGCGAAGCGAGTCGGGGTTGAGCATTTCGCGGAAATCGCGCTCGGTCTCGGCCGCCGGATTCTCGACATTGAACAGGCGGTCATAAACGCGCACGGTGGCATCAACGGCCGTGTCGGCGGCAACCCAGTGGAGAGTGCCTTTGACTTTACGCTGGCTGCCGGGAAGTCCGCTGCGGGTATCGGGATCGTAGGTACAGTAGATTTCCTCGATATTGCCGTCGGCATCCTTCTTGACACCGGTGCATTTTACAATGTATGCGCCCTTGAGACGTACCTCGGCGTCGGGAGCGAGGCGGAAGTATTTCTTGGGGGGATTCTCCATGAAATCGTCGCGCTCGATATAAATCTCGCGGCCGAAAGGCATCGAGTGTGTTCCCTCCTCGGGGTTCTCGGGATTGTTTTCCATCTCCACCATTTCGGTTTCGCCCTCGGGGTAGTTGGTGATAACAACCTTAACGGGATCCATCACCGCCATGCCGCGGGTAGCAATCTTGTTGAGATCCTCGCGCACGGCATACTCGAGCAGGGCGACGCTGTTGAGCGCCTCATACTTGGTGTAGCCGATGGTGTCGATGAAGTTGCGTATGGAGCGGGGAGTGAAACCGCGACGACGCATACCCGAGATGGTGGGCATGCGGGGATCATCCCATCCCGCTACAAGACCCTCCTTGACGAGCTGAAGGAGTTTACGCTTCGACATCACGGTATAGGTGAGGTTGAGTCGGTTGAACTCGATCTGGCGGGGACGGTAGGTCTCGTCGGCCAGCTCGTCGACGAAGTAATCGTAAAGCGGACGGTGAGGCACAAACTCAAGCGTGCATATCGAGTGGGTCACACCCTCGAAGTAGTCGCTCTGGCCGTGGGCAAAGTCATACATGGGATATACGTGCCACTTCGTGCCCGTGCGATGGTGGGGATGATGGATGATGCGATACATTATGGGGTCGCGGAAGTGCATGTTGCTCGATGCCATGTCGATTTTGGCACGCAACACATGGCTACCCTCGGGGAACTCGCCGGCGTTCATACGGGTGAACAGGTCGAGATTCTCCTCTACCGAGCGATCGCGATAAGGGCTGTTGACACCGGGAGTGGTGGGAGTACCCTTCTGTGCGGCGATTTCTTCGCTCGACTGGTCGTCGACATAGGCTTTACCCTCCTTGATAAGACGTATTGCAAGATCATACAACTGGGGGAAGTAATCGCTGGCATAATACTCGCGGTCGCCCCAGTCGAAACCGAGCCAGTGGATGTCCTCGCGTATCGAGTCGACATACTCCACATCCTCTTTCACAGGGTTGGTATCATCAAAGCGCAGGTTGCATGTGCCACCGAACTTCTCGGCAACACCAAAGTCCATGCATATTGCCTTGGCGTGGCCTATGTGAAGATAGCCGTTAGGTTCGGGCGGGAAACGTGTGTTGAGGCGTCCGCCGTTTTTGCCGGCCTTGAGGTCGTCGGCAACAATTTGCTCTACAAAGTTAAGTCCCTTGGACTCTTCGGGTTCGTTGATGATATTTTCAGCCATTGTCTTGATATGGTTTGATTAAGCGATGTAATACTCGTTCCCGCCGGGCAAGCATGCCGGGAAGCGGGGCAATTAACATGCAAAAATAACAAATTCCCTGCAACCCACAGCACTGTGCGGGCTATTTTTTACACCCGTGGCATCAAAAAGCTCAAAAAAAACGCAAACAACCCCGCTGCCCGATCGAGGGGCAACAGGGTTGCTGTTGGTTTTGTAGCCGGGCTACGCTTATGCGTTCTTAACCTTCTCTACAACGGCCTTGAAAGCGGCGGGGTTGTTGAGAGCGAGGTCGGCCAGCACCTTGCGGTTGATCTGGATACCTGCCTTGTGGATAAGACCCATGAGCTTAGAGTAAGAAAGATCCTCCTGGCGTGCTGCAGCGTTGATACGCTGAATCCACAGTGCGCGGAAGTTGGCCTTCTTATCCTTGCGGTCACGATAGGCATAGGTGAGGCCCTTTTCCCAGGTGTTCTTTGCTACTGTCCACACATTGCGGCGGCAACCGAAGTAACCACGGGTGAGTTTCAGAATTTTCTTGCGACGAGCTCTTGAAGCTACATGATTGACTGATCTTGGCATTTTTACTTACTTTTTTTGAGTGTTAGCGGCACTGTTTGTGACTCTTTAAGGCTGAACACTCGGTTAATAAATGTAATAAAATCACGAATTAAAATCGAGAAAACTGTTTTAAGCAGCACTGGCGTGAATCCCGCGGGGGATTATCTGATGCCAAGTAATGCCTTTACATTGGCCTCGTCTACGCGCGCAACTGTCGAGAAGTGAGTGAGGTTGCGTTTCTGCTTTTTGGTTTTCTTGGTCAAGATGTGGCTCTTGAACGCATGTTTTCTCTTGATTTTTCCTGACCCGGTAAGGGCGAACCTCTTTTTGGCACCGGAATTAGTTTTAATCTTTGGCATTTTTGTTTGTTTTGTAATTATTAATTCGAGTTGTCTGCTTGTGCGCCGACTCGCGACGCCAATCAGTTTTTTTTTACTTTTTCTTAGGGGCAAGCATCATTATCATGCGTTTTCCCTCGAGAACGGGCATCTGCTCTACCTTGCCGTAATCCTCGATATCCTGGGCAAAACGCAGCAGCAATACTTCGCCTTGTTCCTTGAACAGAATCGAACGGCCCTTGAAGAACACGTAAGCTTTCACCTTTGCACCCTCCTGCAGGAAGCCGATAGCGTGCTTGAGCTTGAAGTTATAGTCGTGATCATCGGTCTGGGGTCCGAAACGTATCTCCTTGACAGTGACCTTAGCCTGCTTGGCTTTCTGCTCCTTCTGGCGCTTTTTCTGCTGGTACAGGAATTTCTGGTAATCCAGAATCTTGCACACGGGGGGCGCGGCGTTGGGAGAAATCTCGACAAGATCAAGTTCGAGCTCGTCGGCAAGTTTCAAGGCATCGTGGAGCGAATAAATGCCGTTCTCGACATTATCGCCTACGAGTCGCACTTCACGGGCGCGGATGCGTTCGTTGATATTGTGCGGATCCTTCTCCTTGGGGGGCAAGGCCGGGCCGCGACGGGGTCCCATCGGCGGGCGTTGTCCTTGGCCGGGAGTAGTGGGTCGCTGTGGACCGCCGGCACCCATCGGGCGCTGTCCGGCAGTAGTGGGGCGCTGAGCGCCGGTGGGATGAAAGTTCTTTTTCTCCATCAAGGGGTTATTGGTTAATCATTTGGTTGACCTCTTTGTTCAACTCGGCTGCAAAGGTAGCAATTTTCATCGAACCTTTATCACCTTCGCCCTGTTTTCTTACCGAAACTTCACCTTCCTGAGCTTCTTTTTCACCTACTATGAGCATATAGGGGATACGTTTGAGCTCGTTGTCGCGAATTTTCTTACCGATTTTCTCGTTGCGGTCATCTACTTCCACACGCACGTCGGCTTCCTGAAGCTGAGCGGCAACCTGGCGCGCATAGTCGTTAAACTTCTCGCTGATGGGAAGTATGACAGCCTGCTCGGGAGCGAGCCACAAGGGGAATTTACCGGCGGTGTGCTCAAGAAGAACAGCCACAAAACGCTCCATCGAACCGAAGGGAGCACGGTGAATCATCACAGGACGGTGCTTCTGGTTGTCGGCTCCGGTGTACTCGAGCTGGAAACGCTCGGGCAGGTTGTAGTCGACCTGGATTGTACCGAGCTGCCAACGGCGGCCAATGGCGTCCTTGACCATGAAGTCAAGTTTGGGACCATAGAAAGCAGCCTCGCCAAGTTCGGTGCGAGCCTTGAGGCCTTTCTCGGCGCAAGCCTCGATGATGGCCTGCTCGGCGAGATGCCAGTTCTCGTCGCTACCGATATATTTTTCCTTGTTGTTGGGGTCGCGAAGCGAAATCTGAGCCTCGAAATTATCAAACTTCAGAGCGTTGAAGATGTAGAAGATGATGTCCATAACTTTGAGGAACTCATCTTTAATCTGGTCGGGAGCACAGAAGATATGGGCGTCATCCTGCGTAAAGCCGCGCACACGGGTCAAGCCGTGAAGCTCGCCGCTCTGCTCGTAGCGATACACTGTACCGAACTCGGCCAGACGCATGGGCAGGTCGCGATATGAACGGGGGTACGAGCGGAATATCTCGCAGTGATGAGGACAGTTCATGGGTTTGAGCAGATACTCTTCACCCTCCTCGGGAGTATGAATGGGCTGGAACGAGTCCTTGCCATACTTGGCATAGTGGCCCGAAGTCACATACAGGTTCTTGTTACCGATGTGGGGAGTGATAACCTGCAGGTAACCGTATTTTTTCTGAATCTTGCGAAGGAACTGCTCGAGGCGGTCGCGGAGGGCGGCACCCTTGGGCAGCCACAGAGGCAGACCGGCACCGACATTGGCCGAGAAAGCGAAAAGCTCCATCTCCTTGCCGAGCTTGCGGTGGTCGCGCTTCTTGGCCTCTTCCATGAGAACGAGATACTCATCGAGCATCTTCTTCTTGGGGAATGTGATACCGTAAACGCGCACGAGCTGGTTGCGCTTTTCATCGCCACGCCAGTAGGCACCGGCAAGCGATGTAATCTTCACAGCTTTGATGGCCGATGTATCGGGGAGGTGCGGACCACGGCACAGATCGGTAAAGTTACCCTGTGTGTAGGTGGTAATGTGGCCATCCTCGAGCTCGCTTATGAGCTCACACTTGTACTCCTCGCCACGGTCGCCGAAAGCTTTCAGAGCGTCGGCCTTGGCGATATCGCGGCGCTCGATGGTCTCGTGGCGCTGAGCCAGCTCGAGCATCTTAGCCTCGATTTTAGCAAAATCTTCGGCCGTGAGCTTGTTGTCACCCGGGTCAATATCATAATAGAAACCGTTCTCGATAGCCGGACCGATGCCGAACTTAACGCCGGGATAAAGCTCCTGAAGAGCCTCGGCCAACAGGTGTGCCGAACTGTGCCAGAAAGCATGTTTGCCCTCGGCATCTTCCCATTTGAACAGTTTAATGGTTGCATCATTGTCGATGGGACGGGTTAAATCCCAAGGCTGGCCATTCACCTCGGCAACGAGGACCTCGCGGGCCAAACGCGGACTGAGGCTCTCGGCTACAGCCATCGGGGTAATCCCGGCCTCAAATTCCTTGACACTTCCGTCAGGAAAAGTAATTTTAATCATAACGTGGTATAAGACTGTTTTTCAATCAATTGCCACTTACAAGCATGGCAATCAAACATTTTATCGCGCAAAGTTAGCATTTTTTTCGCAAAGTTTTAATATTCAGCCCAAATATTTTTAGTAATTTTACAAGGTTCAAACCTCCTTTTGACGATGACCGAATTCCTCTCACAGTACATCAATCTCACATGGGTCTACTGGTTCCTTACCGTAGCCTATGCAGTGACGATAATAAGCATCGTCGGTGTCATAGTGTCGGAAAACCGCAATCCGGTCAAGTCATTAGCCTGGGTAACAGTACTTTTGGCGCTCCCCGCCCTCGGCCTCATCCTCTACATTATCTTCGGTCGCAACATCAAGAACAAGCGCATTATATCACGACGCAACCGCCGGCGCCTGCGCCGCAGGGAGAGCGGCCGCAAAATCGACTTCAACCGCCTGCCCCACAGCGAGTCGATCATCAGTATCGCACGCCTGGCCCACTCGCTGTCGGGAGCAATGTATTACCGCGACAACAATGCCACCATCTACAATAACGGCAGCGACAAAATGGACGCTTTGCTGGCCGATATAGCCAAGGCACAGCACTACATAAACATACAGTATTATATAATCTCCGATGACAAGACAGGCTGCCGGCTACGCGATGCCCTCGTGGAGCGTGCCCGTGCCGGCGTAACGGTACGCGCCATCTACGACCACGTAGGATCATTCAAAGTTAAGCGTCGTTTTTTCAAGCAGATGCAGAGCGAGGGCATACAGGTCTACCCGTTCTTCAAGGTGACATTCCCGGGCCTGGGCTCGCGCATAAACTGGCGCAATCACCGTAAACTATGCATCATCGACGGCACAGTAGGCTATATAGGCGGAATGAATATCGCCGACCGATACATCGACGGCGGAAAATTCCCGCTGTGGCGCGACCTGCACATGCGCATAACCGGCTCGGCCGTGCGTGCCCTGCAATACTCCTTTGCCGTCGACTGGAACTACATGGGGCAGCCACTGCTTGAAGATGATATAAAGTATGACGAACTACCCACCCTGCCCGACACTTCTAACGAGGACGTAATACCTGCCAAGGGGATGCAGCTACTCACAGCCGGCCCCACAGGCCAGTGGAGCAACATCGCCTTCATGATGCTCAAAGCCATTTCGGCAGCCAGAAAATGTATTTTCATACAGACCCCCTATTTCGTTCCCACCGACGCCCTGCTCAATGCCCTGCAGGTGGCAGCGCTATCGGGCGTCGACGTGCGCATAATGATTCCCCGCCGTGGCGACTCGGACATGCTACGCTGGGCCTCGTCATCATATATTAAAGAATGCCTCCAGGCCGGCATAAAGATTTACCTGTTTGAAGCCGGAATGCTGCACTCCAAGTCAATGCTCGTCGACGACGAGTTTGCCACGATAGGATCGACCAACTTTGATTTTCGTAGCGTTGAACACAACTTCGAGAGCAACATGTTTGTGTACTCGCGCGAGTTTAATGCACGCCTGCGCAAGATTTTCCTTGACGACCAGGCACAGTCTCACCGCGTGACAGGCAACGAATGGCGCCACCGCCCCATCACCCAGAAAGCGCTCGAGTCGATAATGCGCCTTTTCGCCCCTATCCTATAAAAGCCCGCATCGCCGATTCAGTCTTCACTGTAGTGGCGAAGCACCCTACGGTAGGAATTGAAAATCTTAGACTTGGAAACGAAGCCCACGTAAAGGCCGTCGGCATCGACTACCGGCAGATTCCAGGCACCGGTATCATCAAATTTCTTCATCACTTTATCCATAGGCTCATCGACCTGTATCTTGGCCGACGGCATACTCATGAACCTGCGCACATGCATGCGGCGATACAAATCGGGGCGGAACATTATGTTGCGGATATCATCGAGCAGCACGACACCAAGCAACTCGCCACGATCACCCACCACAGGAAACAGGTTACGGTTAGACTCGGCGATGACTTTTACCATTTCGCGCAGGTCCATCTCGGGCTTCACCGTTTTAAAATCGGTCTCGATCACACTGCCTATCTTCAGCAGCGTCAATACAGCCTTATCCTTGTGGTGTGTGAGAAGTTCGCCCTTCTGAGCAAGACGTCGGGTATAAATGCTGTAAGGTTCGAAAAGTCGTATTGTGCCATAGGATATAGTCGAGACTATGAGCAGCGGCAGGAACAATTCATAGCCGCCGGTCATCTCGGCCGTAAGGAAGATGCCCATGAGTGGAGCGTGCATGACACCGCTCATCACCGCAGCCATACCCATAAGGGCAAAATTCTTTATCGACAGGTCGAGATCAAACATATTATTAAGGAGAAAAGCGAAGAAGAATCCGCTCATGCAGCCCACATATAGCGACGGAGCAAACGTACCGCCCACACCGCCGCCGCCATTCGTTGCCGAGGTAGCAAAGGCCTTTAATAATATAATGAGTCCGATAAACGCAATGATGAACCACGCGCTGTTGCCGTCGTGATAGAAAAACGATCCGTCAACAATCGTCGACGGGTCTCCGTCGAGAAGGTCGTTGATAGCTCCGTAGCCCTCACCGTAAAGCGGCGGGAAAAGGAAAACGAGAGCAGCAAGGATAGCGCCCCCCACGGTGGTTTTCTTCCACTGGCTGTTCAGGCGGTGTTTGAAAAAGCCTTCCATCATGTTCATGACGCGGGTAAAATACAATGACACAAGTCCGCAGAACACACCAAGCACTATCACATACGGAATACGCGACGTGGGGAACTGCTCGCTCTGAACGAAGAAGAATTCGAGGTCATAGCCCGTAAACGCGTAAGCAACCGTAGCAGCCGAAATAGAGGCGATGAGCAGAGGCATCACCGACACAGTGGTGAGATCGAGCATCAATACCTCGAGTGTGAAAAGCATGCCGGCGATAGGAGCCTTGAAGATACCGGCAATACCGGCAGCAGCTCCACAGCCTACATGAATCATAAGGATACGTGGCGACAGCCTGAATGCCTGACCCAGATTCGAGCCGATAGCAGCGCCAGTGTACACGATAGGACCTTCGGCACCCACCGAACCGCCAAAACCGATGGTTATAGAACTGGCAAATACCGACGAGTACATATTGTGAGGCTTCAATCGACTCTTATTCTGCGAGATAGCATATAGCACACGGGTCACACCGTGCGAAATATTGTCGCGCACGACATATCTCACATACCAGCCGGCCAGCAAGATGCCGACCACAGGATAAATAAGGTAAAAATAGTTACCCTGGGTAACATTGGCATCGTCGGTAAGCGACGACCCTATAAAATGAATCAGAAACTTCAACAACTGCGCCGCAAAGCCACAAAGCACGCCCACGACAAGAGCGAGAATAATAACAAACGTCTTCTCGCTGATGTGCCGCTCGCGCCACAACATGAAACGGAACCCCATGTCGCGCAGCCCTCGCCATAATGCACTGAATCTATTCTTCATATAACTCTTATTATATTCAAACTCCTTTGCCGGTTAACACTGTACGCACAGTGAAAAACATAATTTTAAGATCTACTGCAATCGAGATATTCTCGAGATAAATCATATCATAGGCAAGCCGTTCAACCATCTGGTCGACCGACGTAGCATAACCATACTTTACCATACCCCAGGATGTCAAGCCGGGGCGCACCTGATGAACGAGCGTGTAGTGTGGCGCACGCTTCAATATCTGCTCCTCGTAATACTCTCGCTCGGGACGCGGCCCCACGAGCGACATGTCGCCTTTGAGCACATTCCAGAACTGCGGCAACTCGTCAAGACGGTATTTGCGCAAGAAATGCCCTACCCGAGTTATGCGTGGGTCATTGTCGCTCGACAACGCCGGTCCGGCCGACTCGGCATCGACACGCATCGTACGGAATTTATAAATCTGAAAGCGTTTGCGATGCAAGCCCACGCGCTCCTGAGAGTACAATACCGACCCCCTTGAATCGCGTTTTATCATCAGCGCCAATATCGCCATAACGGGCGACATCACCAGCAAAGCGAGAGCCGACAGGCCCACATCCATAGCACGCTTGACGTTGCGGTGACTCTCCGATATATTGACTGAAGCGACATCGGTCAACGGCTCTCCGGCAACGTTGCGCACTTTTACGCGTGCCAGCATGGAGCACGCGCTCCACGCGGGTAAAAGCAACGGACGATTGAGGCAATACAGGCGTCTCACGAGCGACAGCACCTTCTGCGAGTCGCCGGGCGCGACTGCCAGCACCACCTTTGAAATCTCGTTACGATCACATTCAGCTTCAATTTCATCAAGACTCAACATCGCGAGTCCTTCAAACGATGACTGCCCATCGGTGGTAGATGCCGCTACTATCTTTAAACCATTCCCGCAATCGGCTTTTGAGAGGCGGTCGATACACTCGGCAACGCTCTTGCGTTCTCCTATGACAGCTACACGGTCAACAAGCAGTCCACTTGCAACCCACTTCATCAAACGCCAGGTTATCAACAACCTGCCTGAAAGGACAAACGCCATAAACAACGCGGTCAGAATCAATAACAACACGTAGTTACTGAATCTATCGGGGATAGGATCATCGATTATCGCCACAAAATATATCAGCAATACTCCGAGCATCACCGACCCCGCCGTCGCGCCCAATACTTCAAGGCGCGACTTGGTGAAAGTCTTGTTGTAAAAGCCCGACAGCCAGTAGAAACCCATCATCATGAACGGAATAAGCAGCTGACCCCACAAAACCGTACTGTAGACCAAGTAGCGGTCGAGACTGCTCGAGCCGTTGACCTCGTCGAGAGTAAAGAATCTCACAAGGTTAAAAATAAGCCATGCCACCGACGTTGTCAGATAGTCGGTGAGCACATACATCACTCTATGTCGGGTCTCGACGGTCACTTTCTCAGTATCTTAACTACTCCGCTGTCACTTAACTTGATAACCTGCGATGGGAGCGAACGGGTCATATCGCCGCGTCGGCTTTCCATAACATAATCCACCGCATCGATTATCTCCCGGCTTATCTCCCTGAACAGTGCCGGCGTAGGACTGCCGCTTATATTGGCCGACGTCGACACAAGAGGCCGGCGCAACTGTCGGCACAGCATCGACGACACCCGCTCGCGGGTTATCCTGATACCTACACTACCGTCGGGTGCCATAAGCTCGGGTGCCATATTGATGCCATGATCATACACAATAGTGAGCGGTCGCACAGCTGCCTCGATAAGTTCCGGAGCCACTTCAGGCACCGTATCGACATACCGCCAAAGGTCATCGGGACGCGATAACAGCACAATCATAGCCTTGCTGTCGGCACGCTTTTTTATTTCATAAATACGCTTTACAGCATCGGAGCGGGTAGCGTCACAACCCAGGCCCCAAACGGTATCGGTAGGGTAAAGTATCACCCCGCCACGCTTCAGCACATCGATGGCGCCTGCTATATCTTGTTCGAGAGTCATTGCTTTGATCAGATGTTTTCTGTTACAAAAATACATTATTTACACATTAAATAAAAGACAACACACATCTTTTTTACACCGCCGGCCCATGATTGCGCTTATATTCAATTGCAAACACATCTGATTATCAAATACTTACAATCATAACCTGTAAATCAGCACATATATAAAACAAAACTTTAAATTTTATAGATTAACCAGCTATTATACAATTAATTAAAAGACAATAAACACATCAATACATATCCGAGTGCCAAACCGTATATATTTGTATATATTACAACAAACAATCACCCCAACAAAGCATAAACAAATAGATTAAATAAATTAATACACTTTATTGTTTTACAAAATTATGTAATCAAATTTATTTTCATACTCGCCATGACCATACAACACCCGATTCATTGTAAGTATTACACACAAATAGACTTATCCATCCACAATATAACGACCGAAACGAACCGTCAAGAACATCTTTGTTTGGGTCTTGTTTCACATTTAAACAGTTTATTGTAGCCAAGCTGAAAAAAAATAGTTAATTTTGTAGCATAAAACCAACCTAAGAAAAACCATACAATGAAGAATGTAATTACTCGCTCGCTCACGGGCATAGTATACATAGGCATTATTATAGGAGCGCTGATTGCCGGCATTCCATGGATGCTTGCCCTCACTCTCCTGTTTACGCTGCTTGCGGTCGACGAGTTCAACCGCATAAGCGATAGCCACCGTCTGCATCCGTTTCTTCGCATTCTCGACCTCATGATCTCGTGCATACCCGCAACGGCTGTTTACGTCCTGTTTTGCGGAATAGCCAAAACACAAGCACTCAATCTCTCGATCATAACCGCACTTGGGGTTGGCTACATTCTCTACATCATGGCCCGCATGATTGCTCCGATGTACATCAAATCAGAAAATCCGTTGGCCGAGACCGCCCACTCGCTCATGGGACAATTCTACGTGACATGGCCTCTGGCAATGATGCTCACCGCCTATATCATGAATCCGAAGATCGTCCTGCTTATGTTTGTGATGATCTGGCTTAATGATACCGGTGCTTTCTGTGTTGGTTCATTGTTTGGCCGCCACCGCCTGTTTGAACGCATCTCGCCCAAGAAATCGTGGGAAGGATTCTTCGGAGGCCTTGTCTTCGCAATCGCTGCCGGTGTATTCACCGCATTGTATTTTGGCAGCAATAGCACCTACCTGCACAACTTCTCACCTTTGTGCCTTGGTATCTTTGGAGCCATAGTGGCCATCAAGTCTACCTGGGGCGACCTTGTGGAGTCGCTGATAAAGCGTACGCTCGGCATCAAGGACTCAGGCAATCTGCTCCCCGGTCACGGCGGCATACTCGACCGCATCGACTCCCTGCTGTTCGTAGCCCCCTCAACATTTTTATTCCTGATCATATCACACATATTTAATATATAATATTCATGCAACAGCGCTATGACCTACGCGGCGTGTCGGCCTCCAAGGAGGATGTTCACAACGCCATTAAAAATGTCGACAAAGGCCTTTACCCCCGTGCCTTCTGTAAAATCATACCCGACATTCTGGGCGGAGACCCCGAGTGGTGCAACATCATGCACGCCGACGGAGCCGGAACCAAATCATCGCTCGCCTATATCTACTGGCGAGAGACCGGCGATATGAGCGTGTGGAAAGGTATTGCCCAGGATGCTCTGATAATGAATATCGACGACCTGCTGTGTATCGGTGCCACCGACAACATCTTGGTATCATCGACAATAGGCCGCAACAAGCATCTCATTCCCGGCGAGGTCATCGCCGCGATAATCAATGGCACAGAGGAACTTCTTGCCGAACTTCGCCAGGCCGGCATCAGCATTTACAGCACCGGCGGCGAAACGGCCGACGTGGGTGACCTCGTGCGCACGATCATCGTCGACAGCACCGTCACATGCCGCATGCGTCGCGACCGTGTGATAAACAATGCCAACATCCAGGCCGGCGACGTTATCGTGGGTCTCGCTTCATACGGACGCGCAGCCTACGAGACCGAGTACAACGGCGGCATGGGCAGCAACGGCCTCACATCGGCCCGCCATGACGTGTTCAACCACTCGCTCGCCGAGAAATACCCCGAGAGCTACGACGCAGCCGTACCGGCCGAACTCGTTTACTCAGGCTCGGTCAACCTCACCGATCCCGTGGAGGGTGTGCCCGTCAACGCCGGCAAGCTCGTACTCTCCCCCACCCGCACCTATGCTCCCGTCATCAAGCGACTACTCGACACCATGCACGGCGACATCCACGGCATGATTCACTGCTCGGGCGGCGCACAGACCAAGATACTCCACTTCATCGACAAGCTTCATGTCATCAAAGACAATCTGTTCCCCGTGCCCCCGCTGTTCGATATGATACAGCGCGAGAGCGGAACCGACTGGGCCGAGATGTACAAAGTGTTCAACATGGGTCACCGCATGGAAATCTATCTGCCCGCCGACAAGGCCCAGAAAGTCATCGACACCGCAGCCGAGTTTGGCATCGACGCGCGCATCGTAGGCCGTGTGGAAGCTGCCGATGCACCTGCCTTGACAATCAAATCGGACAAAGGCACATTTAATTATTAGAGCCGGGTCTCAGGGCAAATGCGAACTTTATACAGGATAATCGCAGCCGTGGCAATCGTTGCGATTGCCTGTACGCGCAGCAAGGAAGCCCCCGTCGAGCATCTTCACGACGGGCAGCTCCCCGACACCCTGCGCGTAGCCACCCTGTACAGCCCCACTTCCTATTTTATATATCGCGAGGAACCCATGGGCCTCGACTACTCGCTCGTCAACCGCCTGGCCGACGACAAGTCGATGGTTCTTGACCTCGTAGTGGCTCCGAGCCTATCGTCCATGGTCGAGATGCTCGACTCGGGCATCATCGACCTCATTGCCTATCCCGTGCCGGTAACGAGCGAGTACCGCGAGCGCGTGCTCTCCTGCGGCCCATACAGCGAGACACACCAGGTGCTGGTGCAGCCACGCCGCGCGAGCAGCGAACTCATCACCGACGTGACTCAGCTCCCGGGCCATGAAGTGTATGTCGAGAAGGATTCGAAATACTATTACCGCATGCACAATCTCAACGAGGAGCTCGGAGGCGGTATAGCCATTCACCCCATCGACCGTGACACACTCATAGGCGAGGACCTCATCGAGATGGTGTCGGACGGGTCGATTCCCCTCACGGTAATCGACAGCGACATCGCACGCCTCAACCGCACGTACTACCCCAATCTCGACGTATCGCTCACGCTGAGTTTCCCTCAACGGTCGGCGTGGGGTGTGAGTCAGCGCTACCCCTGGCTTGCCGACAGTATCGACGCCTGGATGAGCGAGAAACGCCCCCGTGATGCCCGCGAGCGTCTACTGCGCCGCTACTTCGAGCTTGCAAAGGATGATCCCTCAAGCGTCCCGGTCGACCTCACGCGAGGACACATCTCGCCCTACGACAACATCTTCAAGAAAATGGCAGCCACAATCGACTACGACTGGCGACTGCTTGCATCGCAGGGGTATGTCGAGAGCCACTTCGACTCCACGCGCGTTTCATGGGCCGGAGCCCGCGGCATCATGCAGATAATGCCGTCGACAGCCCGTGCCTACGGAGCAAGCCCCGACAGCCTCGCCAACCCATCGGAAAGCATACACACCGCGACACTGATTCTGCGCGACCTGAACAAATCGTTGTCACGACTGGTAAAAGACCCCGAGGAACGCACCAAATTCATTCTCGGAGCCTACAACTCGGGACTGGCCCACATTTACGACGCGATAGCGCTTGCCGAAAAACTCGGCTACAACCCCCAGGTGTGGGACGGCAACGTGGCCGAGTGCCTGTTGCTGAAAGCCAACCCCGAGTATTACAACGACCCGGTGTGCAAATTCGGCTACTTCCGCGGACGCCAGACCACGACCTACGTAAACCACGTTATGGCTTTTTACACCCGTTGTAAACAATATATCGCCGAATAACGTTATATTTGTAATCTGTTTCAACGTATATTTTAATTCAATCACAATACAACTCAACCAACACAGTCATGAAAAAAACTTACATGAGCGTTGCAGTTATCTTAACTCTCGCAGCTTCAGTTCTTTGCACTTCTTGCATAGGTTCGTTCTCACTCACCAACAAACTCCTGGCATGGAACCGCACGATCGACAACAAGTTTGTCAACGAGCTCGTTTTCTTTGCCCTCTGGATTGTGCCCGTATATGAGGTATCGGCTCTTGCCGACGTTCTCGTGCTCAACAGCATCGAGTTCTGGAGTGGTGAGAATCCCGTAGCATGCGGCACAAAGGTTATCGAGGGTCAGGATGGCCGTTACCTGGTAGAATGTGACGGCAAAGGCTACACCATCAAGAGCGAGAACGACGGCAGCATCGTACGCCTCGACTTCGACTCTGACAGCCGCACATGGAGCGTTGTCGACAACGAGCAGAGCTATCCTTTGATGACATTTGTCGACGACACCCACGTTAACATGATCACACCCGACGGCACCATGACCACTGTCGAGGTATCGCAGGCCGGTGTCTGGGCCTACCAGCAGGTAGCTACAGGTTCATTCACCGCTCAAAACTAATAGATAGTGAATCTGAAAAGTATAGCAGCCGTGGTTGTCTCGCTGACAGCCACGGCCTTTTCGGCTTTCGGGCAGATTGCTTCCCGGCCGGCATCGCCGTCAAAGGCCAATCTGCGCGTACCGCTCGATATTCCGCTGCTGTTGAGCGGCAACTTCGGTGAGTTGCGCACCAACCACTTCCACTCGGGCCTCGACTTCAAGACCCAGGGTCGCACCGGCCTGCCTGTATATTGTGCCGCCGACGGCTACGTGAGCCGCATCGTCGTCTCGCCGTGGGGATTCGGCCGTGCTGTATATGTCACCCACCCCGACCTTGGCCTTACGACGGTCTACGGTCACCTCGAGTCGTTCTCAGGCAAGATCGACCGCCCGGTGAGAGAGCGTCAATATGTAGCCGAGTCATTCCGCATCGACACCACGTTCGAGCCCGGCGAGATTCCCGTCAAGCGAGGCGAAGTCTTGGGACGTAGCGGCAACGCAGGTTCATCGGGCGGCCCCCACCTGCACATGGACGTGCGCAACGCCATCAACGAGCATGCCCTCGACCCTATGGCCTACTATGCCTCGGCGCTGAAAGACAACGTGCGCCCCGAGGTGAGAGCCATCGCACTCTATCCCCGCGAGGGACTGGTCGACGGAGCCACCCGCCCCGTCTATCACAGCGCGAAAACACTCACTGCACCCTTTACCGCCTGGGGTCGCGTGACGCCCGGCATCAAGGCCTACGACCGCATGACCGGCACGACCAACATCTACGGCGTCAAATACCTAACTCTGCTCTGTGACGGCGACACTATCTACAGGCGCGTGATCGATCACTTCGACTTCGATCGCTCGCGGGCTGTCAACACGCTCGTGGAGTATGGCGACGTCATCGACTCCAACTCCTGGTTCATGATTACGGAACTTCCCGAGTCGCGCCCGCTTGAGGACATCGTCACAGCCACCGGCGACGGAACGCTCGACATTGACACCGAGCGCGACTATCGCCTTGAATTCATCCTCGAGGACCACCACGGCAACGTCACCCGCGCGCCGTTCACCATCAAAGGAAAGCGTGAAGACTTACCCATCCCCGAGCCCGACGGCGACGGCCAGCTGCTCACCTACGACCGGGAGCACACTGTTATGACCGACGACGGAGCCACAGCCACCCTGCCCGCCGGTACGCTCTACAGCGACTGTATCGTCAACATCACCCCATCGGCAGTTCCGGCCGGTTATCTGTCGAGGCGCTACCGTGTAGGCAACCGCCACGTGCCCCTCACCGGCGACTACACCCTCACGATACCCCTCACCGACGAGCGCCATGCCGACAAACGCCGATACACCCTCGTGCGACTCGACGGACGCAAACCGGTAGCCGTACCGTCGACCTACCTCACGGGCGGACGCATACAGGCACAGGTGAACCGCTTTGGCGATTATGCCGTGACGAGCGACACAATCCCGCCCAAAATCACCCCCGTCACCCCCGAGAAATGGGGCACGCGCGGTCGCGTTACATATAAAATAAGCGACAACCTGTCGGGCATCGACACCTACCGCGGTGAGATCGACGGTCGCTGGGTGATGTTCGAGCTCGACGGCAAGACCGGCACTCTCACCTACACCCTCGACCCCGAACGCCTCCCCGCCCGGAGCCGTCACAAGGTGTCGCTCACCGTCACCGACGCGGCCGGCAACACCGCCACCCACACCCGCACCTTCTCCCGCTAATCGCTGGAATTAACCGCCACCTTGGTAGCGTGTGTGTTGGCGGATGCGAATTAAAAACAAAAAAAATTAAGGTAGCCAACAAATAAAACCCTAAAATGGTATAGAGGATAGAGAAAAAAGATTATCTTTGCCATTAAGTTAATTTACTTAAATCTTTACCGCGAAAAGTATCTTATACAATATTAATATCGAATTATTATGGATAACGAACAACTTCTTCAACAAGTTACCGCCAAGGCTCAGGCCTGGCTTGGCGAGGGTTACGACGCTGAAACCCGCGCCGAGGTAAAACGTATGCTCGAGGCCGACGACAAGACCGAGCTCATCGAGTCGTTTTATAAAGATCTCGAGTTTGGTACAGGCGGCCTGCGCGGCATCATGGGTGCCGGAAGCAACCGCATGAACATATATACCGTTGGCGCTGCCACTCAGGGCCTTGCCAACTATCTTAAGGAGGCTTTCAAGGACCTGCCCGAAATCAAGGTCGCCGTAGGCCACGACGTGCGCAACAATTCGCGCCGCTTTGCCGAGGTCGTTGCCGACGTTTTCTCGGCCAACGGTATCACGGTTTACCTCTTCGACAGCTTCCGCCCCACCCCCGAGCTTTCGTATGCCATACGTCACCTCGGCTGCCAGAGCGGTGTCAACATCACTGCCTCTCACAACCCCAAGGAGTATAACGGCTACAAGGCTTACTGGGAGGATGGCGCACAGATCATCGCGCCCCACGATGTGAACATCATCGACCACGTCAACAAGATCAAGGCCGAGGATATCAAATTCCAGGGCGACAAATCACGCATCCACATCATAGGCCGTGACATCGACGAGCCTTACCTGGCTGCCATCAAGGGCCTGTCACTCAGCCCCGACTGCATCAAGAAGCATGCCGACCTCAAGATCGTCTACACTCCTATCCACGGTACCGGCGTAAACCTCATACCCGAGTCGCTGGCCAACTATGGCTTCACCAACATAATCCACGTTCCCGAGCAGGATGTCACGAGCGGCGACTTCCCCACCGTAGAGTCACCCAACCCCGAGAACCCGCCGGCCATGGCTATGGCTATCGCTAAGGCCAAGGAAGTTGGTGCCGACCTCGTTATGGCATCAGACCCCGACGCCGACCGCATAGGTTGCGTGATGCGCGATGCCAAGGGTGAGTATGTTCTCATCAACGGCAACCAGATCGTCATGATCCTGCTCAACTACCTCATGACACGCAACGCCGAGCTGGGCCGTCTCACAGGCAACGAGTACATCGTCAAGACTATCGTTACCACCGAGACCATCAAGGCTATCGCCGACGCCAACAAGATCAAGATGTTTGACTGCTACACCGGCTTCAAATGGATTGCAGCCGTTATACGCGACCACGAGAACTCGGCACGCTACCTCGGTGGCGGCGAAGAGAGCTACGGCTTCCTGGCCGAGACATTCGCCCGCGACAAAGACGCCGTTTCGGCAATCTCGCTCATGGCCGAGGCCGCTGCATGGGCCAAGGAGAAAGGCATGGACTTCATGGCTATGCTCCAGGACATCTACATGAAGTATGGCTTCTCTCGCGAGAAAGGCATCTCGGTAGTACGCACCGGCAAGAGCGGCGCCGAGGAAATTCAGAAGATGATGCGCGACTTCCGTGCCAACCCGCCCAAATCGCTCGGTGGCTCGAAGATCGTTACCATCAAGGACTACGACGCCCTGACTGTTACCGACGTCGTTGCAGGCAAGAGCGCACCCATGGATATGCCCACCACATCCAACGTTCTCCAGTACTTCACCGAAGACGGCACCAAAGTATCGGTACGTCCCTCGGGAACAGAGCCCAAGATCAAATTCTACATCGAAGTCAAGGGCACCTTGGCATCGAAGGAAGACTACGACGCTTGCATCGACCGCGCCGAAGCCAAGATCAAAGCCGTCATGGCCGACCTGAACATCTAATTATCGGTTAATATAAACTCAAAGCCCTGCGCCCGCAAAAACGACGCAGGGCTTTTTTATACCCTATTCCACCAAAAACGGTACGCTGCTATTTCTGTACATAATGGCCGGGGGAGACCTTCTCGATACGCACCTGCATCGCGGTTCCCAGAACGTACAGTGCCTGGTCGAGATCGTCGGTGGGTATCGAACCCGTGAACCGTCGCGAGGCTACCTCGCCGTCACTGAGCTGCAGGTCTATGCCATAATAGGTCAGGAGCTCGGTCGCTATGTCGCGCATGGTAGCCGACTTGAACATGAGCACCGGCTGGTTGCCGAGCATGTACTCGTCGGAGGCCGCCATGATGTCGATGCCGCCGGTCTCGTTGTTGATAATGGCGAGCTGTCCGGGCTCCATCAGGTACTGCCGCTTGGTGAGATACGACATGAGCTGTATCGACCCCTCCCTTAGGTATATCTCGGAGTACTCCTTGTAGTCGCGCGACTTTACAGCGAAGGTTGTTCCCAGCACCTCTATCTCAAACTTGTTGACGTTGATCGTAAACGGTATGTCCTCGTGCCGGGCTATCTCAAAAAATCCCTCGCCCGTATAATTAATGTGTCGCATGTCGTTGTTGAACGACGACATCGAGTAGCTCAACTTTGACTTGGGCCCCAGCTTGATCTCCGAGCCGTCGGGCAGCATGGTCACAGAACTCTCACCGTTATCAGTCTCGATGCATATCTCGCCGGCATAGAAGCCGTCGGGAGCCTCGGCCGGACTTTGCCACAGATACCCTGCCAAAGTAGCCACCACGACCAGCGGCAGCAGTATCGCCGCACACATCGTCGCCACACGGCGCACACGACGGGCCTTGCGCTCGCTGTTTATCTCGTCGTTGATGCGGTCCTGCAGCCGGTTGACATCACCCTGTGAGAACTCTATCGGGTCACCGGGCCGCGCAATGAGGTCGTAGATGTCGGCATCGGTCATCCCGTCGACCGACTTCTTCAGTTCCATGAGGTCAGACATGTCTATCGTCTCATCGGTATGTCTATGCTTGTTGCGTTTCATAACGTAATGATGTTACAATAAGTTTCTTAGAATTTTGAGTCCCTCAGAGATGCCGTTCTTCACGGTTTTCTCCGATATGTTCAAGGCCTGGGCTATCTCGCTGTTGGACAGCCCTCTGATACGCGACATTATAATCATATTCTGCAGCCGCGACGGGAGCTTTGACAGCGCGATGTCAAAACGCCGGCAGAACTCCTCATACTCGAGATTGTTCACGCTGTCGGCCACAAGGTCATTCTGCAACTCCATGTAATCCTGGAATATAGGCATCTTAAGCGACTGCCTGTACAAGTCGATGCGGCGCTTGTAGGCAATGGAGAACAGCAGCGTGCGTATATCTATATCGTCAGTGAGCTTCGCCCGGTTTTTCCAGAACTCCATGAATATGTCATGGACAATTTCCTCGGCATCCTCCTTCGTCAGGGCCACGCGCCCTATATAGAGCAGGAGCCTGTGGGCATACAGCGAGTACACCGTGTTGAAGACCTTGAGGGACCCGCCCCTGATGGCCGCAACGATATTTCTATTTAATTCATTATCAGTGGAACTCATTATATGCCGTTAAAATTCGGCTGCAAAATTAACTTAATTTATCGTATAAACCCAATGTTGTGAAATAAAACGCATATATGTTATAAAACATAAAATTTTTTTGGGACTTTCCCCCGCGATGTTCGATTACTTGAATGTAGGGCATGTTCAGCCCGGCCATAGAAAAACTTTAACGTTGTAGAGCGACACCCAATACCATGCACAATTAAAAACCAATTACTCAATAATTTAAACCAATCACAATGAGCAGTAAAATTTTTAAGTCACTGTTCCTGTGTCTATGCTTCATGATGTTCTGCGGCTCGGCCAGGGCCCAGGCAACGCCTACCGTCGACATAGACCTCACGAACAGTTCTCTTCAAACACTGTTTGAAACCATCGAGAAACAGACACCTTATGTGTTCTCTTACCGTGATGACGTGCTTGATACCTCCAAGACGGTATCGATAAAGTGCACCGGCATGTCGGTCGACAAAGTGCTTGACCAGGCACTTGCAGGAACCGACATCACATACCAGATCGTGTCAGACAAGTCGATCGTCATCAAGCCCCGCGAGAAATCCTCCGATGGCAACGCCCCCAAGATCACCGTCACCGGTACTGTCTATGACAATACCGACGAGCCCATCATCGGCGGCACCGTGCTCGTCAAGGGCACCAGCAACGGCGTAGCCACCGACTTTGACGGCAACTTCACCCTCAACAACGTCCCCGAGGATGCCGAGATCGTGTTCTCATACATCGGTTTCAACACCATGTCGATAAAGGCCAGCGACACCGCCGCCCTTGCACATGTAGTAATGACCGAGAACTCGCAGATACTCGACGAGGTCGTTGTCGTAGGTTACGGTGTGCAAAAGAAACGCGACGTTTCAACTGCTATATCACAGATTAAAGCCAGCGACATTGCCGACTTACCATCAAGCGACTTTCGCCAATCTATGGCAGGTAAAATGCCTGGTGTGACTGTAATGCAGACATCAGGAGATCCCGAGGGTAACAACATGATGGTTCGAGTGCGTGGTGTAAGCTCGGCAACAGCCGGTAACGACCCGCTGTACATTGTTGACGGTGTACCTATGGAGAACGGACTCGGAAATATCAACCCCAACGATATTGAGAGTCTCGAGGTACTTAAGGATGCTTCTGCTGCCGCCATCTACGGTTCGCGAGGTTCGAACGGCGTAATCATCATTACTACCAAGAAAGGAACTACCGAGCGAGCATCGGTATCGTATGACGGCTGGGTAGCATGGGACAAGGTATCTAAGAAAATAGACCTCATGAACGCCTACCAGTATGCCCAGTATTCGGCTGAGGCTCATACGAATGCTTACCTCGACCTACATCCGGGCGGTACTGAGCCTAACGGTTCGCGTCCCGAGTCATATTCCAATTATCCCGTAGAACTGGAGCCCTATCTACAAGGTGTAGCCGGATTAACCGATACCGACTGGCAGGATGAAATATTCCGCACCGGCATATCGACCAACCATAACCTGTCGATCAGCGGCAAAGCAGGTGATACCAACTATTTCGTATCGGCCAATTATTTGAAAAAGGAAGGTGTAATCATCAACTCAGACTACAAGAAATACTCGTTTCGCGCAAATGTAGACGGTAAATATCAGCGCCTTAGCTATGGTGTAAACATGTCACCGTCTTACTCCGAGAGTGACCGAGTCAACGCTTCCGGTTCGTATGGCAGCAGCGGTGTTGTACAATCAGCTCTCACATCAAGCCCAATATGGCCTGTTTATAACGCCGACGGTTCGTTCAACTGGCAGGGCAACGGCTACTGGCGTATAGGCAATGACTACCAACACAATGAGATACTCAACCCGGTTGCACTCGCAACGCTCAACAAGGACAAGGTAACACGCTTCAATTTCACCGGTCGCGTTTATGTCGGTTTCGACTTTGGCCGTGGCTTCAAGTTCCAGACCTCGCTTGGCGGTAACTATTATGGTGCAAACAATGAAACTTACCGTCCATCGACACTTCCTCTCTTGGGCAAGGACAATTATGACAAGCCATCCAATCCCGTGGCTGAGGCCTCAACCGGAAGCTATTACAACTGGCTCGTCGAGAACCAGCTTACCTGGAACCGTGATTTCGGTAATCACAGTATCAACGCCGTAGTCGTACAGTCAGCACAGAAAGAGACCTACAAAGGAGTGTGGGTCAAGGCTACCGACTACCCCAACGACTATATCCAAACAATTACAGGCGGAACTGTAGCCGACGGTACTTCGAAAACCACCCAGTGGTCTCTTGCTTCATATCTTGCGCGCGTACAGTATTCATACGACGGTATATATATGCTCTCGGCAGCAATACGTGCCGACGGCTCTTCGCGATTCGGCAAAAACAATCGTTGGGGTTATTTCCCCTCAGCATCGGCAGCATGGCGCTTTACCGGTGAAGATTTCTTCCGCGATATCCAATCAATGCGTTGGCTCGAAGATGGTAAGATCCGATTCAGCTATGGCGAGACCGGTAACTTCAATATTGGCAATTACGAGCATCTTTCTACTATGGGAATCGAAGACTATATCTTGGGCCCGGGTAACGGTTCGCTCGTGAGCGGCTATAAACCTACTTCGGTCGACAATCCCGACCTTACATGGGAGAAGACCCGCATGATCAACGTCGGACTCGACCTGCGTGCATTCAATGGTTTTCTTACATTTACCGGTGAATATTACGACGCCGACACCCATGATATGCTGCAAAAGGTTCTCGTACCACGAGCCACAGGCTACGGCACAACTTTGATGAATATAGGTAGAGTAAACAACCACGGTGTCGAGCTGTCGCTCGGCTCTCGCCATACATTTGCCAATCAATTCACCTACAGTTTCAATGCTACATGGGCCAAGAACTGGAACGAGGTAAAGGAACTGGGACAGAACAATGCCCCGATCATCTCGTCGGGCTCGGTAGCCCATGCCTATTATATCACTGAGGTAGGCAAGCCCATCGGCAGCTACTATCTTATGGTACAAGACGGAGTGTTCAAAAACGAAGAAGAACTTAAGTCGTACCCACACTTTGACAACACACGCCCGGGCGACTTCAAGTTTGTCGACGTCAACGGTGACGGCGTGATTGACGTAAATACCGACCGAACCGTTGTGGGTAATTATATGCCCGATTTCACCTACGGTTTCAACGGTCAGTTAATGTGGAAAGGTATCGATCTGTCATTTGCTTTCCAAGGTGTTTATGGTAATGAGATTCTTAACCTCAACCGTCGTTATCTCGACAACATGGAGGGCAATACCAACGGAACCGTCAGCGCCCTTGACCGTTGGGTATCTCCTACCAATCCCGGAAACGGTTATACCAACCGTGCCAATCGTAAACAGACCGGTAACAATAGTCGCACATCGACATGGCACGTCGAGGATGGTTCGTACCTTCGTCTTCAAAACCTAACCATAGGTTACACTCTCCCGGCACAGTGGCTCAAGCGTTTTCACATTGAAAAATGCCGTATATATTTCTCGGGTAATAACCTCGTAACATGGACTGACTACTCGGGATATAACCCCGAGGTAAGCCTACGTTCGTCTAATGCCCTCACCCCCGGTGAGGACTACGGAACCTACCCATTGGCACGTACATTCATGATCGGTCTTAATATCACAACTTTCTAACGAATCAACATAATGACTGCATATATAAAGAAAGCTTTCAAGCTTATAGCCTGCCTGGCTTTAATTTCTGCCGTTACGTCGTGCTCGGACAGTTTCTTCGATCTCGAGCCCGATGATGAGGTAATAGGCGACAAGGTCTACAAGACCGAGAATGATTTCGAACTGGCTGTCAACGCCTGCTACTCGAAACTCCAGACACAAATGAACTTCTATATCGAGATGTGTGAGTATCGCAGCGATAACCTTACACTAAAGGCTCCGACAGCCGGTACTCAGGATCGTTTCGACATAGACCAGTTCAAGGAAACGTCGGCAAATACTATTCTTGACGACTTGTGGGAAAACTTCGGCAACGGAATATATCGCTGCAATAAAATTCTCGATAAAATCGATGATGCCGACTTTAATCCTGTTAAAAAACAGCAGTTCAAGGGTGAGGCTTTGTTTGTACGAGCACTCACGGCTTTCAATATGTACCGTGCCTGGGGTACGGTACCCGTAGCTCGACGTGTACTTACTGTCAACGAGGCTCTGCAACTTGGCCGTCCTACTGAAGAAGATATGTACACCTATCTTGCGGGCGACCTTGAGCAGATAATCGAAGAGAATATGCTTCCCGACTCATATACCGGCAATGATATAGGCCGCGCTACCTCGGGTGCAGCAAAGGCGCTTCTTGCCAAGGTATATTTAACCTTTAAGCGTCCCCAACAGGCCGCTGCCCTACTGCAGGGTATGATGGGAACATACGAGTTACTGCCCGATATCGCCGATGTCTTTGATGTCAACAACAAGATGAACCGCGAAGTAATCTTTGCCGTGCGCTACAACAAGAATGTTGTTGGCGAGGGACACGGAGCATGGTATTCGCTTACCAATGCCACCGACGACAACAACCGCACTAAGGCCCTTATCAATCTCTATAACGGAACAGATGATACCCGCGCAGCAATGCTCGACTATATTGCTGTACCGGGAGTCAACACTTACCTCATGCGTAAGTTCTATGACACCCGCGACGAGTCGACCAAACAGTATGGTGCCGATAATATCCTGTTACGCTATGCCGACGTTGTCTTAATGTATGCCGAGGCTCTCAACGAAGTGGCATATTCAGCATCGGCCGACTCTGAGGCTCTGAAAGCTCTAAACTTGGTACACACCCGCGCCGGACTTACCCCCATTGATATTTCCGATGTGCCATCTCAAGATGAATTCCGCAAGGCTGTAATGCTTGAGCGCCAAAAGGAATTCCCCTACGAGGGTCACCGTTGGTTTGATAGCGTACGACTTGGCGGTGCCAAGGAGGCTGCCGCTGCCGACGGTAAGAGCATTCAGGAATATCAGTACCTGTATCCTATACCTTCATCAGAGATTGAACGTATCAACAACACCGACCTGCTGTGGCAGAATCCCGGTTATTAATTTTCTTAATTATGAACAATATGAAATTTAATATAGCAGGCTTAGGCCTACTGATGGGTGCGGCTCTCGCCTTTACCGCTTGTGAAGACGAGAACAATTTCTCGGCACCTCTTACCCGATACGAAGTCGATGAAGTGACAGCGATATCGGGAGACGAGACAGTAACATTGCAATGGGTGCCTCAGGCAGGTAAACCTACTTCCGAGTCTTATCTCGTGTCGTGGATTGCCAGCAGTGCCGAGGGAGGTTCGAGCAATACAGAGGTCGAAGGCACCACAACCGCTTATGTAGTAGAAAATCTTGTTAACGATATTGCTTATACATTCTCGGTGCAAGCACGTTACCCCGATGGTCTCGCCCGAAAAATCAATGCAACGGCTACGCCCAAAACGACTCGTATACCCGTAAGCGAGTTCAAAGCCACTGCCGGTGATAAGTGTGTGTTCCTGTCATGGACCGAGCCGGAGACTACACTCTCCCACTCGTATGAGATCGTTGTATCGGCCGATGGAACCTCGGTAAAGACAATTGATGTAGCTTCGGGAAGCAAGTCGACTCTCGTATCTGAGCTTTCTAATGATACTGAGTACACATTCGACATAACTGCTGTATATGGACACGGTCGTTCTGTAACCCTTAAGTCATCGGCAATTCCCGGTCACATTACTCCTATTTCATGCATGCCTGAGGTTCCACATGTCTACGAACTCAGTAAACTTGAGTACAATCCTGCTTACTTCATTCAGGGTACTGTATCATCGGTACAGTGGAGCGTTGACGGTGTTGTAGTTTCGACCAACGAAATTCTTGTTTACACATTCAACCATGCTGGCAAGAACACTGTAACCATTGAAGTGACATTCACTGACGGCACTAAGGCAAGCGGCAGCGTCGACATTGAGGTCGAAAACTTCGCTTGGACCGAATTTGCCAACGCAGGTTACCAGAAAGCATCAAACTTTGCTTTCTCGGCCGACGGACAGACACTTTACAGCATCGCACAGTCAGATAAAAAACTACTGGCTATCAATGCCATTACAGGTCAGACCAAGTGGCAGGTAACACTTCCCGCTGCAACATATGGTGCCGGCATAGCTGTAGGGCCTGATGGAAAGATCTATCTCGGAACAGAAGATAAAGCCGGAACACTCTATGCCTACACCGAAAATGGCACCGTGCGCTGGAAAGCCGAAATGGGAGCTGCAGTGAAAGCTGCGCCCGCTGTGACATCAGATGGAACTGTTTTTGCCCTGTGTGACGGAGCGAAGCTCATAGCCTATAATTCCGAGAATGGCTCGTCGCGTTGGAGCGCTCAACTCTCGGGTAATGCCGGAGGTGTAGCAGTAGATGCTGACGGAAATGTTTATGCCGGTACATCGGTAGGTGTTTGGGCCTACTCGTCGACAGGCAGCAAACTATGGGAATCAGAGTCACTTACTGTGACAGAACGTGGTGGCTCTCTCGCTATCAATACAAAAGATCGTATTATATATGCTGTTCTCAAGGGTAAGGCAGGCGTTGCTGCCATTGATATGGCTAACGGAACAACGAAATGGAAAGTTTCATCAGATTACAATGACTGTTACCATCCTGTAGTTGATGCCAACGGTAATGTTTACTTTAACGAGAAGAACGGAGGTCTATATTGTGTTACTCCTTCAGGAACACTCAAGTGGAAGTATACCGAAAATCTTGGATATACCTACTCCGGATTTGCTCTCGGTGAAAATGGACACGCCTACATAACCCAATATGCAAGTCCGTTTGCAATTCTTGATTTTGATACAAACGGTAATGCAACGATCATGTCAAATACCACCCAGACTATGTCGCCCGTTACCATAGGACCCGATGGTCGTTTGTATTTTGGCCGTAACGGCACAATTGCAACTTACAACATTGGTATTCAGCCTGCCAAGACCGGCTGGCCCTGCCGTGGCGGTAACTTACAAGGAACTAATTCGCTTAAATAAATGAGAATTATACAATTCATTAATAACACTCCGGGCAAAGCCCGGGGTGTTTTCTCAACTGTTTTTCTTACGGTTTGCCTGATACTGTGTGCTTGTGGCAGCGATAATGAGCCGGAACTGCCTACTCCCCCCAATCCCGGCACAGAGGCTTCAAATGCCGGCAAGGTAATGAAATCAGTGTGGAATACATCTTGTATGTTAGCCGATAAGGATAGCCGCACGGATGCTTACAGCACTATTCAGGGATGGGCCGATCAATGTCCTGCCGAACTTGTGTTCATGAAATATCTCGAGGCCGAGGCTACGACAGCCGGTGCCCTTGTTAAGACTTATCCTGCGCTGGAGTGTTACGACCTTGCTTTCGATAGGGTACTTTCAGCGTTAAAAGAGGGACTACCTGCAGGCTCTAAGCCCCGCCTATGGTCTCTGTTCAACATGGGTATCGTCGTGCAGACGACCGACGGCAACTATGCCATTGACATATATCACCGTCGTGGTGCCGAGCTGGCTCAGTATATCGACTTCTATGCCATCACCCATATCCATGCCGACCACAAGTGGGAGCCACTGGCCCGCGAGATGTCACGGCTCGGTAAGCCTGTATTGACCAACTTTACGATAGCCGGCGTGAACAACATTCAATATATGTCGACCGACGCTAAGGACTATACGATAGGCAAGTTCAAGATACACTCGTTCATAACCCATCATAACAGCTCGCCTGTCACCACGCTTGCCATCACAGCGTACTACGTAGATGGAGGCAATGTCAAGGTCCTACACTCGGGCGACAGCAATTTTATTGCCGACGAGTTCGAGTCGATGAGAGGTAAGGAGGTCGACTTCTATGTTTTCAGATATGCGGTCAACTCTCTTACAGAGAACAATGTGCTTGGCAAGGTTGTGACACCTAAGGTCGCTGTTTTAAGTCATATTCTGGAACTCGGACACAAGGATGAAGCCAGCAGCCGATGGAGCCTGCAAAGCGGGTTAAGCCGAGCCGCACGTCTTGATTGCGACAAGGTGGCAATGCCTTTCTGGGGCGACTCATTGACTCTTTAAATAAATAATACCGATGTTTAGGCTGTTTTTGTTAGGGTGCGTATTGGCGTTTTCACTTGGTGTGCAGGCGACCGGACTGTCGCGTGCTGTAGAGCTGCGGGACCGTTTACTCGCTGGTGACACTACAGGTGTGATGGTCGTAGCCCATCGAGGTGACTGGCGCTATGCTCCCGAGAACTCGATTGCAGCCATCAGGCATTCAATCGACATAGGCGTCGATATCGTAGAGCTCGACTTGCAGATGTCAAAGGACTCGGTACTCTTCGTCTTTCACGATTCCCGTCTGGAGCGAACTACGACAGGCAAAGGCCGTATTGGCGACTGGACTGCCGACTCACTTAAAACGCTCAAGCTCAAAAACGGTGCCGGCATACGCACGATGCACTCGCTCCCGACTCTCGAGGAGGCGATGCTCACCGCCAAGGGACACGTGCTGGTAAATCTCGACAAGGCCGACCGCTACTTTGACCTGTTGATGCCGGTGCTTGAGAAGACCGGGACAGCATTCCAGGTAATAATGAAAGGTCCGCGACCGGCTGCCGAGGTCGACAGCCTCTATGGCACTTATCTTGACAAGGTGATTTATATGCCTAAGGTTAAGTTTGGCAAGCCTGATGCCAGTTCGTTGCTGGATGATCACTTGATGCGTCTCGCTCCTCCTGTGTTCGAACTGTCATATGCCGACGAGAACAGTATCGACGAAGCGATCGAAGCCAGGAATATGCTGTCGGGCAAGGCGTTGATATGGTACAATACACTGTGGAATACTCAGTGTGGCGGTCATGATGATGACCGTGCCTTGACCGATCCCGACGGTGCTTACGGATTCCTTATCGACACACTCGGAGCCCGTATAATACAGACCGATCGAGCAGAACTGCTACTCGACTACCTGAGGTCTCGTTCTCTTCACAAATGAAACATTTTTAAACTTAATACACATGATACGAAAACTATTACTGGGCGGTGTATTGTTGGCCGCACTTGGTTTGCACGCCGAAGAATTATCCCGCGCTCAAATACTGCGTGACAGGATATTGTCGGGCGATACTACTGAGGTACTTGTTGTCGCTCATCGCGGTGACTGGCGTTATGCCCCCGAAAACTCGATCGCAGCTATCGAACACTCGATTGCCGTTGGTGTCGATGTTGTTGAACTCGACTTGCAGATGTCAAAGGATTCGGTGCTTTTCGTTATCCATGACTCAATGCTTGACCGTACTACAACAGGCAAAGGGCGCATAAGCGAATGGACGGCCGACTCTCTGAAAAATCTCAAACTCAAAAACGGTGCCGGCATACGTACAATGCACTCGCTCCCGACTCTCGAAGAGGCTATGCTCGTCGCCAAAGGCCGAGTGCTGGTAAACCTCGACAAGGCCGACCGCTATTTTGACCAATTGATGCCCGTTCTCGAGAAGACCGGAACCACATCTCAGGTTATAATGAAAGGAGCCAAACCGGCCGCTACGGTCGACAGTCTTTACGGAACATACCTTGACAAGGTAATTTACATGCCTGTTGTAAATCTTGACAAACCCGGGGCTCGCTCGCTCATGGAAGGCTATTATAATAACCTTAAGCCTGCTGCCTATGAACTTGTTTATGCCAGCGATAAGGCCGTCGACTACCCTATCGAGGTAAAAAAGATGCTTGAAGGGAAGGCTCTGATTTGGTATAATACGCTATGGGACACCCTGTGTGGCGGTCACGACGACGACCGTGCCCTGACAGACCCCGACGGTGCATTCGGGTTCCTTATTGACACCCTCGGTGCCCGTATAATCCAGACCGACCGTGCTGAGCTACTGCTCAACTATCTGCGTTCACGTTCACTACATAAATAAAATAGATTTATGGATAAAAGTATTGATCGCAGAGGCTTTTTCTCGCGCATAATCGATTTTTATAAAATATCGTCGCCGTCGAGTGAAAATTCATCAACCAGTGACTTTAAGAGGTTGCGGTGGGCCACTTTCCTTTCGGCAACCGTGGGCTATGCTCTTTACTATGTGTGCCGCCTGTCGATGAATATCGTACGTAAGCCTATCGTTGAAGATGGTGTTTTTACTGAGACCGAGCTTGGCATCATAGGTTCCTGCCTGTTCTTTGTCTATGCAGTTGGCAAAATGGCCAATGGATTCCTTGCCGACAGATGTAATGCTCGCCGATTTCTCGCTACGGGATTGCTGTTGACGGCTATCGTCAACCTCGTGCTGGGTCTCACCAACATGTTCATTGTCTTTGCCGTGCTGTGGGGGCTCAACGGCTGGTTCCAGTCGATGGGCGCTCCGGCATGTGTGGTGTCGCTCAACCGCTGGTATGACTCTAAGAACCGTGGCACGTTCTACGGCTTCTGGAGCGCGAGCCACAACCTCGGCGAGGCTATCACGTTCATTACTATCGCTCTGCTCGTGAGCTGGTCGAGCTGGCGAATGGGCATGATCGGCGCCGGCGTCATAGGTCTCATTGGCTTCGCCATGCTGTTGATTTTCATGCGCGACACTCCACAGAGCCAAGGCTTCCTGCTCGACCGCACATCGACGGTCGACAACAAGAAAGGGGAAACCTCGAGCGAGGATTTCAACAAGGCCCAGAAGGCTGTGTTGAAAAGCCCGGCGATATGGATTCTGGCCCTGGCGAGCGCGTTCATGTACATAAGCCGCTATGCCGTGAACTCGTGGGGCGTGTTCTACCTCGAGGCTCAGAAAGGCTATGACACTCTCGATGCCAGCCTTATAATCTCGATAAGCTCGGTATGTGGCATCGTCGGAACCGTCGCCTCGGGTCTGATATCCGACAAGTTCTTCAACGGGTCGCGCAATGTGCCCGCACTGGTGTTCGGACTGATGAATGTAGCCGCCCTCTGCCTGTTCCTGCTCGTGCCGGGCGAGAACTTCTGGATCGATGTCACCGCCATGGTGATGTTCGGCCTCGGCATAGGCGTGCTGATATGCTTCCTGGGTGGCCTCATGGCCGTTGACATAGCACCGCGTGCCGCTGCCGGCGCCGCCCTCGGCGTGGTTGGCATCGCCAGTTATATCGGAGCCGGACTCCAGGACGTGATGAACGGCATACTCATCGAAGGCAACAAGACAGTAATCAATGGAGTCGATACCTACGACTTCACCTACATAAACTGGTTCTGGATAGGTGCAGCCCTACTCTCGGTGCTGTTGACATTATTGGTTTGGAATGCCAAACGGAGTGATAACTGAGAGTAGATTCCAAGACCCCGTTCCTCAATGAAGCCACGGCATGGCACCGTCACGGTGCCGACACACATGCGCGCAGCTTTAACAATTATTGAGGAACGGGGTCTTAAAGTGTGTTTGAATTTTAATTCTATTAGCACAGAGAGATATTTTTGAGGATGTTTTCATAATTGAGGAAGGAGTTTAGCGAGCTAAACGACTGACGTAATTTTGGAAACAGACCAAAAAGATCTTCTGTGATGATAGAAAGAAGTACTTTCATCTGATAAAGAACACTAATAATCTTTTCTTCGGTTTAAATTCAAACACACTCTTAACTCTGTGATAAGTATTAATCGTCATAATGATAAGTAACTCGCAAAAATTAGCTGCAAGTTACTCGAAAATGGAATAATAAAAACTCATTTTTAAGAGTTACTTATATAAACATAAAGTATTTGTCACATGTACCGTAAAGTTCTATTATCACTATTTCTACTCGCATCGATAGTATCGTTTGCAAAAAATAACAAGACAGTCTCTATCCTCGGCGACTCATACTCAACCTACGAGGGGTATGTCGAGCCGGCAACCAACTGGGTGTGGTACTTTGCCGAGCCCCGCGTCGATACTACCGATGTAGACGATGTAAAACAGACCTGGTGGTACCGTTTCATCAAGGACAACGGCTACCGTCTCGAGAAAAACAACTCCTACTCAGGCTCGACCGTCTGCAACACCGGCTATGACGGTGCCGACTACTCGGGAATATCGTTCATAAGCCGCATGGACAACCTCGGCTGCCCCGACATCATCCTGATATTCGGCGCAACAAACGACTCGTGGGCCAACGTTCCGCTCGGCGAGATGAAATACAGCAAGTGGACTCCCGAGGATCTCAAGGAGTTCCGCCCCGCCCTCTGCTACATGCTCTCACACATGAGCAACCGCTACCTCAACACCGAGATTGTCTACCTCATCAACGACGGACTGAAAGCCGAAGTTACCGATGCCATCAAAGAGGCTTGCGACCGCTTCGATATCAAGTATCTCGAGCTTAAGGATATCGACAAGACTGCCGGACACCCCAACATCAACGGCATGCGCCAGATTTCGCAACAGCTCACCAAAGCGCTGAAATAACCGCGCCCACACACATGACATTACAGCAAATCCCTGCCCCACAACGGCAGGGATTTGTTTATCATGGGCGTTTTCCGTAATTTTGTAGAACTTATAAGGATACAAACAGTATGGAAGTACTCTACGAGGATAATCACATAATAATCGTCAACAAGGCTCCCGGCGAGATTGTGCAGGGCGACAAGACCGGCGACACCCCGCTCAGCGAGATCGTTGCAGCCTATATCAAAGAGAAATATGCCAAACCGGGCAATGTGTTCATCGGCGTTGTTCACCGGCTCGACCGCCCTGTGGGGGGCATAGTCATCTTCGCCAAGACGTCAAAGGCGCTCACCCGCCTCAACGAGATGTTCCGCAAGGGTGAGGTCCACAAGACATATTGGGCCATCACGCGCAACATGCCTCCCAAAACCGAGGATACCCTCACCCACTATATCACGACGGTGGAGCGCACCAACAAATCGACCGCTCACAACGCCCCGCGCAAGGATGCGAAAGAGGCGCGCCTCAGTTACCGCCACCTGCGTTCGTCCGACCGCTATCACCTGCTGGAAGTGACACTGCTCACCGGCCGCAAGCACCAGATACGCGTGCAGCTGTCGGCCATCGGGTGCCCCATAAAAGGTGACCTTAAGTATGGCGACAAACGCAGCAACCCCGACGGCAGCATCTCGCTGATAGCCCGTCATGTAGAGTTTATCCATCCGGTTTCGAAGCAGCTTATATCGGTTACGGCCCCCGTCCCGGCCAACGATAACCTATGGCAAGCTCTCGCCCAATAATCACACAAACGCCCCCTATTACGATCATGAAGAAAGAAGATTTAAGAATAGTGTTCCTCGGCACCCCCGAGTTTGCAGTAGAGAGCCTTGACGCCCTCGTTTCCAACAGTTTCAATATCGTGGGCGTGGTAACAATGCCCGACAAGCCGGCCGGACGCGGCCACAAACTGCTCCACTCGGCAGTCAAGCAATACGCGCTCGCCCACAATCTGCACCTCATGCAGCCGGTCAACCTCAAGGACGAGGCGTTTGTCGACGAACTGCGCTCGCTCAACGCCGACCTGTTCATCGTCATAGCGTTCCGCATGCTGCCCAAGGTCGTCTGGCAGATGCCGCGCCTGGGCACGTTCAATCTTCACGCGTCGCTCCTGCCTCGCTACCGCGGGGCTGCCCCCATAAACCGCGCCGTAATGAACGGCGACACCGAGACCGGAGTCACCACCTTCATGCTCAAACACGAGATTGACACGGGCGACATCCTCGGGCAGGAACGCATCGGGATAGGGCCCGACGACTGCGTGGGCGACGTTCACGACCGCCTCATGCACATAGGCGCGCGCCTCACACTCGACACCGTCAACCACATCATAGCCGGCGATCTCAAGCCTGTACCCCAGGACGAGCTGCTGCAGGGCGAAGAACCTACTCCGGCACCCAAAATATTCAAGGAAGACTGTAGGATAGACTGGAATCGCCCCGCCCGGGAGGTTCACAATCTCGTGCGCGGACTGTCGCCCTACCCTGCCGCATGGACCATGATGAGCGTGAGCGGCGGCGAGCCGTCGATGGTGAAAATCTTAAAAACAGTTTTGCGCCCCGAGCTACCGGCTACAACTCCCGGCAATGTCACAATCAACGGCGACACGATATCCGTAGAGTGTGCCGACCATGTTGTCGACATCGAGCGCCTGCAGCCATCGGGGAAACGCCCTATGACAGCCGCCGAATACCTGCGCGGACAATCGTCGCGCGTGATCACGTTCGAGTAAGAACCGGTTCTAAATCAGAACAACAACGCTATGTGAAACACCGCGAGGGCTACAATCCATGCCAGCGCGGTGTTGTAGATGACCGAGAAAGCCCCGTATTTCCACGAGCCGGTTTCCCTGGCAATAGCTGTCACTGTGGCTATACACGGGCAGTATAACAGTATGAACACCATGAAACTGAGGGCACTGGCGGCATCAAAATCGCCCGAGGCCTCAAGGCGCGAGCTCAGCGCGGCATCGTCGGCCTCCTCGTCGCCGGTATACAGGACTCCGAGAGTCGAGACGACGATTTCCTTTGCAGGCAGTCCGGCAAGCGCGGCGATGGTTGTACGCCACTCGAAACCGAGCGGTTTCATCACCGGATTAATGTATTTGCCTATCATCTCGAGATAAGAATCCTTCTCGGGATCGATAGCACTGTCATCGACCGGCTCATCAACCCCGGCCACAGCTTCGAGTGTTACTTCATCCTGCACCTGCTCCACCTCGTTGTTGTTGAGCGGGAAATAATTGAGAGCCCATATCACGATGCTTCCCACAAGGATTATACCACCCATTTTCTTAAGGTACTCCTTGCCCTTGCCCCACATGTGGCGCACGGTGGCCTTGAGTGTGGGCATACGGTATGGCGGGAGCTCCATCACAAACGGAGTCTCATCTTTCTTGAACCAGAACCGTCGCAACAACCTCGCGGTCACTATCGCCATGACCACCCCGAGGATATACAGCAACAGGAACATGAGCGCCGCGTGGTTGGGGAAAAACATCCCCACGAGCAGCACATAGATAGGTAGCCTTGCCGCACACGACATGAAGGGATTGATCAGAACCGTTATGATACGGCTCGAACGGCTCTCGATGGCTCTCGATGCCATAATGGCCGGAACGTTGCAGCCGAATCCCATCATTAGCGGAATGAACGACTTGCCATGCAGGCCGATTCGGTGCATGAGCCTGTCCATGATAAATGCCGCTCGCGCCATATAGCCCGAATCCTCCATAAACGATATGAAGAAATACAGTATCAGGATGTTGGGCAGGAACACTATCACGCCTCCCACGCCACCTATCACACCATCGGCTATGAGGTCTTTGAGCGGGCCGGGCGACATATAGTCAGAGACCAGCGCGCTAAGCCATTCGACACCCGCTTCTATCCATCCCTGGGGGTACTGTCCTATGGCAAACGTCATCCAGAACATGAACAGCATTATAGCGATGAAAATCGGGAATCCGAACAGCTTGTTTGTAACAAACGTATCGATAATCTGTGTCGACGACACCTTGGTAGCCTCGCTGCGGTCCATCGTCTCGGCAAGCGCGCCGGCTATGAAGCCGTACTTTTCATTGGCTACAAGCGAGGTTATATCCTCTTTGTGAATCTGCTCGACACGCGCTGTGAGTTTATCGCGCGTGGCTATGATATGATCGGCCGTTTTCAGCTCTTTCACCATCTGCTCCACCTCGCTGTCACGCTCGAGAAGTTTGATGGCAAGATAACGCGGAGCGAAGTGCAACAATTTGTTATCGTCCTGTTTGATCTCGTCCTTGATAGTGTTCAGCGCAGTTTCGACATCGCTGCCGAGCGAGACGTGCACATGACGCACCTGCTCGTTGACACCCTCGTAGACTTCAATAATCGTATCAAACAACTTGTTGATTCCCTGCCCAGTGCGTGCCGTCGTAGGAACGATGGGCACACCTATCATGCGGCCGAGATTGGTATAGTCGAGTTTGTTGCCGCCACGCAGCAACTCGTCGTACATGTTGAGCGCAATGACCATGGCATGGTCCATGTCGATGAGCTCGGTTGTCAAATAAAGATTACGCTCGAGGTTGCTGGCATCGACCACATTGAGTATCACATCGGGGTGCTCGTCGTTGAGATAACGGCGCACGTACAGCTCCTCGGGCGAGTAGGCTGACAGTGAGTAAGTGCCCGGGAGGTCGATGAGGTTGAAACGATACCCCTTGTACTCAAACGAGCCCTTCTTGGCATCTACTGTCACACCACTATAATTACCGACATGCTCCGATGCCCCCGACGCTATGTTGAACAACGAGGTCTTGCCACAGTTGGGGTTGCCTATTAGCGCTACATTAATGGTGTGGGAACGACCGCTGAAATCAGATATCTGTTCAGGATCGAAATCGCTCACTACCGTGCTGCCCGACATTCCTCCCACCTGCTGTGCATCATCGAATGGCAATACCTCGATGTGCTCGGCCTCACTGCGCCTTAGCGAAACCTCATAGCCCATAAGACTGTATTTAACAGGGTCGCGTAAAGGGGCCGAGAGGATGGCGGTGACTTGGCGACCTCTCACAAATCCCATCTCCATAACGCGTTTACGAAACGCGCCATGACCATGAATCTTGACAACAACGGCTTTATCGCCGGATTTCAGCTCAGACAGTAACATTTAGAACCATTTTATCGAGCTACAAAGGTCGGCATTTCCCACGAGTAAATCAATACCTTGTATAGGGTATTATACAAGGTATCGTAATCATAATTAATAAATGCCACCGGGTTGCTCAGATGGCGCGCCCACGTATAAAGACTTTGCTTATGAACGGCTCGGTGTAGGCATAGGGTATGTAGGTGAGCGAGGGCATGGGGCGGGTGATGATAAATGATGCATCTCGCCCGGGCGTTATTGCTCCCGTAGACTCTGAGAGTTCCATCGCTGCGGCACCGTTAATGGTAGTCGCAGCAAGTGCCTCGACCGGAGTCAGTTTCATCTTTATACATCCCAGAGCCATTACCATGCGCATATCGCCCGAGGGTGATGAACCGGGGTTGTAATCGCTGGCAAGAGCAACCGTGAGACCGGCATCGACAGCCTTGCGGGCCGGAGCATAAGGCATTCCGAGGAAGAATGACGCCCCGGGCAACATCGTAGCCACAGTATCGGAACCTCGCAACACTTCTATCTCCTCATCGCCCATGCGCTCGAGATGGTCGACCGACACTGCGTTGTGGGCCACGCCTACCTGCACGCCACCCGAGCAGTCGAGCTCGTTGGCATGAATCTTAGGTTTCATGCCGTAGCGAGATGCGGCATCGAGTATGCGCGAAGTCTCGTCGACGGTAAAGAAACCGCGGTCACAGAATACATCGACATACTGTGCCAGTCCCTCGGCAGCGACTGCGGGCAACATGTCGGCAATGAGATAGTCGACATATTCCGACTGTCGTCCGCGATAATCGGCCGGAACGGCATGTGCTCCGAGAAACGTTATCGCTACCCTGGCAGGAACGGCCTCAGACAATCTCGCGGCAACACGCAGCATTTTCAGCTCGGCGGCGGTGCTCAGACCATAGCCGCTTTTCACCTCCATTGCCCCGGTGCCTTTCGACATCATGTCGCGGGCCCGTGACAGGGCAGCATCAAAAAGAGCATCCTCCGATTCCACGGCGAGACGTGCGGCCGAATTGAGTATTCCACCTCCACGGCGGGCAATCTCCTCATAGCTCAAACCTCTTATTTTATCCTCAAACTCCATTTCGCGACTTCCGGCATACACGATGTGTGTGTGCGAGTCACAGAAAGCCGGGATGACGAGTCCGCCAGCAGCATCTACTATGGCATGACCTGCGAGTGCCGACGGATCGAGGTCGGCCATCAGGCCGAAAGCCTCGACACGACCATCGTCGCCAACACTTAGCCACGCATCCTGCAGCGAAGACATCTTTGTCGCCATATCACTGCCGGCGAGGCGGTTGACCTCGCGCGGCAGAATACCTTCAAGCGACTTTATGTTTAATACAAACATTTTTCAAGGAACTTTATCGATTTGTCAATCAACGGGTACATCACAGTGTCAACATCGACAAAGGGTACCTCGTCACGATAATCGGCAAACAGGGCCTCGATGGCGGGCGACGAGTGGGCCGGGCGACGGAACTCGAGTGCCTGAGCGGCGTTCATCAGCTCGATGGCAAGCACACGGCGGGTATTGTCGACCACACGCAGCAGTTTCGTTGCCGCGTTGGCACCCATCGACACGTGGTCTTCCTGACCCTGCGACGACGGTATCGAGTCGCAGCTTGTAGGCCAGCACAGACCTTTGCTCTGGTTTACAACCGAGGCGGCCGCATATTGCGGAATCATGAAACCGCTGTTAAGACCCGGACGCGCCACGAGGAACGAGGGGAGACCTCGAGTGCCGCTAATGAGCTTGTAAATACGGCGCTCCGATATGCTCGACAGCTCGGTGAGAGCTACCGCAAGAAAATCCATAGGCATAGCGATTGGCTCGCCGTGGAAGTTTCCGGCCGAAACTATGATATCGTCTTCAGGGAAAATGGTAGGATTATCGGTGGGGCTGTTTATCTCCTTTTCAAGCACACTGCCCACGTAGGTGAGTGTATCGCGCACGGCTCCGTGAACCTGCGGTATGCACCTGAACGAGTAGCAGTCCTGCACGTGCTCTTTGTGACGCGCGATGAGCTGGCTACCCTCAAGGAGCAGTCGCATGTGAGCGGCTACGTCTATCTGTCCGCGGTGGTTGCGCACCTCGTTGACCTGCGGTCCGAACGGCTCGATACGGCCGTCGAACGCGTCAAGCGACATGGCTGCGATTTCGTCGGCTTTTTCTACAAGACGGCGTGTCTGCAGGATAGCCCATACGCCATGAGCACTCATGAACTGCGTGCCGTTGAGCAGCGCAAGCCCCTCTTTCGAGCCAAGCACGACAGGTTCCCATCCGAAACGGGACAGGACCTCGGCTGCCGGACGTATCTCCCCTTCAAAAAGCACATCTCCGAGCCCCAAAAGCGGGAGCGAAAGATTGGCAAGAGGAGCCAGGTCGCCCGACGCTCCAAGCGAGCCCTGGGAATAGACGACTGGCAGTACATCATTATTATAGAAATCGATAAGGCGCTCGACGGTTACGAGCTGCACGCCCGAGTTCCCGTAGGAAAGCGACTGTATCTTAAGCAGAAGCATCAGTTTGACAACCATAGGGCTTACACGGTCGCCAAGGCCACAGGCATGAGACATAACCAGATTCTTCTGCAACTGTGACAGGTCATCCTTGTTGATTGAAATATTGCACAGCGAGCCGAAACCGGTGTTGATGCCATAGACAGGCTCGGTGTGCGACTCAATTTTATGGTCAAGATACTCACGGCACGCCGTGATGCGATGTCGGGCATCCTCGCTAAGCGACAGATGCGCTCCTGTTCTCAGTATTTCGCCCACTTTCTCGATAGTGAGCCACTGAGCCGAAATTTCATGGTTTATCATAATAATATAAGGTAATATCTAAAACAGATTGTCAAGTATGGCTTCTTCGGGGATATTGGGTAGCGTTACTCTGAGCAACGGGTTGCGCTCCATTTCACGGCGTATGGCATCGCCGGCACCGGGATTACGCGCCCAGCTGCGACGGCTTATGCCGTTGCACACGTCCCAGGGGAGCATGCTTGCGATGCGACGGTCAGCATCCTCGCTACCGTCAATCACCATGCCGAAGCCACCGTTCATCACTTCGCCCCAGCCTACTCCGCCGCCGTTGTGAATCGAAACCCAGGTAGCGCCGCGGAACGAATCGCCTATGACATTCTGCACAGCCATATCGGCAGTAAAACGCGAGCCGTCATAGATGTTGGATGTCTCGCGGAATGGTGAATCGGTACCCGACACGTCATGATGGTCACGGCCCAGAACCACCGGAGCCGAGATTTCACCGTTGCGGATAGCCTCGTTGAAGGCAAGCGCAATCTTAGTGCGTCCCTCGGCATCGGCATAGAGTATGCGAGCCTGCGAACCCACCACAAGGTGGTTTGCGGCAGCCTCCTTGATCCAGTGGATATTATCGTCGAGCTGTCCGGCGATATCGGCAGGTGCCGTCGACCTTATCTCCTCAAGCACACGGGCTGCGATGCGGTCGGTAGCGGCAAGATCGGCCTCGCTGCCAGAGGTACATACCCAGCGGAAAGGACCAAAACCGTAATCGAAGAACATCGGGCCCATGATATCCTCGACATACGAGGGGTAGCGGAATTTTTTGCCATCGCCGGCCATGACATCGGCACCGGCACGCGATGACTCAAGGAGGAACGCATTGCCATAGTCAAAGAAATACATTCCACGGGCCGAGAGTTTGTTTATTGCAGCGACCTGCCGGCGCAGTGACTCCTGAACACGACGTTTGAACTCGTCGGGATTGTCGGCCATCATAGCCTTCGACTCCTCGAGCGACAGTCCTACGGGATAATATCCACCGGCCCAGGGGTTATGCAACGAAGTCTGGTCCGAACCCAATTCCACTTCAAGGTCTTCCTCAAGAGCGAGTCGCTCCCACAGGTCAACGACATTGCCTTGATAAGCGAGCGAAACAGCTTCACGATCGGCACGGGCGCGACGGGCACGGGCGATCAACTCGTCGAGCGATGTGTACACCTCGTCGACCCAACCCTGGGCATGGCGTTTATCCACCGCCTTGGGATTGATCTCGGCCACGATTGTAACGACGCCGGCAATGTTACCGGCCTTGGGCTGTGCGCCCGACATGCCACCGAGGCCGGCGGTAACGAACAGGATGCCGCCAAGGTCTTTTGCGCCCGGTTTCATCTTGCGGCGACCGGCATTGAGCACGGTAATTGTCGTGCCGTGGACGATGCCCTGCGGACCTATGTACATATACGAACCGGCTGTCATCTGGCCATACTGGCTCACACCGAGAGCGTTGAAACGCTCCCAGTCGTCGGGCTTGGAATAGTTGGGGATGACCATGCCGTTGGTGACTACCACGCGGGGTGCACCGGGATGTGACGGAAAGAGTCCCAACGGATGGCCAGAGTACATAACGAGCGTCTGGTCGTCGGTCATCTCGCTCAGATATTTCATTGTGAGAAGATATTGTGCCCAGTTCTGGAACACGGCGCCATTGCCACCGTAAGTAATGAGTTCGTGAGGATGCTGTGCCACGCGGGGATCAAGGTTGTTCTGGATCATGAGCATGATTGCGGCAGCCTGTCGGGAGCGTGCGGGGTATTCGTCGATACTGCGGGCATACATCTCGTAGTCGGGACGGAAACGATACATATATATACGCCCGTAGGTTTTCAGCTCCTCGGCAAACTCCGGAGCCAACTCGGCGTGATGCTTCGGGTCGAAGTAGCGCAACGCATTCTTAATAGCGAGACGTTTCTCGTCGGCGCTCAAAATTTCTTTGCGGCGCGGCGCGTGGTTCACCTCGGGATCGTAAGGTTTCGGAGCCGGCAATACCTCGGGAATACCGGCGCGTATGGCATCTTTAAACTGTTGACTGGTCATGATTAGGAGTTTATAATATCTTCCACTACTTTCATTATCTCGGTCTCGCATTGTTCGGCCACGGCGGCGACAGCCTCTCCGCGGGCTACAAGGCGTGCGGCTTCATCACGGTCTTTGAGCGAGGCTGCGTTGATCTTTACATTGAGGAGCGCTCCGCGCACGGCAGCGCGGGCGGCCAAAGCACCTACTCCGGCATCGCTTGCCGAAGCGGGGTTGCCCTTGCGTGCCATCTCAAGCAGCAGAGGGAACGCCTCGGCTGCAGTCTCGGCAGTGCGCAGCGGCACATGTGTCGCATACAGTGTAGCGTTTTCGAGTGCCTCGGCTCGGGCGGCTTTTTCGGCCTCGGTACCCTTAGGCATGGCAAACACGGCCATGATGCGGTTGAACGCTTCGGTGTCCTCGTCGACGAGGGCCAGCAGTTTCTGCATCAGAGCCTGACCACGCTCGGCACAATCTGAGAATTCACGCCAGCGGTCATCCCAGCCGGGCTTGTGGGCCGACAGATTGGCAACCATAGTACCAAGGGCGGCACCAAGAGCACCCATGTAGGCGGCTACCGAGCCACCGCCGGGAGCAGGAGCCTCGCTTGCCGTTGTCTCGGCAAACTTGCGGCAGGTCATATCGACAAGGCGATTCTTCTCACCGTCCTCGGCCTCGAGCATGTATTCTATCACTTTCTCGCCGGGATCGAAGGGTTTCAACTCGTCGAGTCCCATGCTACGTACTGCCATGCGCACGATTTCGGCTTCGGGTATTCCAAGCGAACGCTGCTGCTTGGCAAGGAAATATTTGCCGGCATCGACCAGAGTCTTTTTAGGCACAAGGCCTACGATTTCGGTGCCTGTGACACGCAGGCCACGATCAGCGGCAGCACGGCACACCTCGTCAAAGGCTACGTGCAGCGGAGTAACGCGGGTGTCGGTAATATTCATCGACACCTGGGCAATACCGTATTCATCGATATACCAGCCTATTGCCTTCGTACCCTTGAGCGTACCGGGTATCATCACAGGCTTGCCGTCGGCATCCTTGAGCGGCTTGCCGGTGAGTTTGCCCCCCTCGCGTGCGGGGCGGCCTTTCTCGCGCACGTCAAACGCGATCGCGTTGGCACGGCGGGTAGATGTTGTATTAAGATTGAAATTTACTGCAATGAGAAAATCGCGGGCACCAACTACAGTTGCACCAGTGCGGGCAGCCTCGCTGTCAAACGGGCGCTTGCCGAAATCGGGTTCCTTGCCGGGTGTCGACATCTTCTCGGGCAACGCCTCGTATTCGCCTTCGCGGCATACTGCGAGATTCTTACGCTCAGGGGTAAAGGCCGCAGCCTCGTAGCAATATGTAGGGATATTGAGCTCGGTCGATATACGCTCGGCCAGCTTTCTGGCGAGCTCGGCACACTCCTCGAGTGTGATTCCCGATACAGGTATGAGCGGCAACACGTCGGTGGCTCCCATGCGCGGGTGAGCGCCGTGATGCTTGCTCATGTCGATGAGTTCGGCAGCTTTGGCCACCGACTTGAAGGCGGCTTCTACTACTGCCTCGGGCGAGCCTACAAATGTCACTACCGTGCGATTGGTGGCGGCACCGGGATCGACATCGAGAAGTTTTACTCCCTCGACAGCCTCGATCGAGTCGGTTATACTCTTGATTATTGACATGTCGCGTCCCTCGCTGAAATTGGGGACACATTCAATGATACGGTTTTCCATGGTTATATATAATGCTTGATTGATTTACAATTGGGTGCCTCAAGGCATGTAATAGCATCGGATCGATCCTACCGGCAGATTGCCCATGAGCATCATAGGGATACGGTTGCTGTCGGTCGAAATCCAGGCCGACATATCGTCGCTGCTCTTCTTGCCGTTGCCCGAGGTGAAAGTGAACTTAATATAATAACATGTATGCTTTTTGCCGTCGACCTCCACGTCCTTGAGACCATGGTAGGTAATCTTAAGCGTCTCTTTCTTGGTACCTGAGAAGATGTTGGTTGTCACACTCTGCCCCGGTGTCATCGACGGGTAGTCGATATGGCGCATATAGTAGAACGAGCTCAACATATCGAGCGTGGTGCCGGTACCGCTTATGCTTACGGTGCTGTGGACTATCTCTTTGTTTTTCTTATGCTCGCGCCAGCGGTGGCAGTTGCCTATCACCTCATCGGTTGAGCGGTCATACTCGATGACGTCGCGCTTGAACTCGCCCCCCTCGCGTGCGATTTTCTCGTAATATACCGGCTCGAGCGATCCCTGCATGATGGTACCCATGAGGGTATCACGCACGCTGTAGAACTTGTCGGCCCACGTGGCGGAGCGCCCTACGAGCGTCGACTTGAAATATCCGTTGTCAAACGTGTGTGTGGCAAGCGTCACCGTGCCGGCCTGTTTCTGAATAAAGCCCCACTTGAACATCACCTTGTATCGCAAAGTCTCGACCGAAGGCGTGTAGGATTCCTGAGCCACAACCATTTGCAGCGTCACAAGCAAAAAGAGCAGTGTAAATATTTTTTTCATAGCGTGCTGAATTTTTAGAACAGTCGATCTTGAACAGCGCCGACAGTTCAGATAAAAGGAAGGATATCGCGTGAAGACTGCTCGATACGCTTGTTGCGCCAGCATTTGCGGCACACGGCGATATAACGTTCATCGCCGCCTATCTCAACCTGGGCGCCTTCCACAACAAAGTCGCCGGCGGCATCGATACGGGCATTGACAATGGTCTTGTGGCCACAGGTGCAGGTCGACTTCACCTCGTCGATAGTATCGGCTATCTCAAACAATCTCCTTGAACCTTCAAACAATCGGGACTGGAAATCGGTTCTCAGTCCATAGCAAATTACGTTGCAGCCGAAATCATCGACCACTCTTGAAAGCTGATCGACCTGCTCGGCTGTGAGAAACTGTGCTTCGTCGATGAGAAACCAGTCGACCATCTTGCCCGTGTGCTCAAATAGCTCTTTGGCGTAACGGTAGAGGTCGGTGTCGTGATATATCCAGTCACATTCACGCTCGATTCCTATGCGCGACTTTATCACATTCTTGCTGTCGCGGGTATCAATTACAGGTTTGAGACACTTATAATGCATGCCTCGCTCCTCAAAGTTGTAGGCGGTTGTCAGGAGCAGAGCCGTTTTGGCCGAGCCCATTGTGCCGTAACGAAAATATAGTTTGCCGATGCGATTCATCGTTATAATATTCTTGGTATTAATTACATGGAGTGTCAAGGAGCCGTTGCAGTGTCGCGCGGGCATCGCTCCATCGATAATATGGATAAATGTCGGTAGGTGTATCGGGGAGCGGCATGTCCTGCTCGTTGAGCATAAACTTAGCTATGATATCACCTTTTTTGTTGCGGTACAGCCGCATCTGTATGTTTGATGCCATGGGCGACACGCGCCAGTCGGCATAGGTTTTGTAAAGTTCGGCGGGATTGCTCTCACGTCCCGAAGCAACCGGAAACTGCAACAGGCCCGCCAGCGGGATGACACTGCTGTCATGACCGAAACGTAGCGTAGCGCCATGCTCGCCGCCTTCAATATACTCGTCGGCCTTATCGACGAAATCTTTGAGCAGTGGTTTGACACTCTCGATGAAGATGCCGTGGGTATCGGGATTGACCGAGTGGTAGGTATAGTAACGGTAGTTGAACCCCTGCCACAGGTCGAACAGCTCCTCGGGGGTAAAATAGCCGAACAGGTCCTCCTGTGTGTCAAGATTGGGCAAATCGATGGCAATCATGTAAATCTTCCACATGAAATCCTTGGCCGATATGTCCAGCGAGGTGTCGTCGGGATCGGTAAAAATCGCAGCCATAAACCGCTCGGGATGAATCATCGAGTAACGAAAGTTCTCGATTTGAGGCTCTAAACGACCGTCCCTGTTGATATCTTTCGCCTCCTTGTTGAGCGGACTGAGTATCGCCATCTCGCGCTCGCCCGACTCCATGGGTATGTCGAGCTCGGGGTTGAGGTCGCGCAGTTTCTCGACAAACGCGAACATTGAGTGGGCACACCTCATATAGGTTGTCGACACGGCTGTAACCCTTGCGTCATCGTCAAATGCGTCGGCACAATCATTATACATGCGCCCGGCTATCGCGCGATGCTGTCGGTAACCGAGAGGCGCGAGTTGTCCGCCTCGGCCTTTGGCCTGCCAAACTATCCGGTTTAGGCTCAACCACAAGCGTTTTCCTTCCTCAGTGAGTTTACCATTACGAAATGACTCTGTAAACGAGTTATAAACATTAAAATAATCATCATCTGAACCCAGATACCGGGAACCGTGACGGCCGTAATGGCCCACATAAAAAGGAATATATCCCGATGGCACCGGCGACTGAGCGCCGATGCTGTCGGGATATGGTTTGTATAGGCCCGCACACTTCAATGGATCGACAATCATAGCTTCACGCGCAGTCTGAGCGCATGAAGTCAATGCCATTGAAGCGGCTAAAAGTATGGCGAATAATCTCACTTGAAAATCTTTTTTTACATTATGCCGCGCTCACGCAGTTTGCACTGCCATGCCCATGCCGAACGCATGGTGTCGTCGAGCGGAGTAGCTGCAGTCCAGCCAAGGACATCATTGGCACGGGCGGGGTTGGCCCATACTTTCTCAATGTCGCCTGCACGACGTCCTACGATCTTGTGGGGAACCTTCACGCCTGTAGCGCGCTCGAAAGCTGCGATAAGTTCGAGAACCGATACACCACGACCGGTGCCGAGGTTGAATATCTCGATCTTCTCCTCGCTCTTGTCCTGGAGCATGCGCTCAACGGCGATAACGTGGGCCTTGGCAAGGTCGACAACATCGATGTAGTCGCGTATGCAAGAACCGTCGGGGGTGTTATAGTCGTCGCCAAACACGCTCAGTTCCTTGCGGATACCCATAGCGGTCTGAGTGAGGTAAGGGATGAGGTTCTGGGGAACGCCATTGGGCAGCTCACCAATCTCGGCAGTAGGATGAGCGCCTACCGGATTGAAATAGCGCAGGATAACGCTCTTGAACGATGCGCCGGCATTGATTACGTCGGTAATGATCTCCTCCGAAATCTGCTTGGTATTACCGTAGGGCGAAGTGGCTTTCTTGATAGGCGACTCCTCGGTAACGGGATTTACGTCGGGCTCGCCATATACAGTGCATGACGACGAGAACACGATACCCTTCACGCCGTTGGGCTCCATAAGATCGAGCAGATTCATCAGCGTGTTGAGGTTGTTGCGGTAATAGAGGATAGGCTTGTGCATCGACTCGCCCACAGCCTTGCTGGCGGCAAAGTTGATAATGCCTTTGATATCGGGATACTTTGCAAACAGGTCTTTGAGTGCATTGAGATCAGTGCAGTCGGCCTCGACAAAATCGGGGCGAATGCCTGTGATACGCTCGATACCGTCGAGGACAGCGCGGTCGCTGTTCGACAGATTATCGATAATTACTACCGGATAACCGGCCTGCTGCAATTCAACAACGGTGTGCGAGCCAATATAACCCGTGCCGCCGGTAACAAGTATGCGTTCAGTTTTCATTGTGAAATATAGGTTTGTTGGTATTTATATTTGGTTACAAATATACGACTTCTTTTTCACATCCCCAACCTGAAATCAAGATTGTTTCGTGGGGGTGTGGAGGGACATTTCGCAGCGGGCGCAGTCGAAGTTGAGGTCGAATTCGAAACCGGCGCCCCGTAGCTTGAGCGGGCCCTTGAGCAGACTGCCCTGGGGGGTGCGGAGACATCGGTCGAGTTCGCGGCGCAGGCAGTAGCGGGTGAGCATGACGCGGGTCCCGGGCCGGGGCTTGGCACACTCTATTGCCGGTTCAATCTCTGTAGCGCCTGCACGACGATAGAACCTGTCGGCAAGGCGATTAGCCACATTATCAGTATAATCAAGCGAGGTATGCTCAAGCGCAGGCGTGACTGTAGAATATCGTCGTACTTCACGGCAATATGATGCTCGGCGTGCAACCTCGAGAACACCGAGAGCCTCACGACGCAAGGATGTGATAACCGACATCGGCACAAAAAAGTCGGGGCCGAGACGGTCATCGAGCGACAATAGCGAGTAGGATGTTCCGCCCAGCTTGGCGAGCGCATCCCTGCGGGCGGCTGTTTGGTCGGTACGTGCCAGTGCCGACGGGTCGGCAACAACAGCAGTTGCCGTGGCCGTGCACCGAGGCATCTCGTGCAATGTGATATCGAGAGCTATGCGCGAACCGTTACCGACAGGCCTCAGCACCATGTCAAGGTCAAGAACGCGGCGGGCAGTAGTGCGTGCCATCATGGCCTCACGGCGTGCATCATGATTGCGGAAGAGCCGTGTGCCGGGACGAAGATCGGCCGGAGCCGTCAACTGCAGCTTATTACCGTCGGCTCGGTTGACTCTGAAGCCACACAGTTTGCCGCTGCGGTCGAAATATGTAAGACCGTCGCCATTGGCAAACTCCACATCGCTTTTCACCTCTACCGTCTTGCCGTTCACACGCTTGACTGTGCCCACAGGCACGCCGGCACTCTTGGGTGTATCAATCGATGCCATCGATACCGACGGGCGGCGATTGTGCAGGAAATAGTCGGTATATCCGCGATTGAACGAGTCGGCAAGGCTTGCCTCGAACGTGCGCATCACCCTACCCTTTGACCGCCTTGTCAACTCGGGCCGTGAAGCCACGATACGGTCGAGTTCCTGACTATAGGAGCTGACAACGGTCTTGACATAATCGATATCTTTGAGACGCCCCTCGATCTTGAATGAGTCGATACCGGCATCAATCATTTCGCCGAGCCATTTTATGCGGTTCATGTCGCGTAACGACAGCAGGTGTTTGCCTGCGATGACACGGTTTCCGTCGCCATCGATAAGATCGTAGGGCAAACGACACATCTGGGCACACTCACCACGATTGGCGCTACGGCCCGTGATGACCTGACTTGCCTGACAGTTGCCGCTGTAGCTAACACACAACGCACCGTGTACAAAGGCCTCAAGCGGCACTGTGGTAGCCGCTCTCACCTCTTTGATTTCATCAAGAGTAAGCTCGCGTGCGAGCACAAGCTGCGAGAAGCCTGCATCCTGCAGGAAGCGGGCACGCTCGGGTGTGCGTATGTCACACTGAGTGCTGGCATGCAGAGCGATAGGAGGCAACGACATCTCGAGCAACGCCATATCCTGAACTATCAGCGCGTCGACACCTATACGGTATAACTCATCGACGAGCTGCTTTACAGCTACGGTCTCATTGTCATATACAAGCGTATTGAGGGTCACGTACACCCGGGCGTCGAAACGATGGGCATACTCCACCACCCTGGCGATATCATCGAGCGAGTTCCCGGCTGCATGCCTGGCTCCATGGTGAGCGGCCCCAATATATACGGCATCGGCTCCATGGTCGATGGCTGCGATGGCTATGTCGGCGTTGCGTGCGGGAGCGAGCAGTTCGAGCACACGCGGTTTAGATAAAGCGGCATTTGATTTCATAGTACAAAAATAACATTTTAGCCGCGTTTGGACAAAAAATACCCCGCAATGCATCCCCATAAGAACACATTCCAATATTATTGCTATGTATTAACAACGATTTGAGGCTCTGAATGGCAGTTTCTGTGCTTGCCACTTTTTGTGTAGCAAGCTAAGTTAGCGAGGCTATTTCAACAGGTTTCTATCGTCAGCGCCGCTTTCAAGTACGCTCATCTGATGAATAGCGATCTTATTGAGCTTGAAGATTCCAAATCGAAGTGCAAAACTTTGAGATAGGAATAACTCATTCTCCT